>UQXB01000062.1:0-11479 GCA_900544935.1 uncultured Collinsella sp.
AGTGCACGCCGTACGGCGTGCACAGACTGTTCAAAGATATTTTGGCCAGCAGCGCCTGAGGGGCGATGTGGCATTGCAATATGGGGGGGCGAACCGACGTTACCTATAACCCCGCACAATTGCCATGTCGTCCCTTTTTATTGACGGGGAGGATGTCGTCCATGCGGGAAGTCCCAGTTGAATTGCGTGCCATATCCAAGAGATATGGCGGGTTTGAAGCGGTTAAATCAGTCTCGTTCTCTTTAATGGAAGGCGAGCTGTGTGCACTCATTGGGGAGAATGGTGCCGGCAAGAGCACGTTAATTCGATTGATCACGGGGCTTTCGGAGCCATCGTCAGGAACGATCTCGATGTTTGGGCAAACCGGGAGACGTGAAATACGGAGCTGCAGGGAAAGGCTGGGTTATATGCCCGACCTCAATGCTTCGTATCCTAATCTGACCGCGCGAGACAACTTGGTCGTTCGCTGTATTGAGTGGGGGCTTCCCACCGATCGTTCCATCGACGGTGTGTTATCAACCGTCGGTTTGGGGGAGGCCGGCGGGAAGAAAGTGAAGAACTTCTCAATGGGAATGAGGAGGCGTCTCGATCTGGCCATAGCGTTGCTGGGCGATCCGGAGCTGTTGATCCTGGACGAGCCGACAAACGGCCTGGATCCGATGGGGATAGTCGAAGTAAGAAAAATCCTTACGCATCTTAACAAAGATCAAGGTAAAACGATTCTCGTATCCAGCCACAATCTTGAGGAGATGCACAAGCTGGCAACTGATTACCTCTTCATAAGTCATGGTCGCCTCATTCGAAGGATGACCGCACCTCAGCTGGAAAAGTCATGCCGCGGTGGTTTCGTGTTGCATGTGGACGATCTGGAGCGAACGAGATCGGTTCTCGGAGATGAGACCTCACATTCTTTTCTGCCGGACGGCAGCGTCCTTATGCGCTATGAGGAGAAAAAGGAAGGGCGGGGCATTGCAATCGAAGCGCTCTCGACCGCAGGTGTGAGGGTTGCGGAGGCGTATTCTCATAGGAAGAGCCTTGAGGAGTTTTATTCGGAGCTCATCGGTCGAGAGAGCGAGCTGTGATGAAACGCGAGTTCATCTCAGCTTTTCGGAGCGAGGTATGGTTGCTCGCCAGGCACCCGGCGACCGCTCTGATGATTGCGCTTGCGGCTGTGCTGTATGTGGTTGCGGCTGCGACTTCGTCTGAGGTGCTGATCATGGTCGCCGGTGATGACCCGTATACGCTTGGAGGGGCTATAGGTTTTATTGGAAACCTAGTGGATGCAGGGGACGTTTTGGGCTCTGTTGCCCGGACGTCTTTTGCGTCTACAGTGGTCTGGATTCCGGTGACGATTCTCTACGCGGTTTACGCTACGTCGAGAGACTTTGAATCCGTGGCTTACGCCGTATCGAGATCGCGAGGGGTGTCGCAGGCGGCGATTGTGATCACGAAGCTGTTGGTGAACTGCACTCTGGTCGGTGCCGTGTATCTTCTTTCTACGACTGCGCTGTATTTAACCAAGATGGCCCAATGGGACGTTGGGGCCTCGTGCTCAGGGTTTGCCCAATTTGTATCGATTGCGCTGATGATCGCGCTGCTGCTCATTTCGATGTACGCCGCTACCTTCGCCCTGTATTTGCTCACGAGGAGTGTGGTGGCGAGCAGCGTCGTTGCAATAGCGGTTTCGATATTTGTGATGGTGTGGTTCCCAAGTACATACGGAAGCGGTCAGCCCAGCTTGCTGCTCATGCTCTCGCCCGTGTATTACCTGATGAACCTGTGTTCCCTGAGTATGCAGAATGTTGGTGTAATTCAGGTTTTGCTGTATGCGGGCGGCACTGTGCTTGTGTCGGTTGGAGTTGCGCTCGTCTCGCTATTTGTAAGGACGGCGGTTCGATGAATCTTGGGATGTCGGTCAGGGCGGAACTGTTCCGCGCAAGGAGAATGAAACTCGCCGTGATAATAGCGCTGATGTATTTGGGCATCGCGGGGATTTATGTGTTTGCCGGGTCCGGCGCATGGGTCTCCGCAGGGGGAGAGGGCCAGTTCTTTGGCTTTTCCGCCGATCCGGGCTATCTTTTCTCGATAGGGGTTGGGCCAACGGGTATCTCTTCCTGGCTAAGTGTCGTCTCCATGGCGCATACGGTGTTCTTCCCAATCGTCTCTGTTGTTGTGGCGGGGACGCTATTCGGTGATGCGACGAGCGTGTCGGCAAGGGGAGTTTCGATTGCTCGGGGCTTCCGCAGCTGGCAGCTGTTTGCGGCAAAGACATTGGCTTGCGAAGTGTATACGCTGTGCCCCTACATCGTGTTTACTCTCGGTGTCGCTGCGGTCTTTGCCGTGTGCTCCGGAAGCGGTCTAGACAGCCTTACGGTTGGTAATGTGACCTCGGCACTCCTGTCGAATATCGTTATAGACGCCGCTTATACGCTGATGGTTGCGGTTGCATATGAGGTGTTCAGGATCAGATCTCTTGTGTCGGGAGCCTTGCTGGTCGCAACGTTCGCGGGCCTTGTTATCGCGATGAGTTTCCCAACCGTTTTACCCCCGGTTCACATGGCTTATTGGATGAGGGCGTGCGGGGCTGCCGGCGGGACGGTCCTGATGGCTGCATGCGGCCATGCGGTCATCGTGTCGCTCGCATGTCTATTGCTGCTTTCGTGCAGTTTTTATCGAAGAAGGTAGTGCGCTGGCGTATGCGCAGCGTCTGAGGGTCGATATGGATTTGATTGGAAATGGAGATGGTGCGAAGTGAAACTGTCGCAATTTAATGTGGTGCATGAACATAACGGAAGTCTTCTTATCATGAATGCGCGAACCGGCGGCATCCTGTCGTTAAATCCGGAATACGCGCAGAAATTCAAAAGGATTCAAGAAGGGGACGTTCGGGATGCCGATGATCTTGTCGCGGAGCTGATAAGGGGAGGCATCCTAGTCAATGAGGAGAGGGACGAGCTTGGGGAGATCAGGTTGCAAAGTCGCGCCGCGCGCTTTGCGAATACTGCTCTGTCCCTTACCATTGCGCCAACGATGGCTTGCAACTTTTGCTGTCCCTACTGCTATGAAAAGGGACAGGCGTACACGACGATGGGCGAGGAGGTTTTGACACAGCTCTCCAAGTTCGTGAAAGATTACTATCCTGGTATCGCAAGTCTCTCAGTTGGATGGTACGGCGGCGAGCCTCTGCTCGGAATGAAGATGATCGAACGGATTACGTCGGATCTGAAAGATGTCGTGGGGCCAACGTGTGAATATTCCGCATCGATAGTGACAAATGGCTATCTGCTGACGCCTGATGTTGCAAGGAGGCTCGCGGCATGTGGTGTGACGAGCGCGCAAGTGACTATAGATGGATCGAAGTCGGATCACGATTCGAGGAGGATTCTTCACGACGGAAGCCCTACATACGAACGTATTCTCAAGAACGTCAAAGAGTGTGCCGACATCATCGATATTTCGATAAGGAGCAACGTCGACAAGACCAACATCGAGGCCGCTCAAGAGCTATTGGATTATCTCGAGCTAAATGGCCTGATGAATAAGGTTCACTTCTATTTAGCCCCTGTTGACGATATCAATCAGGTATGTGCGAACGACAGCCACTGCTTTACTGTAAAAGAGTTCTCGTATGAGGAGACTGAGTTTTATAAAAGGGCAATTGCGCGGGGCTTCAAAGTTCAACCTTTTGGTGGGACGAATTTCGGGATATGTTGCGCCGTTGGAATCAACTCGTACGTGGTTGATCCCGTCGGAGATTTGTATAAGTGCTGGGATGACATTGGAATGAAGGAGCGGAGGGTCGGAACTATTTTCGAGCCGCCAATGTTGAGCAAGAACATGATTAACTGGATGGCATATGAGCCGGATGACCCGGAATGCCAAGAGTGCTTTGCTTTTCCCATGTGCATGGGAGGGTGCCCCAACCACGCCTTAAACGGTGAGGGGAAACGTTGCGTTTCCTTCCGGTATGATGCCGAGCAAAAAATGCTGCTCTCCCAGATGATGAATACGGCAAAACGGGGTGCGGGGCAAAATGAGGCTGATGCTTAATCTCTGTAGAAAATATATACTGGGCGGTCGATTCTACGCCTATCTTGTCGTAACAGTTTTGGTCGGGCTGCTTGCGCTTGCGGGTCCCTTTCTTACCGGCATAGTGGTAAACCGATTGGCGATGCCGGCCAGCGCCGATCTTGCCGCCGTTCTCGTTTGTTGCCTTATTCTGGTTGCGGTCCAAGCGGTTCGAGCGGGACTAGTGTATTGCTCAGAGATGCTGTACATCAACCTTCAGTCGCATGCGGGGTTCGGCTTAAATGCGGATACGCTTGAGCACGTGAAGCACCTTCCCCAGGCATTCTTCGAGGGCTTCAACGCGTCGTATTATAACCAGCAAATCAATCACGACGCTAATGACCTTGTCATCTTCGTAATCAACTCGGTTGTGGGGGTTTCAAGCAACGTTATCACCCTTTTGTCCGCCCTGTTTGTTCTCGGTAGCCTGAATATCAAGTTGAGTGTGGTCTGCCTTGTTCTTGCGGCAGCGAGTGCCGCTTTTTATGCGGTTTCACGCGCAAGGCTGTTTGAGAGAAGTTTTGACGTACAAGAGCAGAGCGCGAGGTTTTTTTCCTGTCTACAAGATCAGTTGGAGAAAGTTGATTTCATCCGCAAACATGCTTTGTTCGATAGGTCCCGCGCTGTACTGGTCGAAGCTTTTAATGGGCTCTATCCAACGATGAGAGCAAATCAGGAAGTAGGGTCTAGATTTACCTTTGGCAACGCGTTGGTCGCTTCCGCCGCTCAAGGATGTCTTCTTGCTGTGGGCGCGGTTGAAGTGATGGGCGGGAGACTGTTGCCTGGTTTTCTCGTGACTGCTGTTGGATATTATTCGAACTTAAGCTCAGCGGTACAGTATTTGTTGGGCTGGGGAAGGGATTACCAGACTAATCGCGTATGCTATGAGCGGCTGAAAAGAATTTGGGATGTCCCGGTGGAAGCGAATGGCAAATTGGCGCTTGGTCCGATTGAGGAAATCCGTCTAGAGAACATCAAGCTACGTTATCCAGGGGCGGAAAGGGTCGCGTTAAGCATTGAGGGGCTCGCGTTTTCCAGGGGTCGGCTATATGGAATCTCGGGGCCGAATGGTTCGGGGAAGAGCTCGCTGCTGTCAGTGATATTGGGGCTATATCCAGATGACACAGAAGGGGCCGTTCGCTACAACGGGGTGTCACAGCGTTGCATCGATCGATATGCATTGCGGCGGTGTCGAGTCAGCATTACGGAGCAAGAACCCCCTATCGTTGAGGGGACGATTCTCGATAATCTTACGCTGCTTTCTGATGATTACGAGATGGATAAGCTGAATCGGATGCTTGTCATATTGGGGCTAGACGAAATGGTTGCTTCTGTGGAGAACGGGGCAGCGGCGATGCTTGACGGCGGGAAAGGAGGGGTGTCCGGCGGGGAGAAGCAAAAGATTGCAATTGTGAGACAGCTGTTGAAATCGCCGGACGTTATGCTTTTTGATGAACCGACCTCAGCACTTGATGCGAAGAGTCGAGGCGCGCTGATCAAATTGCTTCACGAAGTTAAGAGAGACCATATTGTAATCGTTGTCACTCATGACGAGGAGATGCTTGCCGCCTGTGACGAGGTCATTTCGATGCCTGGATGATTATCGGATTGTGACGTTGAAGACCAAGAAGCTCGAAATGGCGTGGATTATGGGTAGGTCTACGGGTGCGCCGTCGGTGTCCTGAGACTCAGCCGCTCGGCAAGAAGGTTTTATAGCGTGTTTGCCCAGGGGGGTCCCTTTGTCCGGTAGTGACAAGGGGACCTTTCTTTTGCTCCCCTCTTGCGGCGGAGGGGGACACCATGCGCCTATGCAGGACGAACTGCGCGTTCTTGTCGAATGATGGGCTATGTGTAGAGATGATGGTCTCGGGTAGAGGCCGTGTCGCACTCGGCTGCGACGAACCAGGCATTCAATCTTCATCCGGGAGGGCCTTGGCAAGACAAGCAGGGCGAAGACCTTGGCGACGTTCGGGAGCCGTGTGGCGCCCGGCTCCACGCTCATCCACGACATGGAGGGCGCGCACATGACGCTTGTCAACAAGCTGTCACTGAAGAGCCAGCGCTACAACGCGAAGCTGCTCAAGTGCGTTCCCGACGGCCAGAACCCGCTGGGGCCCGTGAACCGGATGCGCTACTTCATGCAGAGCTTCCTGAGGGTTCACCCCGGCTCCAACCGGGACGACATGCAGGGCTGTGGCTATGAGTCCGCCCGAGGACAAGCTTGAGAAGGTCGCGATGGTGCTCGATCGGGCAATGCGATACCCGAAAACGCTCAGGTTCAGGCAGTTCTATGCAAGAAGGCCCAGCTCAGATGAGTTCGACGAGTAATATTTATCAACACAGTGCAAGGGGGATTTTATTTGTATTTCATCCGTGTTGAGCTTCACACGGTGCGCGACTCATCGCAAACTGGCGGTCGCAGCGGAAAGAAAACCGACTGTAGACGAACGATCGAAATCGGGAGCAGATAGCCACCGGATGCTTTTCGGTCTCCTACGCGTCGACCTCCGCGATTTCTTCTGCGTCTCGCCAAGTTGAAAGGAGCGATGTCGAAAACTCCTTTTCGGTTAGCGTCAAGACATCCTTCACGCAAAACCCTTTCAATTTGTCAGGAAGCCCAAAGCGTGCTTTTCTCCTAATCGAACTGGCAACTCGCTTCAACGCGGTCTTGTTCTTGTCCTCGTTGTATACCAAAACAAAGACGCAGTGCTCGCGAAACCATCTCGTCCTCTTTCCCCACAGGTCCGAGCAGATCAAAACGCTGTCCTTGCACTTCTCGATGAGGGCGTCCCTTTGGCCAAGATTGATACCAAGCTCTTCGTCATCCTTGGGATTGAGCCTCTTCCCCAGCGTCTCCTTCAGACTGCCGTTCTTAAATTCGACTAGATATAACGTTTCCCGGTCGCAATACAGCGCATCGGCGGAGCGCGGGAGTTGCATCCACCTATTGACCTTTTTGCAGTAGCATTCTTTAACAGAGTCAAAATTGACAACAGGGAAATCGTCATCCACAAGAGAGACGCTCCCGTCTCTGGATGTTTTGGAGATGGTCGACGTGCAGTCCCTTAGGATACAGGTCCTGCAACGGGAGCAACCATCGCTGCCATCTGGCACCGCGGGAGAGTTCGGATGAGGGCAGGAGGCGCACAGGTCGCTACTCAAGGCCGTACTCCTCCCTCTCAAGCGTATCAAAAGGAGCCGCCAGCTTCTCGTAGGCGACCTCAGTCGAGCCGGTTATATCGGCAAAGCGAGAGCGTCCATCAGTGCAGGTCTCCGCAAGATAATATGAGCACAATCCATCAACAGCGTGCTTCTTAGAATACACTTCGATCGCATTCAGGAAATATGGACTATGGGTGCTCATTAAGACGTGCATCCCGAGCTCTTTCTGGAGCAGCACGATTATCTCGGCGAAGGCCAGCTGCCATGCAGGATGAAGATGAATCTCGGGTTCATCGAGGATAATAGTCCCTCCGGCATCTAGCGCGCCGGACTTCAAGAGCACCTTCATGATGGCGAACGTCTTCAAGCCAGCAGAAAGGTTCCCAGGCTCCAACCCCCGAGCGAAGCCCTCTTCGAGATACGTAAGGTGACCGCGACTTTCGCTCCTCTCGAAATGCCCCGGACATAAGGAGGAAACCTTGTCCATGAGAACCTTCAGGTGTCGCTCCTTCGCGATCTCTTCGAACAGCGAGGACTCGCTGTCATCGTTACGGATGGTCGCCTGAATCAAATCTTGCCGCAGCTCCTCCTGGTGTCCAAGGAGGGGCTTGAACCGAAAAGCGGGGCCGTAGGGTCCTCCGAGAGAATCGATCAGGAACGGGTCGTCCAGATAATGCGCCCTGAATCGCAAAACCCTCCTATCGTGCACCTCCGCCACCTCGTCACTTGCAACCGAGAAAACCGTAGATGCGTCCTTTATCTGGAGTTCGACCTTCCCGGGCTCTTCGCCGAAAACCGAATTGATCTGGCCGTTGAACTCGCTTCGGAACCTGTTTGTCGCAATCGCACGAAATACCTCATCATCGGAGATATCCATGATCTCGATAATCTGATCGGCAACTCCTGCTACGCCATTCGTGAAATCGGATTCGATCTCACGGGAGATCTCCTCCCCGTAATACTCCTTTATCTCATCAATAAGCTCGTCCCTCGTGCACTCGCCCGAAAAAACCCTGTCGATGAAACTATTCATTCTTCCAGCAGTTCGCCTGTGGCGAGACGTGGAGTCGAGAGGGCTTCCCACATATGCCTTCCTGATGGCGCGCTCAACACTATTGCGCCTCATGCGGTCGATTTTGTTCTCCGAATCGGACATGCTGTTGAAGGCCGCATAAAGCGCTTTTCCAACCGTGCTTTTCCCCGTCCCGTTCTCCCCGGCGATCACGGCAATACCATTAATCTCGATATCGGCCTCAGCGACCCTGCCGATGTTTTTCATCTTGATTTTCAATGCATATCACCAGCTCTAAACTCGCGAGACTCAATAGCTCGATTATCGCACAGAGAGATCGACTTCTCGAGGACTCCCTAAATGGAACGCGCGGTGAGGACATGGCTCGCCGCCGTCCGCTTCGCGTTCGCGCGGGGGAAGGTGACGACCAGGGACCTCTCCGGGCTCATCGAGAGGAGCGCCAGATTCTCCTCGTCCATTTGAACTGTATCGTATTCAAGGACACTTGACTTAGAGGAATGGCGTTGAGCGGCGATAATCGTTTCAGCGCCAAAAAGAAAGGAGTGTCAGTCATGGCAGACGGGCCCTCCTACACAGCGGGGTACCGCGCCGAGGCCGCAGACTTCGCCGCCGCGTCGGGGAAGCCCATCGCCCAAGTGGCAGCCGACCTCGGCATCAACGAGAAGACCCTGGGAAGATGGGTGACGGTCAGGAAGAAGGAGCTGACCAACCACCCGGTCGCGGCGGCCGCAAGTGCATGCGCGAGCTCGAGCCCGAGAACGAGCTCCTAAAAGGCCCCGACCTCACATTGGAGGCCGGGGCCCGTAGATTTTGGAATATGCCTAGAAATCTACCGCGGTTGAGTGCTACTCGGCGTCGGCGAAGCCGTTGGGGTTGTGGCTCTGCCAGTTCCAGCTATCGCGGCACATGTCCGCGATGTCGTACTGGGCCTTCCAGCCCATCATGCGCTCGGCCTTGGAGGCATCGCACCAGTTGGCAGCGATGTCGCCGGCGCGGCGCTCGCGGATCACGTAGGGCAGCTCCTTGCCACAAGCCTTGGAGAAGGCGGCGACGACCTCGAGTACCGAGGTGCCGGTGCCGGTGCCCAAGTTAAAGATCTCGACGCCGGTCTTGCCGTTCATCCAGTTAAGGGCGGCAACGTGACCAGATGCCAGATCGCACACGTGGATGTAGTCGCGCACGCCGGTGCCGTCGGGGGTGGGGTAGTCGTTGCCAAAGACCTGAACGGCCTCGAGCTTGCCCACGGCGACCTGGGCGACATAGGGCACCAGGTTGTTGGGGATGCCCTTGGGGTCCTCGCCGATCAGGCCCGACGGATGAGCGCCAATGGGGTTGAAGTAACGGAGCAGCACGACGTCCCACTCGGGGTCGGCGGTGTGGACGTCCATAAGGATCTGCTCGATCATCCACTTGGTCCAACCATAGGGGTTGGTCGCGGGCTTCTTAGGATCCTCCTCGGTGACGGGCGGGTTGTCCGGGTCGCCATAGACGGTCGAGGAGCTCGAGAAGATGATGGACTTGCAGCCATGGTTGCGCATGACGTCGATGAGCACCAGGGTGTTCTCGATGTTGTTGTGGTAGTACTCGACGGGCTTGCTCACCGACTCGCCGACGGCCTTAAAGCCGGCAAAGTGGATGACGCGGTCGATCTGATGGGTATCGAAGATCTTGTTCATCGCGTCGCGGTCGAGCACGTTGGCCTCGTAGAAGGTGAGGTTCTTGGCGGCCTCGTCGCCCACGATGGTCTTGACGCGGTCGACGGCGACGGAGCTGGAGTTGGAAAGATCATCGACGATGACGACCTGGTAGCCGCCCTCGAGCAGCTGAACGACGGTGTGCGAGCCGATAAAGCCGGCGCCACCGGTTACGAGGACGCAGGTGTCTTTGGGGTCGAGTGCTTTGGACATGTAGTCTCCTATCGAATCAGGAACACTTCTTCAGGGGAGTATAGCGCAGGCAGGGGCACCCAAAACGTGCAGGGCAGGAAAAGCAGATGAACATGCTAACGTACTCATGGAAATGTTTGGCGTGGGCATACCCTCGATCTTGACGTTTGCATACGAGCCGCCGACCATACGGTTTGCTGCCGTTCGTGGAAATCGTTGGGATGCGCCGGATGTACGCTAATATGTATGAGTTGAGCGACATATAAATAAGCATGTAACGGAGTACATATGTCACCAAACAGCGATTCCATCCTTTCCCAGGAGCTCTCGCGCCGCACTGCCCTCAAGGCCCTGTTCGGCGCCGCTTCTGCGGCAGTTCTTTTTGGCCTGCCCGCTCGCGCCCATGCGGCGGAGGCTTCCAAAGAAACAACCGATAAACTGAATGCCGCCCAGGCCCAGCTCGACGAGGTTCAGGCCCAGCTCGACAGTATCGCAAATGAGTATGCGGCGCTGGCCAACAAGAATGCCCAGACCCTCAACGACATCGAGAATGTCCAGGGCAAGATTGACGACACGCAGGCCCAGATCGATGAAAAGAAGGCCGAGCTCAAGAAGAAGCGCAACGACCTTTCCGATCGCGTGGCCGCCAGCTACAAGTCCGGCGGCACGAACATCCTGTCGCTGCTGCTGGCCTCTGGCTCGTTTGAGGAACTCGTCGCCAACGCGCATTACGTTGAGAAGATCAACAAGAGCGACCGCGACGCCATCGAGGACATTCAGACCATCCAGGAAGAGCTCGATGCGCAAAAGACCGAGCTCGAGTCGCAGAAGGCCGACTTAGAGAAGCTCAAGGACCAGCAGACTGCCCAGATGCAGGACATGCAGGCCAAGCAGCAGGAAGTCCAGACGGTTCTGAACGGCCTCTCTGACGATGTCAAGGAGCTCATGGCTCAGCGTGATTCCGAGATTCTCGCTGCCGCCCAGGCCGAGGAGGCCGCTAGGAAGGCCGCCGCTGCCGCGGCCGCCGCGAACAAGAACAATTCCTACTCGGGTGGTTCGAGCTCGGGTGGCGGATCGTATGCGCCCGGAACTCCGCAGCAGAATGCCGGCTCGGGCAAGCAACAGGCTGTCGTCAACGCGTGCTACTCCACGCCTTCGCCGGGCCAGAACTGGTGCGCGGCGTGGGTTACCAATGTCTTCCGTAACGCCGGCGTTGGCTACTTTGGCGGTAACGCGTGCGATATGTTTAACGCATGGTGCTATAGCTCCGACCGCTCGGCGCTGCAGGTGGGCATGATCGTGGCCGATTCCTCGCACAGCGGCACGGGTG
>UQXB01000063.1:0-11433 GCA_900544935.1 uncultured Collinsella sp.
AATCCAAGGGTTATACCCTAAGAGCAAACCACCCCTTTTAGGGGTGGTTTTGATTCACACGCGATTCCCACTCGCCCAAACGATCGAGACGCCGACAACGCGAGTTTTAACAGAAAACGGGCGACCCGAATCTGTTACGGGCCGCCCGTAAAATGACAGACTATCTCTGTCGTTATGATTGACGGTAATGGTCAAAGAAGTCGGCGAGGTCTTCGAGGGACTCTTTGAGTACTTCCATGCGCGGAAGGTACACGATGCGGAAGTGGTCGGGCTCAGCCCAGTTGAAGCCGCCGCCGCGCGTGATGAGAATCTTCTTCTCGTGCAGCAGGTCAAGGGCGAACTGCTCGTCATCGGTGATGTTGAACTTCTTCACATCCATCTTGGGGAAGATGTAGAACGCCGCGCGCGGCTTGACCACCGAGATGCCGTCAATCTTGTTGAGCGCCTCATACACAAAGTTGCGCTGCTCGTAGACACGGCCGCCGGGACGGATGTAGTCGTTAACGGACTGATGACCACCGAGTGCCGTCTGGACGATCGACTGAGCTGGCACGTTGGAGCACAGGCGCATGTTGGAGAGCATGTTGATGCCCATGATGAAGTCGCTCATGCAGCGCTGGTTGCCCGAAAGCACCATCCAGCCAATACGATAGCCCGCAATCATGTGCGACTTGGAAAGGCCACTAAAGGTAACGCAGGGCAGGTCGGGGGCGAGCGAGGCAATCGAGACGTGCTCGTAGCCGTCCATGCACAGGCGGTCGTAGATCTCATCGGCAAAGATCATCAGCTGATGCCTGCGTGCAATCTCGACGATGCCCTCGAGCACCTCGCGCGGGTAGACCGAGCCCGTGGGGTTGTTGGGGTTGATGATGACGAGGGCCTTTGTCGCGCTCGTGATCTTGGACTCCATATCCTCCAGGTCGGGATACCAATCGGCCTGCTCGTCGCACAGATAGTGCACGGGATGACCGCCGGCAAGGGTTGCGCACGCCGTCCAGAGCGGATAGTCGGGGCTAGGGATCAGAATCTCGTCGCCATTGTCGAGCAGCGCGTTCATCGAAAGCTGAATGAGCTCGGACACGCCGTTGCCCGTGTAGATATGCTCCATCTGAACGTTGGGCAGGCCCTTGATCTGCGAATACTGCATGATCGCCTTGCGCGCGGAGAACAGGCCACGCGAGTTGGAATAGCCTTCGCAGTCGGGCAGCTGCTGGCGCATGTCCTTGATGACCTCATCGGGCGTGCGGAAACCGAAGGGCGCCGGGTTGCCGATATTGAGCTTGAGGATGCGCTCGCCCTCGTCCTCCATACGGGCGGCCTCGTCGACGACGGGACCGCGCACGTCATACAGGACGTTGTCGAGTTTGGTGGATTTAGAAAAAGTACGCATGGTGGTGCTCCTTGCAATTTGAGCTGAGGGATGGGGTTCGGGCTTGGAATCGTTGCGGGGTGATGATGCCTCGCCTTGATCGGCGTCGCCGGCGAGCAGCCAGGTAACATCGACCTCCAAAATACGGGCGAGCAGCTCAGCCACATCGCGCCGCGGGATCGTCTTGCCGCTCACATATTGGCTCATCTGACTCTTGCCGAGTTTTTTGCCGAGCATCTCCGATGCGCGGATTACGTCCGACTGGCGAACGTCGCGATTGGACATAGTCTGTCGCAGGCGATCGCTAAACGTCTCTTGGGCCACAGGAACCTCCTTGCTGGCAAAGTTCAATTTATAGAACACGAATTGAACCGGGGTTCAATTTAGCAAGCAGTATAGCGCCGCGCCTCATTCGAAAGTTCAATTTCATAAGAAAACGTACCGAACTCCGAGATTTGCCCAAAACGGACAATGACGTGTACACGTTTAGAGGTATTCGAGGAAACGGGCGGCGGCAAGCGAAACATCGGCCGTTCGATATATGGCGTTGATTTGGCGATGGGGATGCCCCTCGAGTGGGCGCACAGCAACATCGAACTGACAACGGCGCAAGATGAGCGCGGGAAGAATGCTCACGCCCAGGCCGTCCTCGACCATAGCCATAATCGCATAGTCATCCCAAGTCGACAGCTTGGAGCACACCGTCAGCCCCGCCCGACGGAACAGCGGCGTAATCTCATCATCGGTGCCGCGTTCTAGCAGAATAAACTGCTCGTTGGCTAAATCGGCAAGAGAGACGACCTCCGCCGTGGCAAGCAAAGAGTCTGCCGGCACTACCGCCATCAACTCGTCGCGCACCAAAGACCGCGATGTCATGCCATTTTCTCGAGGCTCATACGGGATAAAGCCCAGATCGCAGCGGCCCTCTGCCACCCATTGTTCGATCTCTGAATAGTCGCCCATCAGCAACTCATAATCGACGTCCGGGTGATCGGCGCGAAAGCGCGCAATCACCGGCGGCAGCACGTGGGTCGCCACGCTCGAAAACGTACCGATGCAGATCTTGCCACGCATGAGCCCTCGCATCTCGTCCACGCGTCGCTGCAGGCGGCCAAACTCTTCGCATAACGCCTCGACTGCCGGCATGACCTGCCGCCCGTCGGCAGAAAGCACCACGCCCTCGCGGCTGCGATCAAGCACCTTAAAACCCCAGTCTGCCTCAAGGTCGCCCACCATGCGGCTCACGCCCGACTGCGAATAGCTCAGGCGCTCTGCGGCACGCGTAAAGCTGCCGGCACGCACCGTCTCCAGCAGCACCTGCATCTTTTGAATATTCGTTTCCACGACACGCCTCCACCTTTGCATGAGTTTTTGTCATGTTTTCCATGCATTATATTCGCTTTTCTTCTAAAGCCAGTTCACCCATAGTGAACATGTTCAGATATAAAGGGGATGTCAGCGCATGAACAACGGACTGTTTACGTACTTAGCAGCATTGCTATTGTTTGGCTCCAACGGCATCATCGCCGCCGCCATCGCACTGCCGAGCTCCGATATCGTGCTACTGCGCACGTTTTTAGGCGCCCTCTCGCTTGTCACTATCCTTGCCATCACCCAACGCCATAACCTGCAGGCACCATCTCGTCCCCGCGAAGCCGCAGCACTCCTTCTCTCGGGAGCCGCGCTGGGCGCCAGCTGGATTTTTCTGTTCCGCACCTACCAGACGATCGGCGTCGGCGTATCCTCGCTGCTGTACTACTGTGGCCCCATCATTGTCATGGCGCTCTCCCCACTCATCTTTGGTGAAAAACTGACCGGCGGCAAAATCGCCGGGTTTATCGCCGTCGCCTGCGGTGCTTTTCTCATTGCAGCACAAGGTCTAGGCGGCAATATGCCCATTGCGGGTATCGTCTGCGGTATCGCCTCGGCATTTTGCTATGCGCTGATGGTCATCGCTAGCAAGGGTGCGCCGCACATCGAAGGTCTCGAGAACTCCGCGCTCCAGGTGAGCGCCGCTTTTGTGACCGCGCTGGTCCTCACGCTCATCACGCAGGGCACTCCCTCATTCCTGTCCGCCGGTGTCGCCGCCAGCATTGATTGGCGCGCCGTCGTCATGCTCGGCGTCGTCAACACCGGACTCGGTTGTCTGCTCTACTTTAGTGCCGTCGCCAAACTGCCCGTGCAGACCGTCGCGGTCGTCGGCTACCTCGAGCCGCTTTCGGCCGTCGTGTTCTCGGCCGTCCTTTTGGGCGAAGCCATAACACCGGTCCGCCTGATGGGCGCCGCACTTATCATCGGCGGTGCGCTCTTTTGCGAACTCGCCGGCAAACGCGCAAGCGCCAAGGCTGGCATAGCCCAGACAGCACGTGCTTAAAAGCCCCTGTTTCGAAATGCTACCCACGTACATAAATAATCCCCAGCTGGGGATTATTGTCTAAAATAACCTGATGTGCCAAACTGCTCTTGTATGTATAAAGACGGCATAAAGGTTATCTGTCCTAGACAGATAACCGGATGTCTAAGGGAGTCCACGTGGCACACAACAAACTGGAGGCAAGCCCCCAAGACCAGCGTGGTCAAGGCGGGCACGGAGCCATTCCCCTCTCCGCTGGCATGCTGCTCGTAACGCTCGGCGTCGTCTATGGCGACATCGGCACGAGCCCCATGTACACCATGAAATCAATCGTCGCCAACAACGGCGGCATCGGTACCGTCAGCGAGGACATGATCCTGGGCGCGCTTTCGCTCGTCATCTGGACCATGACACTCGTGACCACGGTCAAGTACGTGGTAATCGCCATGAAGGCCGACAACCACAACGAAGGCGGCATCTTCGCCCTGTTTAGCCTGGTGCGCAAGGTGGCACCGTGGCTGATTCTCCCCGCCATGATCGGCGGTGCGGCGCTGCTCGCCGACGGCATCCTCACCCCCGCTGTCACGGTTACCACGGCCATCGAGGGTCTGCGCACCATCGAATGGGGCCATGCGCTGCTGGGTGACGGCCAGACCAATGTGATCATCATCACCATCATCATTATCTGTGGTCTGTTTGCCATGCAGCGCGCCGGCACCTCGTCAATCGGCAAGCTGTTCGGCCCGCTTATGACGCTATGGTTCCTGTTCCTGGCGGGCGCCGGCCTGTTCAACATGCTCGGCAACCTGTCCATCCTACGCGCGCTCAACCCCATCCGCGGCATCATGTTCCTGTTCTCGCCCATCAACCACTCGGGCATCATGGTGCTCGGCTTCGTCTTCCTGTCGACGACTGGCGCCGAGGCGCTCTATTCGGACATGGGTCACGTGGGCAAAGCTAACATTTACGCATCCTGGCCGTTTGTTAAGGCGGCCCTCATCCTCAACTATCTGGGTCAGGGAGCTTGGCTGCTCGCCAATAACTCCAACCCCCAGATGCTCGCGATGAATATCGTCAACCCGTTCTATATGATGCTTCCCGAGCCCCTGCGCCCCTTTGCCATTGTGCTTTCGGCCGTGGCGGCCATCATTGCCTCGCAGGCGCTCATCACCGGCTCGTTCTCGCTGGTATCCGAGGCAACGCGCCTCAACCTTATGCCGCACCTGCGCATCCACTACCCCAGCGACACCAAGGGTCAGCTCTATATTCCGCTCGTCAACAACATCATGTGGGTCGGCTGCATCTTCATCGTGCTGCTGTTCCAGAACTCCGAGCGCATGGAAAGCGCCTATGGCCTCGCCATCACCGTGACCATGCTCATGACCACCACGCTGCTGACGAGCTATATCGCCGGCATCCTCAAGCACAAGCTGGGCGCCTGCATCTTTGCCCTGCTCTTTGGTGCCATTGAGTTGTGCTTCTTCGCTTCGTGCCTCACCATGTTCTTTGACGGCGGCTACGTCATGATCTTCCTGGCCGCACTGCTGTTCGGCCTTATGTATGTGTGGCGTCGCGGCACCGCCATCGAGCGCACGCAGACGATTCTGCTGCCCGTCTCCAAGTACATCGACCAGCTCAACCGCCTGCGCAATGACGAGACCTACCCCGTGCTCGCCGACAATCTGGTGTTCCTCACCAACAGCCCCGACCCGCTCACGCTCGACCGCGACGTGCTCTATTCCATCTTGGACAAGCATCCCAAGCGCGCCAAGGCATATTGGTTCATCAACGTACACGTTACCGACGAGCCCTATACGCACGAGTATTCCGTTGAGACCTTTGGCACAGACTTCCTGTTCCGCGTGCGCTTGGACCTGGGCTTTAAGGTCAATCAGCGCATCAACGCCTACCTGCGCCAGATCGTTGGCGACCTGATGGCCTCGGGTGAGTTGCCGCCGCAGCACCACACCTACTCCATCTACGAGACGCGCGGCAACGTGGGCGACTTCCGTTTTTGCATGCTGCGCAAGATGCTTGCCCCCGAAACGGACATCAACCGCAATGACCACCGCGTGATGGCCATCAAGTACGCCGTCCGCCGCGCTTGCGGAAGCCCGGCGCGCTGGTACGGTCTCGAGAACTCTGCCATCATCATCGAGTACGTGCCGCTGTTTGCCCGCATGCGCCCGGCCGTTAAGCTCGTGCGCACCCAGGTGCCGCTCGAGGTTCAGATTGAAGAGGCCGAGGAAATGGAAGTCGACATCTTCTCGGACGACTTGGTCAACGGCAACGAGGCCGGTAGGGACATGAACGTCGATCCCACCGAGCTGCTCGAGAGCGTCGCCGATACGCCCGAACAGCAACTGCTCGACGGCCTCGAGAGCGAACAACTCAACGACGCCAACTTCTAGCGACGTCACAAATCAACGACAGCGGCCCTGCGCCTCACGATCTGCCAGGGCCGCTTTTGTCTACGTTTTTGGCCAGGTAAAACACCTTTGAGGCTTTACCCGGGCGTAATCGTAGACTGCTATTCGGCATTTCCGGGGCTAGACAACCGCCTGGCCCCAATCGGTCATATAACCCTAGCCCACATTGAAATGCCATCGAAAAAGAAGCAGGCTATAGAGACTGGTCTCTCACCCACTCGATGAGTTCGGGGATCGCATAAGCGTATTGCCAGGTAAAGTTATGAGTGTTTCCACCCTGGACCGTCTTGTCGGTGCTATCGAGAGTTCCCTTCTCTACATGAAGGAAAACGACATGCGCCCCATCGGTCACCGCTTGTTTACAGGCCGAGGAGCAGACATCCGAGAGCTCGACCATAAGCTCATCGAGCGTCTTCTGGCTGCTAGCCGCCTTGGCTCCTTCCTGGTTACCCGAAGGGTTTTTCTCTCCCGTTGCGTCGTAATCAATCCACAGGCCACTCGTATGTCCTTCGCCGTCATAGTTATAGGCGCAATTCAGCTGCTTCTCAACATAAGGAATTCCGATACTCGCGACACCCTTCTCGGGATCCGTCATGCCGCCATAGGAATTGGAATCGTCTTCAGAAACGAATATCACCATGGGCGTCTTGGCAATCGGAGTCATGTTGCCTTGCCCGGCAACGAGCATAAGCGCTGCAAAGGAATTGTCATCGGGATGCTTGGAGGCATATTCGATGAGGGCCATGCACCCGGCAGATTCGCCCGTCCCGTAAATGCGATCCGGATCGATTGAGTAACCCTGGTCGATCAGGTCCTCGATTACATGCAGGCAAGTCTCGATATCGCAACAAGTTCCAGCGACCGTCAGCACAAATTGTGACCCATCAGCCCAGGCAAGGGCTCCCAGACCTTGACGAAGATTCACCCTCACATCGCAGGTGGTTACCCCCGCATCCGGCAGGAAGAGCGTGATGGGGTATTTCTTTGCCTTGTCGTAGTCGTCAGGCTGTGCCAAGGCAAACGAAGCATGGAATCCAGTTTTGGGGTCATCGTAGGTCCCTGCAACAAACTTGTCTGCCTCGGAGTTGAGAACAGTCGAAGCCACGAGATATCGGGAGGATGTCTCGTCGCCTGTAAGCTTTTTACCTGCAGAATCCTTGAGATCCTTTATTTGGGCGATTTTGACGCAACCGCTATCAAGGGATACGGGACCGTTTGAGCCTACGCACCCACGCGTCATCTGAAACATCAACGTCTGTGCGCCCGCATCTGCTGGATCGAGCTCGACGATGACGTACGTTCCCTTGCTTTTGCCCCCTTCATCACTCAGCTCGGCTTTGTCGTTTACATAGGCAGTGACAATCGAGCGTCCCAAAACCGAGAAAGATCCCAGCCCCTTTTCCTGAGCCTGTTGACCGATGCCGCCATGTCCGGGATCAACCGAAGACGCATCGACATCCACGTCGTATTCAATCGCCACGCCGACAATCTTCTCTCCGATTGCATATGTTTTCGCAAGTGCAGAAACAGAGATAATGTGCTCGTAGAATTCGCTAACGTCGCTATCCGTGCCACCCGATTTGCCGTCGCTATCAACCTTCAGTGCATCATCCTTGCCGGCAGCCACGCTTCCCGCGCCGCTTTCGCTTCCAGACGCGCAGCCAACAAGCATAGAGGCGGTGCCCGCCAGCATTGTGGCCCCACCGGCCGTTAAAAAGCTTCGCCGACTCATTTCGAAAGCCATTTTTATTGCCCCGTTCCCCAGCCCGCTTCTGACTGGATTTTCAGCATTTCTAATCAGAAATTAACGAAACGGAGTCCGTGCCTTCGAAGCGCCAAAACAGGGAATCCGTTGATGCCAGATGCCCGGCGCGCCGCTCGGAAGTAAAACTAAAGAAATTTTATATAATCTAAATGAGTCAATCGATTCGCTTTTGAACGGCTATTATTCCAAAGATGAATTGAAGCTACCGTTTGTTTAATATATCTTGACAAAGTCATCGGCATCATGTTTGCCTTCAACTTCTGATCTACCAAGCGGCCCTGCGCCTCACGAGAGACGCAGGGCCGCTTTGCATTGCAGTAAAGCTAACGGCTACGAACGACGCGGCTCGGGAACCACGAGCCTATCGGGGCTCGCGCCCTCGGCATCCATCAGGCTCACGTAGCGAATCGACGGATCCCCATACATCGCGTAGTAATAATTGCCCGTGCGCGCGCTAAAGCATCCGGTGTAGATAGTCTTCTCGAACTTGCCATCGCCCATCCTGGACGCTCCCTCGATCATCACCACGCCCTCGAGCGAGCGGAACATGCGAACGACGTTTTCGGTCTCGCTCTCCTTTTGCGGGTAATTGGCATTGAGGTACGCCGCCTTTACAAAACGGCTCGGCGAATAGCAATCGCCCGGAATGCCGCGCATGCCGGCACCGGCTCCATAGGGCTTAAGCTCGGCGCCACGCCATGTCGCTGTCTGCGGAAAATCGCTTGTGGCGGTGATATAGGTGCGCAGGTTTTCCATGTGCCACGGGAAGGTCGGCTGGTTGGCAAGGGTGTCGACCGGATCGTCGTATACATGCAGGCCGTCAGCCATCATCTCGACCACGATGCTGCGCTGGCTGTCGCCGATAATCCAATGGAGCAGCGACACGCCCAGCCCCTCTCCGGCAGATTTGGCGACAATCACCGTGTCGCGCAGCGCGGCCTCGACCTCATCAACCGTCGAGAACGTCGCTGCCACCCACAGGGGGAACTCATAGGCCGCGATATTGGTCTTGCCGTCGACAGGGTCCTCGGCATACTCGGCATAACCCGGGAAATTGAGACCCGCCACGGCGAGGCCCGCATCGTTGCCGCAATCGAAGAACATAGGGTAGTTCTTGTAATCGATGCACATACCGATCACCGCGTGCGCCGCTGTCGCGTCGTCGATAAACGAATACGGAATGTGAAACCCGCGCGGCATCACGCGAACCTGTTGGCCGTAGTCAAAGCTCCAGTCGAGATTGCGGCCCAGATACATGTGGCCAGAATTATCGGTAAATCGAATACTCGTACACATAGCGCCTCCTAGCTTTACGTTCTTGCTAATTTCATTGTCTCCAAACAAAAAGGCGCTAAACACAAAAGCCCGGACATGACAACAATGTCATGCCCGGGCTATTCAAGCAGGATAAACTCAACCAAGTTAACCCCGCAGGTCGTCTAAGGGGTCAAAGTGCCGCAGATTGCCACGAAAGAGGAGCGAAGCGTGCTTAAGGTACGCGAGCGACGATTGAGCGGCAAGGTGCGGTGCTTTGGTCCCCTTAGACCAACTTTCCAAGACAGTGATCGATCATATGCTGGATCATCTGCGCCTCAAAGCCCGCGTAGTCGCGGCGGCACTCCTTCATCTTGCCGTCGACAATCTGATCAAAGGCAACCTTGCACTTGATATAGCGCGTGGACTTGGTGACCCCCTCGTGCGTCAGGCAGCTCTCCTCCATCTTGCTGGCGCCCAGGCCAAACACCAGACGGGGGTTGTAGAGCACGTGGGGCTCGCCGGCATCGTCCAGGTAGACGCAAACCTTCTTGGTAACGCCAATCTGGTTAGCGGCAAGGCAGCCGGCATCGTCGAGCGACTTGATGGTATCGATCAGATCCTGAGCAACCGACTCGTCCTCGACGGTCGCAACCTCGCAACGCTGGGACAGGATAGCCTCGTCGTGGCAAAGCTCTTTAATCATACGTTCCTCCATAGGGGTCGTTGTAACCGCTTAAGTATACGGTACCCACACATTTTCATGCGAAAAATACCGTCCGTCTGCTACAAAGCGCCGAACATCAACATGCGAGGAACAACAGCGTCGTAAAGGGGCTATAGTGGGAGCGTTCGTGTCAATCGGCCTAAACTCGGGGCCGAACAAGGAAAGGGTATGCATGGACGAACTTTTTCACGTCAGTGAGCGCAAGTCCACAATCGGGACCGAACTTCGCGCTGGACTGACAACATTCCTGGCGATGGCCTACATCATCGCCGTCAACCCCGCGGTGCTCTCGGGCGCTGGCATCGATGCGGGAGCGCTCGCCTGCGCCACCTGCCTGGGCGCCGGCATCATGACCATCTGCATGGGCATCTTCGCCAACCGCCCGCTCGCCTGCGCGTCGGGCTTAGGCGTCAACGCGATGATCGCTGGAATCACCACCACCGTCTGCGGCGGTGACTGGCACGTGGCCATGAGCGTCATCTTCCTTGAGGGCGTCGTCATCTTGCTGCTCGTGCTTTGTGGCCTGCGCGAGGCCATCATGGACGCCATCCCGGTTGTCCTGCGTCACGCCATCTCGGTGGGTCTGGGCCTGTTCATCGCCATGATTGGCCTGTGCGATGCCGGCATTATCACCGCTGGCGCCGGTACACTCGTCGGTCTGGGCGACATCACCTCCCCCACCTTCATCGTCGGCATCATCTCCATCCTGGTGACGGTCGCCCTCGCCTGCCGCAACGTCCCCGGCTCGCTGCTCATCGGCATCGTCGTCGCCGTCATCGCCGGTATCCCCCTAGGTGTGACCCAGGCTCCGACCGGCATCATCGCCCCGCTCGACTTCTCGAGCATCGGTGGCCCTATCGCCGACGCCGGCGGCGTGCCCGCCATCGTCAAGGTCCTTACCGACCCCGCGCTCCTCGTCATCTCGTTCTCGCTGCTCATGAGTGACTTCTTCGACACCATGGGCACCGCGATGGCCGTGGCCAAGCAGGGCGAGTTCCTCACCGACGACGGCAACGTCGAGAATATCAAGGAGATCCTGATCGTCGACTCCGCCGCCGCTGCTGTGGGCGGTTTCATGGGTGTCTCCTCCATCACCACCTTCGTCGAGTCCACTTCCGGCGCCGCCGACGGTGGCCGCACGGGCCTCACCTCCGTCACCACCGGCGTGCTGTTCATTCTCGCCGCGTTCTTCTCCCCCATCGTCACCATCGTTTCCAGCGCCGCCACCTGCGGTGCTCTGGTCTACGTCGGCTACCTCATGATGAGCGAGGCCTCCGAGATCGACTGGTCCGACGTGTCGCAGGGTTTCCCGGCGTTCATGATTGTCGCCGGCGTGCCCTTCACCTACTCCATCTCTGCCGGCATTGGCCTAGGCTTTATCGCCTACGTGATCGTCGCGCTCTTTAAGGGCGAGGCCTCCAAGATCAAGCCGCTCATGTGGATCGCAGCTCTCGCCTTCCTCGTCTACTTCTTCGTAGCGTAACGGCATAGTCTGCTAAAACAGAACACCAAAGCGCGGAGTCGCATCGAGCGGCT
>UQXB01000064.1:0-11176 GCA_900544935.1 uncultured Collinsella sp.
GTTCATCAACGGGGGAGCCCCTTGCCATGTCTATTTATCAGCCCACCCGGTTTTCCAGATCAAAAAGCGAGCGGCGAAGCAACGCTCGACCAGCAACGTTACCCAAGGACCCGGACAGGCGCCAAGGACAACGTCGATCGCGAGTTCCGCACGCAAAGGAGGCCACTTAATGTGGCCTCCGTCTTGCGCAGGACTGCCCGAGCAGGCGATGTTGCCCTATACGCCCGCCCAGGTCCGCCAGGATCACGACAGCTTGACGATCGGAGCAAAGCCCTTCATAAGCTTTTTGGTCTGGCCGGTCTTTTCGAATTGAACCTCGATCATGTCTCCGGCGACCGAGATCACGGTACCCGTGCCAAAGGTCTTATGGCTCACGGTATCGCCCGCGGCAAAGTCCTGCGATGCGCTGGCGCGATCGACCTTGCGCTCCACCGTCGGGGACACCTTGGACGACGGCTTTTTGGCTCGCGGCGCGCCCGAGCCAAAGGTCGAGGCAACACGGCCGGCGTCGGGCGAGACCCCACGATGGCGCTCGGTCCCGTAGCTGCTGCCGCCAAAGAAATCGTCAAAGCTCGATCCACCGCGCGAACCGGAACCGCCGGTCGAGCGCGTATGCGAGCCAAACACCTTGCCGCCATACATATCCGAGCCCATGCCCGAGCCAAAGGTGCCGTGACGGTCGCCGCGCTTCTCCCAGCCCGTGCCTTCAAAGCCGGCAGAACCGATACCGCTAAACTCGATATCCTCAAACGGAATCTCGTTGAGGAAGCGCGAACGCGGGTTGGCAGAGGTCGAGCCGTAGGTGCGACGCGTGGCCGCATAGGTCAAGAACAGGCGCTTACGGGCGCGCGTGATGGCGACGTAGGCCAGGCGACGCTCCTCCTCGAGCTTACCCGGGTCATCGCTGCCGCCAAAGTCGTGCACGTGCGGGAAGATACCCTCCTCCATGCCGGCCACGAACACCGCCGGGAACTCCAGGCCCTTGGCGGAGTGGATGGTCATCATGGTAATGGCATGCGTCTCGCCGGCTAGGGAATCCAAGTCGGAGCGCAGGGCCAGCCACTCCATGAGCGCCGGCAGCGCCTTACAGGTGAGCGGACCGTAGGTGCGCTCGATCTCGTCGGCATGCACGGCACCCGCCGGCATCTCCGTCGACGCGGCATATGCGTTGCCCGCGATGGCGGCGGCCAGAGCATCCTGCGGCGAGAGCGCCGGGGCGGCTAGGCTATCGAGCGGATTGGAACCTGCGGCATCGCGCGCGCCGACCAGCGCCTCAAACGAGGACGCGGGCGCGGACGGCCCCGGCTCGGGCGCAGGCGCGCTCACCACAACGGACTCGGGTCCAGCGTCGGCAGGCACATCGGCAACGCCAGCCGCGCGCAGCTCTTCCAAGCTCTCAAGCGTACCCTCGATATCCTCGTGTGTCTCTTCAAATTCGGCCGCAACGCCCAGGAATTCCTGGATGTTCTCGGCGCGGCTCTCGGACTCCATGGTGCCCTCGGCGCGAAACGCCTGCAGCAGGCCCGTCTTATCGACAATCATCTCGACAACGTCCTTGAGCTCGCCGTCCATGCGGCGACCCTCGCGCACCAGCGACACAAAGCTCGACAGGCCATTGCGCACCTTGGCGCTAAACATGCCGGTTTCGGCGCACGCGATCTCGCAAGCCTGGAAGAACGAGCAACGGTTGTCGCGCGCCAGCTGCTCAATCTTTTGGATCGAGGTGGAGCCGATGCCGCGGCGCGGCGTGTTGATGACGCGCTTGACGCTCATCTCGTCGGCCGGGTTCACGATCATCTTGAGGTAGGCCATGACGTCGCGGATCTCGGCACGGTCGAAGAATCGCGTGCCGCCCACAATCTTGTAGGGCACGCCTGCGCGCAGGAACATATCTTCGAGGATACGCGACTGGGCGTTGGTGCGGTAGAACACGGCGATATCGTCGTAACTCGTGCCCTTGGAGTGCAGCTTTTCGATCTCGCCGGCAATCCAGCGGCCCTCGTCGCGCTCATCGCTTGCCTGGAAGGCCTGGATCTTCTCGCCGTCGCCCTCGGCCGTAAACAGGCGCTTGTCCTTGCGTTGCGAGTTGTGGCGCACCACGGCATTGGCGGCGCTCAGGATGTGACCCGTAGAGCGGTAGTTCTGCTCCAGCTTGACGGTCTTGCAGTTTTTAAAGTCCTTCTCAAAGTCCAGGATGTTGGTGATGTCGGCGCCACGCCAGCTGTAAATGGACTGGTCATCGTCGCCCACGACCATGAGGTTTTGGTACTTGGCGGCCAGCAGGTTGGCGATCTCGTACTGGACGTGGTTGGTGTCCTGATACTCGTCGACGCTAATGTAGCGGAAACGCTCTTGGTACTTGTCGAGCACCTCGGGGCGGGTGCGCAGCAGCTCGAGCGTGCGCACGAGCAGGTCGTCGAAGTCCATCGCGTTGGCGGCGCGCAGGCGGCGTTCCAGCTCCAGGTAGACCTGCGCGGCCTTTTTGTCGTTGGGGCTGTCGGCGGATTTGAGCATGTCCTCGGGGCCGATCATGGCGTTTTTGGCCGAACTGATCTTGCTGCGGATCATATTGATGGGGAATTGCTTTTGCTCGATACCGAGCGCCTGCATAATATCGCGCACCATGCGCTTGGAATCGTCATCATCGTAGATGGTGAACTGACCGGTGTAGCCCAGCAGGTCAGCGTCCTCGCGCAGCATGCGCACGCACATGGCATGGAAGGTGCACACCCACATGCCGCGGGTACCGCTGGGGATGAGTGCCGCCAGACGCTCGCGCATCTCGGCCGCGGCCTTGTTGGTAAACGTGATGGCAAGGATCTGCCAGGGCTTAACGCCCAGGTCGCCGAGCATATGTGCGATGCGGAAGGTCAAGACGCGGGTCTTGCCCGAGCCGGCGCCGGCAAGCACCAGCAACGGACCCTCGGTGGTCAGGACCGCCTCGCGCTGGGCGGGATTAAGGCTGTCGATGTCGACGAGCGGCTTGGGTGCCGGCGCGGGAGCGTCGTAGATGTCGAGCGGGACGAGCTCGGGTTCCGGCGCAGCAGGGGCGGCATATGCATCGAGCGGCACGGGTTCCGGCGCGGGCGACACGGGTACCGCGGCGTTCTTTTCCCAGGGCAAGGGCTGGGTCATGGGCGACTCCTCATCTGACGGACGGCGCGCCTGCGGGCGGCGCCATAGTTTGAGCCGTACCAGTATACCGAGCCGCGCGGACACCGACGCAAATCACACCACGACTCCGTGCGCCACTGTCAGGCCTGCCCCAGCGGATTTGGCGCAATGGGGTCAGGTTGGTCTGCACCATGTTGTCGCAAAGTAACCTGACCCCAATGCACCAACCAGGGAGCCACCGATGTCATGGCAACGGTAGCGAGCGGCGGCCAGGGCGAACAAATTGGCATGAAAAGGGGGCGGCATAGACCTTTTGGTCATGCCACCCCCTTTGAATGACAAGTTGTCGCCCTGACCGCCGCGCAGCGTCGACTAAGTTAGAGGCCGAGCATCGGCTCCAAGACGAAGAAGTACGCAAGCACCACGATGCCCAGAATGATGCGGTAGACGCCGAAGCACTTGAAGTCGTGACGGCGGACGAAGCCCATAAGCCACTTAATGGCGATGAGCGAAACCACAAAGGCCACAACGCAGCCCACGCCCAGGATGGCGACCTCGTTGGCACCGAACGTACCGCCCTTGATGAAATACTTGACCAGCTTGAGCGCACTCGCGCCAAACATGACAGGGATGGCCAGGAAGAACGTAAACTTGGACGCCACCGAACGCGTGCAGCCCAAAAGCAGGCCGCCGATGATGGTGGAACCGGAGCGCGACGTGCCCGGAATCAGCGAGAGCACCTGGAAGCATCCGATGCCCAGTGCGGTCTTCCAACTTAGGTCCTCGAGCGTGGTGATGGAACCAAAGTCCAGATCCTCGTCATCGTCCCCATCCTCGGCAACATCTGCCGCGGGCGCCGCAAAGTGTGCACCGGCGGGACGTCCACCCGACACCACAGCACGCGAACCAAACGAACCGGCAACGGCCATTTCCTCGCGCTTGCTCGCGCGCCAGTTCTCGATCACGATAAACAGCACGCCGTACACAATGAGCGCCAGCGCCACGACGGGAGCATTGTAGAAATGCTCCTCCATCCAGTCGTTGAGCGGCAGGCCGATCGCCGCGGCGGGAATGCAGCCGAGCACAATCTTGCCCCACAGCGCCCAGGTGTCGCGACGGCCCTCCTTGCCCTTGCTGGGCGAGAACGGATTGAGCTCATGGAAGAACAGTACACAGACGGCCAGAATGGCGCCGAGCTGAATTACGACCAGGAACATATTCCAGAACGTCTCGCTCACGTTCATCTTGACGAACTCGTCCACCAAGATCATGTGACCGGTCGACGAAACAGGCAGCCATTCGGTGATGCCCTCGACCAGGCCCATGAAGGCAGATTTTAGAAGCTCGATAATATCCAAAGGGACCCCCTCGTTAGACACCCGCCGGTAGATGTTCTGCGGACGGTGCGGGCGATGTCCCATTATCAACCGTTGGCGGCGCGCCTGCGCCTACCCTTACCAAAAAACTCGCCCGTTCACAGAATTGCGAGCGGTCAAACCCAAATCCTTGGGTATAACTGCAACAAGATAAAGTGTCCGGCGGCCAACGCGCCCGCGCCCGCCCGATGCACGAGCCCCGCGCCCGTGCGATAGACCAAGGAGGAAACCATGAACGAGGGCTACACCAAGGTATTTGTTTCACTCGACGGTACTGAGCAGCAGGATTTTGTGCTCGCACGCGCCATCAAGGTCGCCGCGAACAACGGCGCCAAGCTAATCATCGGCCACGTTATCGATTCCACGGCGCTCGAGAGCGCCGGTTCCTATCCGGTCGATCTGGTCAACGGCCTAGAGGAGGCATTTAAGAACTCCATCGCCAAGCAGCTCGAAGAGGCCAAGGCCAATCCCGATATTCCCGAGGTCGAGGTCATGATTCGCGCCGGCCGCATTCGCGAGACGCTCAAGGACGAGATGCTCGACGTGGTCAAGCCAGACCTGGTGCTCTGCGGCGCCCGCGGCCTGTCCTCGATCAAGTATGCGCTCCTGGGTTCGATTTCGACGTTCCTGCTACGCAATACGGACTGCGACATTTTGGTCGTGAAGTAGCGTTGCTCCCACCGGCCGCGGGGCCTGCGGGGTTTCCACGAGCACGTCCTCGCCGCGTTGCGGCTGCGGGATGTGCCCTTAGGAAACCCCTCCCGGCCCCGCGGCCTTCGCAGCCTCACTTCAACGAGTTGTCTGATAGAAAAATGGCGTGCCGCCCCGTTTGGGGCGGCACGTTTTTGTTTGGGCGGGCGTCTGCCGCGTGCGTTACTCAAAGTATTGGAACTTGTTGGTTGAGAAGGCAAACGTTACGACGAAGCCTTTGCCGGAATCGGATGCTGCGGTGACGTCGATGCCCATCTTGGAGCACAGGCGCGCCACCAGGTAGAGGCCGATGCCCGTTGCGCGCTTGGTGGTGCGGCCGTTGTCGCCGGTAAAGCCCTTCTCGAACACACGGGGCAGGTCGGCCGCGCTCACGCCGCAGCCGTTGTCCGCAACGGTGAGCTCGATGCGCTCGCTTGCCAGACCTTCGTCCAACAACGCGCCCGAAAACACAATCTTCGCACCGTCCTCACGCGCATATTTAATGCTGTTCTGAATGAGCTGGCCCAGAATAAACTCGAGCCACTTTTCGTCGGTAAAGACCTCAAAGTCGAGGTTCTCGCACACCGGCGCCACGTGTGCCGCGATGAGCTCACGCGCATTGGCCTTGATTGCGCCCGTCACCAGAGCCTTGAGGTTCCAGCGTCGAATCAGGTAATCGCGCTCCACAACCTCCGAGCGCGCGTAGTACAGCGCCTGGTCGATATAGCGCTCCACGCGAGCCAGCTCGCGACCGAGGTCATCTACGCGCGACAGGTCATCTTCGCTGCCGTCCAGGTTTTCCAAAATCAGATGGGCTGCCGCCAGGGGCAGCTTGGCCTCGTGGACCCAGCTCTCGATATAGTCGCGATAGTCATCGGTCTGGCGCCTGCCTTCGGCAACCTCGTCACAAGCGGCTTTGCCCACCCGGCGCAAGACCTCGTACTCGAGCTCGCCCTCGGCATAGGTCGGGCATTGCACCATCTCCTGCACCCATGCGGGACTCTCGAGCTCCTCTGCCGCGCGCTCCAACTGACGCAGAAAACGGCGACGGCGAACGTACTCGATCACGATGCCGAGCATACCGAAGATAAAGGACACGCCGACCGCCACGACCACGATAGAAACGGGTGCGCCGGCGACCGTCAGCACAAAGCAGCTCAGCAGCACGCCGCACGTCCACACGGCGATGGGAAGCAGCGCATCTTTGAAGAATTTGGCAAACGACATAGCCGGCCCCTAAACCGAATAGCCCTGACCGCGGCGCGTCGTCAAATACCCCTTGATGCCGATTTTTTCGAGCGTGGTGCGCAGACGGTTGATGTTGACGGTAAGCGTGTTGTCGTCCACGAAGGCGTCGGAGTCCCACAGGTCCTGCATGATGGCCGGACGCGAGACGATCTTGCCCGCGCGACCCAAGAGCAGCGAAAGGATACGCAGCTCGTTTTTGGTGAGCTCGGTACTGTCGCCGGTTGCCGTATTGGTGACCATGGAGCGGGCGAGGTCGAGCTCCAATCCCTTGTGGACGAGCGTGCTGCGCTCGCCTGCCGCCGCGGTGCGACGCAGCAAGGCATTGATGCGCGCCACGAGCACACGGGCGCTGTAGGGCTTGGGAACAAAGTCGTCCGCGCCGAGCGTCATGGCCATGACCTCGTCGATCTCGGTCGTGCGCGACGTGAGGACGATGATGGGAACCTCGGATTCGCGGCGAACCTCATGGCAGATATGCTGGCCGTCCTTGACGGGAAGCGTCAGGTCGAGCAGCACCAAGTCGGGCGCGGCGGCGAGAATATCGCGCGAAACATGCTCGAACGATTCGCAGGCCTCGACCTCAAAACCGGCACGGGCAAGGATGTCGGCAAGCTCGCGACGAATGGGTTCGTCGTCCTCAACGATATAGATCAGCGCCATGGATTCCGCTCCCCTCTTGGTTTCTTGCCGTCATTATGCCCGCAAATCCGTAGGCGAACGCCGCGCGCGGCGCCAAGGTGACAGAACTGTTCGCGAGCGGGGGCGTTTTGTCCGCCTCACGCTCGCGATGGGGACGGGGACCAAAATGATTTTTTAATCCCCGTCCCAGAAACATCATTTAGCGGCGGGCGCGGAGCTTTTCGTAGCCGTCGGCAAAGAAGGCGACCGTCGCGGCGTCGGCCTCGGCGGCGTCGGCCTCGGCAGCGGGGACCACGCCGTGCTCGTCGCTCACCAGGAACAGCGCGCCCTTGAGCTGCGCGGGAATGTCTACGCGCGTGACCGGGATGCCCTTGGTCTGGGCCAGCTGCTCGATGAGTGTCGCCGTGCCGCACAGGCACTCGTCCGCTGGCGCCACAAAGGCAAGCTCGCCGTTATCGACGGCGGCGAGCAGCTCGGGCGCCACGCCGGTTTCGTCGGCCTCGGAGCGGGCCTCGGCGGAGCGGGCACGCAGCGCCTTAGCCGACGTATCGGTTAGCGGCTCGTACTCCCCCACCGTCATGGCGGCGTTGCCGTTAACGTCGATCACCAGCATGAGCACGCCATCGTGCGCGGTATAGTCGCCCTCGGCTAGCGACCACTCAACGTGCTGTTTGGCCCAGCTGAGCATGTTATGGGTAAGCGGCTCGCCCTGCACCAGGCGCTCGGACAGTGCGCGAATGTGGCGGTTGAGCATGGGCACCTTTTTATTGGACATGCGCCAACGGCAGACAAGCGCGGGCTTGTCGAGCGTAAACTTCTCGACCGCCTCCTGATTGGCGCAAAAGTCCTCGTACGCACGCTGATCCTCGGCATTGCCAAACAGCTCGGCATCATCAATCTGGGGCATGGTTGTACCTTTCGTGTTAGTCATTCCGTCCTCTTATACCAAAAAGACGGCCCTCCAAACGGAGCGACCGTCTTTTGCAGAGATTATTTTGTCCCGGGGCGGAACTTAGTGGCGGAAATGCCTGGCGCCGGTAAAGACCATCGCAATACCATGCTCGTTGCAAGCCTGGATGCTCTCGTCGTCGCGCTTGGAGCCGCCGGGCTGGATGATGCAGGTCACGCCGTGCGCAGCAAGCACGTCGACGTTGTCGCGGAACGGGAAGAACGCGTCGCTCGCGCAAGCAAAGCCGCCCTTCTCCACGCCCTCGCGCTCGCAGAAGTCCTCGGCGCGCTCGCAGGCAAGCAGTGCGGAGTCAACGCGGTTGGGCTGGCCCGGCCCCATGCCAATGCCGGCCTTGCCCTTGGAGACCAGGATGGCGTTGGACTTAACGCCCTTGCAGACCTTCCAGGCAAACTCGAGCTCGGCCATCTCGGCGTCGGTGGGCTTGCGGTCGGTGGGGAACGTAAAGGTCGCAGGATCCTCGGTCACGTGGTCGACTTCCTGCACCAGCATGCCGCCGTCGACGGAGCGCAGCTCCACCTGGGCGCCGTGGTCCACGCCGCCGGTAGCCAGCACGCGCAGGTTGGGGCGCTTAGCCATGCGTTCGAGTGCCTCATCGGTGTAGCTCGGGGCGATGATGACCTCGACGAACTGCTTGTTCTGATCGGCAAAGTGCTCAACCAAATCAAAGGGAACCTCGCGGTTGCAGGCGATGATGCCGCCAAAGGCGCTCTTGGGATCGCAGGCGAAGGCGCGGTCGTAGGCAGCCGTGATGTCCTCGGCAACGGCAGAACCGCAGGGGTTCTGGTGCTTGAGGATCACGCAGGCCGGCTCGTCGAACTCGCGGACCAGGTTCCAGGCGGCATCGGCATCCAGATAGTTGTTGTAGCTGAGCGGCTTGCCCTGGATCTGCTCGGAGCCAACGAGCGGGAACTGCGAGCTCGCGGTGTTCTCGCAGCCCTCGGCAAAGCGATAGACCGTGGCCTTCTGCTGCGGGTTCTCGCCATAGCGCAGGTCGTCGACCTTCTCCAGCGAAATCTCGAGCTTGGCAGAGGTGTCCGCCACGTCGCTTGCCTGGGCGGCAAGCCAACGGGAGATAGCCGTGTCGTAGGCGGCGGTGGTCTGGTAGACCTTCACCTGCAGGCGACGACGGGTGGAAAGCGTGGTGCAGCCACCGGTCTCGTGCATCTCGGCCAGGACGGCATCATAGTCGGCAGGGTCGGAAATAACGGTAACGCTCGTGGCGTTCTTGGCGGCAGAGCGCAGCATGGAGGGGCCACCGATGTCGATGTGCTCGATGGCATCCGCGAAGGTGACCTCGGGGTTGGCAACGGTCTTCTCGAACTCGTACAGGTTGACGACGACCAGGTCGATCAGCTTAATGCCGTGCTGAGCGGCCTCCTGCATGTGCTGCTCGGAATCGCGGCGGGCCAGCAGCGCGCCATGAACCTTGGGGTGCAGGGTCTTAACGCGGCCGTCCATCATCTCGGGATAGCCCGTGAACTCCTCGATGGGGGTTACGGGAACGCCCGCGTCCTCGATGGCACGAGCCGTGCCGCCCGTAGAGATGATCTCGACGCCAAAGTCATCGACCAGCGTCCGTGCGAAATCGACGACGCCCGTCTTATCGGTAACCGAGATCAACGCGCGTGCGATCTTCACATCAGATCCCATGCAGTCCTCCTGTCTGGTACGCCGCCGTGCTCTGTGAGTCGGTGATACGTCGATCTGCAGCGCTCGCGCAGCGGCATTGAAAATACTGATTTAATGTAGCGCATCGAGCGCATCGATGCACCCCGCAACGGGCGCATGTGCAGAAAAAGTTTGCGAGCGGAGGGGATGGGCACGGCACCGGGCACGGTGAGTTCATGGAACACAGGGACACCATAATTTGATGCCAATGGCGTGGTAGAACTGTGCTCGATATGCATCCGCAAAAGAAAGAGGCACCATGGTCTCGCGGGTTCTCTACCGACCGTTTGATACCGAAGACTTCGACGCCATCGCGCTGATTCTGCAGCAGCTTTGGCATAACAATTCGGATAACGATGAGTACAACCGCCTTGAGGCCGCGTGCGACCTCGCCTATTGCCTTTCGTCGTCGACGTTTTCGCAAGTTGCCGTAATCGACGGCCAGGCGCGCGGCATTGCGCTTGCGCGTGCGGGACAGAGCTCCGACGCCGCCGTCAAGGAACATTGGATGGATACCGAGCGCGCGCTGCTATCGCAGATGCGCGAGCTGGAGCCTGATGCCTGCGCCGAGTATCTCTCGTTTGTGCGCGCAACCATCCGAACCAACAATCGCCTGCTCGAGAGCAGCCCGTTGCCGCACGACAACGAGGTCACGCTGCTTGGCGTGGATCGCGATGTCCATGGCCTGGGCGTTGGCACGGTTCTGCTCGATGCCGCGATCTCGCACCTGTCCTCGCTTGGAGCGACGAGGGCGCACCTGTACACCGACTCCAACTGCTCGTGGAAGTTCTACGAGCTGCACGGCTTTAAGCGCACCGCCACGCACCGCGCCAACCGCGAAGAGCGCCGTCACGACATGCCGCGCGAAAGCTTCCTCTACGAACTCGACCTAACAGCCTAAACCCGGCAGTTAGGGACGTTCCTTTTATGCCGGCACCCCGGGACACTCCTTGGCAGCAACCACACCTAGTCATTGGGGACGTTCTTAAATGACTAGTCGCTGGGGACAGTCTTGAGCAAAACGGCCGCCGAAGCCCTCGTTGGCATCGCCCTATAGGGGGCCTGCAAATAGCTGTGGTCAAAAAACATCAAATATGAGTACTGTTACCTTTTTAGCAGCAGCGCAATTCGGCTTTCTCGGGTCTCTTAGGCGTCTCGACGCGTCAGATGAACTAACGTATCTCCACAAATGTACAATAAAATGGACTCCTAACGAGAAATAATATCGTTAGGAGTCCATTTTTTAGTACAAACAAATGTGACAATCTAGGCAACAGTACTCATATTTGGCATTTTTTGCCCACTGCCCCTTGTGCGAAGGTCCGCAGCGGAAAGCATGGCCCGTTTCGATGCACAAAAATGGGATGGATCTTCCCTGGCAACCGCCCAGAAAGATCCATCCCAAAGCAAGCGCTCGGTAGCGCGCAGAGATGTGGTGTAAGAGGCGGGGCATGCCCCGCCTCTTCTCTTT
>UQXB01000065.1:0-11140 GCA_900544935.1 uncultured Collinsella sp.
CTGGTCGGCATGGCTCTGGGCGTCTTCGCTTACGTGGTCGGACGCCCCGACTTCTCCTCCTACCTGATCTTCCCCTACATTCCGGGCGCAGGCGAACTCGTCGTCATTGCGGGTGCGCTCGCGGGCGCGGCACCGTCAGCGGCGGCAGCCTCAACAGCAGCAACCTGACGCTCGGCACGATCCCACACGCCCGAGCGGCCGCCCTCCTTGTGCAGCAGGCGCACGTCGACGATCTCCATGCCGCGATCGACGGCCTTGCACATGTCGTAGATGGTCAGACACGCGGCACTCGCGCCGGTCAGGGCCTCCATCTCGATACCCGTCTTGCCCGTCACGCCGGCCGTAACCAGTACGTGAAAGCCAACCTGCCCGTCCGCGCGCGCCGGCGCCCAGCCCTCGGGCACGTCCTCGGCCGGCATCCCCGCCGGAGCGATGGGCGCAATGTCGCACTTACTCTTGGTAATGAGCAGCGGATGGCACATGGGGATGATGTCGCTCGTGCGCTTGATGGCCATGATGCCCGCCACGCGTGCGCAGGCAAGCACGTCGCCCTTTTTGGCGCGGTCCTGCAGCACCATGGCTTGCGTCTCGGGGTGCATGAGGATGGTGCCCTCGGCGATGGCGATGCGATGGGTCTCGGCCTTGTCAGACACGTCAACCATGCGCACCTCGCCCTTGGCGTCCACGTGCGTCAGCTCGTCACGACGGGCGTCGCGGGCGGGCTCGGCGGCAGCGCTGGCAGTCGGCTGCGCGGACGCGTCGGCGTTGTCAGCATTCGCCGCAGCCGTGGCTTTGTGGGCAGACATCGCGGCCCTGCGAGCGGCCTTGGTGGCATCGGCGTACCTGCTCTTGGCCATATGATCATCCTCCGATTTGGGACATAAATCGTTGCGTGCCCTCAATTATCGCGTGTTCCTGCGGTTTGTGGGCCACGGCATCGCGCCAAATCGAAAGTACCTGCATATCATCACCACGGCGCAACGCCTCACGCACCGAATACTCGGCATCGCTAAACAGGCACGGACGCACGTTGCCATCGGCCGTCAGGCGCAGACGGTTGCAATTCGCACAAAAATGATTGGACATGGCGCTAATGAAGCCGACCGTTCCCGCCGCGCCCGGAAAGTGCCAATAGCGCGCAGGGCCCGCGCCAGCAGGAGCGTCGCTGATGTCAAGCGGCTCGAGCTCGCCCAGTCCCGCCGCGGCGGCCCCGGCATTGATGCGCGCCCGCAGCTCGTCGCTCGGCACGGTATCGCTCGCGTCCCACAGCTCGGGATTGAGTGTGGGCGTGTGCGGGTCCACAGCGCAATGCGAGCTCGTGTGTTCGTCGCCGATGGGCATGTATTCGATAAAGCGCAGGTGGATGGGCCGGTCGAGCGTGAGCCGTGCGAGGGCCGCCACATCCTGGTTGAGCCGGCGCACCACAACGCAGTTGACCTTAACGGGTTCAAAGCCCCAAGCCAGCGCTGCGTCGATGCCCGCCATGGTCTGCTCGAGTCGACCCAGACGCGTGATCTTTCCAAACAGCTCGGGGTCGAGTGTGTCGAGCGAAATGTTGACGCGGTTAAGTCCTGCGTCTTTGAGCTGCGGCGCCAGCTTGGGCAGCAGGGCGCCGTTGGTGGTGAGTGAGATGTCCTCGATCTGCGGGATCGCGCGGATGTCACGAATGAGCGGGATGATACGGCGGCTGACCAGCGGCTCGCCGCCCGTCAGGCGCACGCGGCGAATGCCCTCCCCCGCCACCAGGCGCACAAAGCGGGCGATTTCCTCGGCACTGAGTAGCTCATCGTGCGCGCGGGGCGCCACGCCATCGGCCGGCATGCAGTAAATGCAGCGGAAATTGCACTTGTCGGTAACGGCAATGCGCAGGTAGTTGATATCGCGGCCAAAGCCGTCATGTTGCACGTGCCCGTCCACGCAGCCCTCCCCTCACGCGGCGTTTTATTCTTCGGAAAACATAATACTCCACGGGAGAATCATGCCGACACCCGTACGACAGGACGGGTCGCTTCGAGCAAAACGGACTTTCCAAGCCCATCCTCAGCATACAAACCATCACAACATTCGATGCTTTTCCCGTTTTTGGCAAAAAACGTCGAATGTTGTGATGGTCTGCCTGCCCACGGCACCCCGTAGAAGGACCAAAGCGTCCCTAAAGGCTGCCGTCCCAGTGTCGAATCACGAATTCTCGCAGGTCATTCTGACGTTTTTGGAACACCTCGCTTCGGTCGCACTTGAGACCCATAGCGAGCGCGATGGCGTTCATCGCCCGATGCAATTGCAGCTGATGGGCAAACTGAGTCCCGGTGAGGACGATCATCCTAAAGCCCAGCGCGCTCAGCACGGTCATACGCTCCGCGTCCGACGCGCTGCGCTGTTTATCAAGATGGTCCGAGCCGTTGTATTCAATCCCCGTACCGCTTGCAGGCGCATATACGTCGATCTCGAAATACCCGGCCTTTGCGAGATATTTGAACTCGTTGGGAACATCGACCCGATGGTTGAGCTCGATCTTGGCGTATCCCAACCCTCCCTGGGAACGTTTTGCTACAACCATGATTGCGGTGGCTGTCTCCATGGGCGACCGCGCGCCATCGTGCACACGCTTGAGCGCGGCGGCCGCGCGTATTGTCCCCTGGCGAGATCGGTTCTCATTGCAATAAGCAATCAAGTCGGCAACGGTATACCTCTGCCCCATCTCGATATAATCGCCTGTCGACAGATGATTCAAATGGTATCGGGCGCAGATTTCGTAGCCATATTCCAGCTGCTCGGGCTCGCTCATCCACGAACCCGCTTGAACAAAGCACATGGCCTCATCAACCACCAGAAGGCCCTCTGCCACCTCGATAAGATGGCCTGGAGGTACCGGCGCTCCAAACACGTGGCATCTAAATCCAGCCGGCGTCGAGCGCTCAAAATCGAAGTTGACGAGCGTGTCGATATGATCGAGCTCTTCTCGTGGAATACCGAACGAAACCAGATAGTCGGTAACGATCTCAACTGCCGTTGAAGCCCTCAGCCCCTTGGCATCGAGTCCCAATTTGGGCAGGCTCGCAGTCGGCTCCGCCTCGTTAGCAAGCGAGTCCTCATCGTATAGGCTGCTTGCACGCGAGAGCGGCTCGGACGGGCGCGCCACGTTGTGGTACAGCCAGGCGGTCTTATGGGACAGGACGATCGGCAGGTCCATGAGCCCTCCAATGGAGTCGGATAACCAACCTTATTCCCCTGCTCACGGGTCCGCACACCTTCGTGCACAAGAAAGCGATTCCACCCGGTCGAGCGGCAGAAAAACCATCACAACATTCGATGCTTTTCCCGTTTTTGGCGAAAAACGTCGAATGTTGTGATGGTTTGAGACGAGGTGAGGGGCACGGAGGGATCAAAGTATCGTGCTCGAACGGGTTAATCCAGCTCTTTTAAGCCATGCGCCAGCTGCCAGTACTCGCCGTGCTGGGCGAGCAGCTCTTCGTGCGTGCCGCGCTCGATGATGCGGCCGTGTTCGAGGACCATGATGGCGTCGGCATCGCGGACGGTGGACAGGCGGTGCGCGATCATAAAGGTGGTGCGTCCGCGCATGATGCGGTCCATACCGCGTTCGATGAGCTTTTCGGTACGCGTGTCGATGCTCGAAGTGGCTTCGTCCAGGATGAGCACCGGCGGGTCGGCGACGGCCACGCGCGCGATGGCGAGCAGCTGACGCTGACCCTGCGACAGGTTGGCGCCGTCGGCCGTGACCGGTGTGTCGTAGCCCCGCGGCAGGCGGCGGATAAACGAGTCGGCGCAGGCGGCCTCGGCAGCGGCGCGTACCTCCTCGTCGGTCGCGTCGAGCTTGCCAAAGCGGATGTTCTGCGCAATGGTGCCGCTAAACAGGTGCGTGTCCTGCAGCACAATGCCGAGCGATCCGCGCAGGCTGGCCTTGGCAATGTGCTTGACGTCGATGCCGTCGTACGTGATCTCGCCGTCATCGACCTCGTAGAAGCGGTTGATGAGGTTGGTGATGGTCGTCTTTCCGGCGCCCGTCGAGCCCACAAACGCGATCTTTTGCCCCGGCTTGGCAAACAGGTTGAGATCCATGAGCACACGGGTGCCCGGCACGTAGGAAAAATCCACGGCATGGAAGCGCACGTCGCCGGCAAGCGGGACCAAGCCGCACGTGAGCTCGGTGCCGTCGGCAGCCACCGCGCGGCCCGACTCATCAACAGCAACCACATCATGCAAGTGCCCGTACGCGCCCACGCCCTGACCCTCGGGAATCTTCCACGCCCATGCGGCGTCGCCCGTCTGCACCAGCTCCACGCAGCCCTCGTCCACCTCGGGCTTAAGGTCCATAGCCGCAAACAGGCGCTCGGCACCGGCCAACGCGTTGAGCAAGAAGTTGCCGAGCTGCGTAAACTGGTTGATGGGCATGGCGGCCTGGCGCACAAAGACCAGGTAGCTCGCGAGCGCACCTACGTCGGCGAGCCCCTTGATGCAGAGCATGCCGCCCGCCACGGCGACGATGGCATAGTTGACGTAGCCAATCACGACAGTCATGGGCACCATGGAGTTGGCATAGCTCACGGCGGCGGTGCCGGTGCGGCGAAGCTCGTCGTTGCGGCAGGCAAAGCCGGCGACATTCGCCGCCTCGCGGTTAAAGACCTTGATGACCTTTTGGCCCGAGACCATCTCTTCGATATATCCGTCCAGGTCGCCAAGCGATGCCTGCTGGGCGGCAAAGAAGCGCTTAGAGCGCGCGCCCGAATAGCGCGCATACAGCACAATGGCCGCATCGCACACGAGTGTGATAATCGTGAGCTGCCAGTTAAGGATGATGAGCATGGCCGTGGTGCCCACAACCTGAATGGTGGCCTGAATCACGTTGGCAAAGCTGTTGTTAAGCGCCTCGGAGACGGTGTCGACGTCATTGGTGAAAAAGCTCATGATGTCGCCCGAGCGCGTGCTGTCAAAATAACTGAGCGGCAGCGTCTGGATGTGCGCGAACAGGTCGCGGCGAATATCGGACACCACGCGTTGGGCCGCGCGCACCATGATCTGCGAGCAGCCCAGGGCCGAGAGCACGCCCGCAGCGTAGATGATCGCCGTCAGGATGACCTGCTTGGCGAGCAGTTCCTCCCCGCCCGTGGCCAAACCGTTAACGATGGGGCGCACCATGTAGGTGCCGGCGAGGCTCGCGATGGCGGCAACGGAGGCGAGCACGCCCACCGCGAGCAACGAGAACTTGGCATGCCCCATGTAGGAGAGCAAGCGGCGCACAGTGCGCTTGAGGTCGGCCGGGCGTGCTTGGGCTGCGGTCTTAGGCATGACGCTCACCCCCTTCCAAGGGCGATCCGCATGCGACGGAGGAAAACGGATCATTCGCGCAACCATCGTCGCTGCCGTCGCCGGCGTCCGCGTTCCTCGCAAACTCCATCTGCGAGGCATAAATCTCCTGGTATATGTTGTCGCCCGCTAGCAGTTCCTCGTGCGTGCCCACGCCGTGGACACGACCGTCGTCCAATACCACAATGCGATCGGCATCCATGACACTCGCGATGCGCTGGGCGATGATGAGCACGGTCGTATCGGAAATCCGGGCGATGTGCTCGCGAATCTTAGCGTCGGTCGCCATATCGACCGCGCTGGTGGAGTCATCAAAAATGAGCACGCGCGGATGCTTGAGCAGCGTGCGCGCGATGCACAGGCGTTGCTTCTGGCCACCCGAGACACCGGCGCCGCCTTGGCCCAACTCGCCGTCCAGCCCGCCGATGCGATCAAGGAACTCGTCCACGCACGCCGCGCGGCAAGCCGCGAGGAGCTCATCGTCCGACGCCTGCGGATTGCCCCACTGCAGGTTCTCGCGCACGGTACCCGTAAACAGCACGTTCTTTTGCAGCACAATGCCCACGGCGTCGCGTAAGGTCGCGAGGTCGTAGTCGCGCACGTCGTGTCCGCCCACAAGCACGGTGCCCTCAGTGGCGTCGTACAGGCGCGCAATCAGCTGTACAAGCGAACTCTTGCCCGAGCCCGTGCCGCCGAGGATGCCCACCGTCGAGCCGCTCTCGATGCGAAGGTCGATATGCTCGAGCACATCCTCGGCAGCATCCGCGCGGTATTTAAACGACACGTCGCGAAACTCGATACTGCCGTCCGTTGGCGCCGCAGTCGCGAGGTCCCCCGCAGGATTGGCGATAAAGGGCTCTTCATCGAGCACCTCTGCGATACGGCCCACACTCGTAAGAGCGCGCGTGAGCAGCAAAAACACGTTGGAAATCATCATGAGCGAATTCATGATCAGCAGCACGTAGCTCATAAAGCCCGTGAGCGAGCCCACGCCCAGCTTGCCGGCGAGAATCATGCGGCCGCCAATCCACAGGATGGAGAGCGCAGCCACGTACATCGACAGCTGAAACACCGGCAGGTTGAGCACCGCGCTGCCAAAGGTCTTTGTCGCAGTGCGCGCAAGCTCGGTATTGACTGCGTCGAACTTGGCCTCCTCGTGCTCGGTACGAACGTAGGCCTTGACGGCACGCACGGCGGTGAGGTCTTCCTGTACCACGCCGTTGAGGTGGTCCATCGAGGTCTGGAGTTGGCGGTAGAGCGGACTGACGCGATAGGTGATGACGCCCAGTACGATTGCCAGCACGGGCAAGATGATCGCAAAGACGGTGGCGAGCGGGCGCGACAGCATCAGCGCGTAGATAAGGCCGACGATAAGCGTCACCGGGCCGCGCACCATAGGGCGAAAGCCGTTGCCCACAGCATTTTGGATAACGGTGATGTCCGTGGTCATGCGGGTGACGAGCGAGCTGGCGTCGTAGTTGTCCAGGTTACCAAAAGCGAGCGTCTGAATCTTTTTGTACTCGGCCTCGCGCAGGTTAGCGCCTAGGCCCGAGGCAACGCGGGCGGACGTGCGGGCATAACCCAAGCCCAGTACCAGCGAAAGCGCAGCGCACACCAACATGTACGCGCCCTGCAGCAGCATGTAGTTGATATCACCCGCAGGCACGCCCACATCGATGATGTTGGCCATGATGACCGGGATAAACAGCTCGAGCACCGTCTCGACCGACACAAAGAACACGCCGAGGATGGCATCGCGACGGTATGCCCCTAGATAGGAAAACAGTATTTTGAGATTGCGCACGCAGGTTCAACCCCCATCAAACGTTGTTCGCAAACGCACGTATTATTGCGCGCCGAATAATGGTGTCAAGTATTCCGAAATCGTTTTCTGCAAGGTTAGCGACGGCGGCGAGTTCTCGTGACGTGTGTCCATATTCACTCGGAATAATGGTGCGCGAGACTTTTTCGCTCCGGCGTCAACACAAACCTTGACTCTACAATCGTTGTAGGGTTTTCACTACACTGGTACGTAAACGAACCCAGCCAGAAAGCCCCGCCCATGGAACACGACCTCACACGCGGCAATGTCCTTAAGACCATCGCGGTCTTTGCCCTGCCTTATATGCTCTCGTACTTTTTGCAGATGCTCTACGGCATGGCCGACCTGTACATGATGGGGCAGTTTAGCGGCGCCGCCGGCATCACCGCCGTGGGCAATGGTGCGCAGACGCTCTATATCATTACCGTGACGCTCGTGGGTCTAGCCATGGGAACGACGGTCATCGTCGGTCACGCCGTGGGTTCGCGCCGCTTCGACCGCGCCGAGACCGCCATCGGCAACACCATCACGCTCTTTATGGGCGTCTCGGTGGTGCTGGCCGCTGTCCTGCTTGCATTGTGTCCGCAGATTGTGGCACTCATTGGCACGCCGGCCGAGGCAGTCGAAGGAACCGCCGCCTACCTGCGTATCTGCTTTGTCGGCATTCCGTTTATCGCCGCATACAACATTCTCTCGGCCATCTTTCGCGGCCTGGGCGATTCGCGCTCGCCCATGTACGTGATCGGTGTGGCGTGCATCATCAACATCGCGCTCGACTTTCTGTTTATCGGCCACATGGGGCTCGGCCCCGTGGGCGCGGCGCTCGGCACGGTAACCGCCCAGACGGCCAGCGTTGCCCTCGCGCTCGTATGGCTCAAGAGCCGTCGCACGAACATCCACGTTAAGCGCAGCGACCTGCGTCCCCAGCCCGAGGTGCTCAGCAGCATTCTTAAGATCGGCGTGCCCGTAGCAGTACAGGACGGCTGCATCCAGGTGGCGTTTATGTTTATCACCGTCATCGCCAACCATCGCGGTCTGGTCGACGCCGCCGCCGTGGGCCTGGTCGAAAAGATGATCAGCTTTTTGTTCATTGTCCCGAGTTCCATGGGTGCCACCGTCAGTGCGCTCACGGCGCAAAACGCCGGCGCGGGCAAGGGCGACCGCGCGCGTCAGGTGCTCAAGGACGCCATGACGATCTCGGTGGTGTACGGCTGCCTGATCACGGTGCTGATGTGGCTGGTGGCACCGGCGTTTATTGGCTTTTTTGCCAAGGACCCCGCGGTGGTCGCGGCCGGTACCGGCTATATGCACAGTTATATTTTCGATGCAATCTTTGCCGGCATCCACATTTGCTTTAGCGGCTTTTTCGCCGCGTATGGCAAGAGCTATATCGGCTTTGCGCACAACGTGCTGGCCGTGGCGCTCATTCGCGTGCCGGGCGCGTGGCTGCTGTCGAACGCCTATTCCGACACGCTGTTTCCCATGGGCATCGCTTCGCCGTGCGGATCGATTTTGTCGGCAGTCATCTGTGTTGTCGCGTTTACCGTGCTTAACCGGCGCGGAGCTTTTGACAAGTTGGTAGCGTAGCGGATCGTTTGTGTCATACGACGGCCGCGCCGCACGACCTCGGCGCCCCTTCCCCGCCCATTGAAAGGAGCGATCCTGTGACCGACTCGCCAACCGAACATACCGAGGGCCTGCTCCGCATTGGCGAGGTGGCGCGCTTGTTTAACCTAAGCGTGGGCACGTTGCGCCATTACGAGCAGATGGGCTTGCTGGACCCGGCACACATCGATCCGGCGAGTGGGTACCGCTACTACGGATCGCGGCAGCTCTCCACTCTCAACACCATCAGCCACCTGCGTGTTCTCGACTTGCCGCTCGCGCAAATCCGTGAGTTTGTGACCACGCGCGACGTGGACCTTATGCAGCGACAACTAGCGCAGCAACAGAAGCTCATCGAGCGCAAGCGCCGCGAGTTGGAGCGTGTGTCGTGCAAGATCGATAACCGGCTTGCGCTGCTCCACGATGCCTTGAACACCGAGCTCGATACCATTTGCACAATCGATGCGCCCGAGCTTCGCTGCGCCGTATTGCGCGAACGTGTCAAGCCTACTGACGCCTATGCGCTGGAATGGCAGATTCGTCAGCTGCAGAAGGGTCAGCACGAGACCTTTGTCTTCCTGGGCAACTTGGGCGTTGGGATTAGCACCGAGCGCCTCGCCGCCGGCGACTTTGATGGCTACGACGAGGTCTTTTTGCTGCTCGATGACACCGATGATTACGTGGGCGACGTCGAGACACGGCCCGCCGCGCGCTGCCTGACCATAAGCTTCCGCGGCACGCACGGGCAAGCGGGCCCGCGCTATGAGCAGCTGCTCGGCTATATGCGCGAACATAACCTGACGCCCGCCGGTCCATCGCGCGAGATTGCCCTGATCGATGACATCATCAGCGACGATCCCGCGACCTATGTGACGCAGATCACGGTGCCGGTTTCCCCAGCAAAGTAAGAACCGCCCGGAAGACATCGTGCTTCCGGGCGGTTCTTCTATTTGCCTATCAATGCCTTAAGCCTGGGGCACCTGACCAGTAGCCAAAATCTGCTCGAGTGCGTCCTCGTCCAGCACGGGTACGCCCAGCTGCTCGGCTTTGGTGAGCTTGGAGCCCGCTTTAGGGCCGGCAACCAGGTAGCTCGTCTTCTTTGACACGCTGCCCGAAACCTTGGCGCCGAGCACCTTGAGCGCAGCGCCCGCCTCGTCGCGGGTGCGGTTGACGAGCGCGCCTGTCAGCACGAAGGTCAGACCCGCAAGCGGCTGTGCGTCGGCGAGCTCGCCCGCCACGCCAGCGTCGGCCGCGGCTTGCGCGTGCGCGGCACCCAAATCGACCTCGAGCGACAGGCCCGCCTGGCGCAGACGTTCCAGCACGGCAAGGTTCTCGGGCACGGCCAGGAACTGCTTAACGCTCGCCGCAATCTTGGGACCGATGCCCTCGCACTCGGCGATGTCTTCTTCGCTCGCCAAGATGAGCTTGTCAATCGACAGGAATCGCTCGGCGATAACCTCGCCCACGCTCTTGCCCACGTGGCGGATACCCAGGGCAAACAGCACGCGACCGAGCGGCTGGCTCTTGGACTTGTTGAGCTCGGCGATGATTTTCCCGGCCGTCTTGAGGCCCACCGGAATGGGATCGCCCTTCTTAACGCCCTTCCTGCTGTTGGAGCTGGCGTACACGCGCCCCGTGTCCAGGCCTGCGATGTCGTCGGCCGTGAGCTGGTAGAAGTCCGCGACGTCGTGAATCAGCCCGGCGGCGATCATCTTGTCGACGATCTCGTCGCCCAGGCCGTCGACGTCCATGCAGCCGCGGCTCACCCAGTGGAGCAGGCGCTCCTTGAGCTGCGCGGGGCAGTCGATGGAGACGCAGCGGTAGGCAACCTCGCCGTCCTCGTGGACCACGGGGCTGCCGCACACGGGGCAGACCTCGGGCATGTGCCAGTCGACCGAATCAGCCGGGCGCTTGTCGAGCACCGGGCCCACGACCTCGGGGATTACGTCGCCCGCCTTGTGCACGATAATAGTGTCGCCCTCGCGCACGTTTTTGCGACGGATCTCGTCGATGTTGTGCAGCGTGGCGCGCGCGATGGTGGAGCCGGCAACCGTCACCGGATCGAACTCGGCGACCGGCGTGAGCACACCGGTGCGACCCACCTGGATGCGAATCTCGCGCAGGACGGTCTGCTTTTCCTCGGGCGGAAACTTAAAGGCAATGGCCCAGCGCGGCGCGCGGGCGGTAAAGCCAAGGTCGAGCTGCTGCTGGAAGCTATCGACCTTTACGACCACGCCATCGATGTCGTAGTCCAGGTCGCCGCGGTGCTCGAGCGCCTGGGCACAGAACTCGTGGACCTCGGTGGGCGTGGCACAACGGGCCACGTTGGGGTTGACGCTAAAGCCGGCGCTGCGCAGCCAATCGAGGAACTCACGCTGGCTGTGGACGTGG
>UQXB01000066.1:0-10668 GCA_900544935.1 uncultured Collinsella sp.
TGGCCTCCTGTTCGTGCGGAACTCGCGATAAACTTAACCCCCACACCCCTCACGCGGCGGGCAACCGTCGTTGGGCTTATCGCTGACACGATTAAACCGCTTGTATATCGTCTGCTGGCTTGGCACGGTACAATACTTGCAGCTTTAATTCATGAATTAGTGGAGTTATTGATGGCAGAATCTCGTGCGGAGCGTAAGGCTCGTCGTGCTTTGATCGAGGCGGCTGAGGGGTCGGGGGAGAAAAAATCTTCTAAGAAATCCAAGTCGTCTCTGAATGCGAAGGGTCAGCCGGCTAAGGGCAAGGCTAAGGCCAAGCGTCCCGGCTCTCGTCGGAACGAGGATAAGGCATCTCAGACTCGCTCCAAGCGCTCACATAAAGATCAGGTTTCGTCTGCGCGTAAGGCTGTGGACCCCAAGTCTCCCTGTTCGATCATGAAAGCTTGCGGTGGGTGTACGGCGCTCAATCGTCCTTATAAGAAGCAGCTCGCCGCCAAGCAGGCTGCTATGGAGGAGCTTTTTGCTTCGCTTTGTGAGCGTGAGGGCATTGATGTAGATCCTATTCGTGGCATGGGTGTCACTCTGGGCGACCCGGGCAAATATCCTGCGCCGCGTGGCTTTCGTCATAAGGCTGCCACTCCCTTTGCTCCCGGTAAGGAGGGCGCCGTCCGTTGCGGTTTCTTTGAGCGCGGCACGCACAAGATCGTTGCCGTACCCGAATGCCCCGTCGAGGCACCGGGCGCCCGTCAGATTCTCAACGGCATCGCACGCGAAGCTGAGCGGCTGCATATTCCCGCCTTTAATGAGGACAAGCATCTTGGTTTGCTTCGCTATGCCGTCGTCCGCTGCGGCTGGCGCACCGACCAGATCATGGTCACGCTCGTGACCGCTCAGCGCGACTTGCCGCATGCGCAGGAGTTCTTTGAGGCTGTCGCCGCACTCAATCCGCACATCGTCACCGTCGCCCAAAACATCAACGGACGTCCCGGCAACGCCATCCTCGGCGAGGAAACCCGCATTGTATATGGCGCCGAGTGCATGCGCGACCAGCTGCTCGGCTGCGAGTTCGATATCTCCCCCACCGCGTTCTACCAGACCAACCCGCAGCAGACCGAGCTGCTCTATCAGCTCGCGATTGACGGCATGGACCTGCAGCAGGGCGACGTACTCATGGATGCCTATTGCGGTAGCGGAACTATCGGCCTGTGCGCGGCCAAAGCCGCCCAGGACAAGGGCGTCGGCATTATGCTGCTCGGCGTGGAGCGCAACCCGGCGGGCGTTGCCGACGCACGCTGCAATGCCGAGCTCAACGGCCTCACCCGCAGCGCTTGGTTTATGGCCGACGATGCCACCGACTACATCCTAGATGCCGCCGATAACAACGAGCGGGTCGATGTCCTTTCCATCGACCCGCCGCGCGCCGGCTCCACGCCCGAGTTCCTCGAGGCCGCCTGCGCACTTAAGCCGCGCCGCATCACCTATATCAGCTGCAACCCCGTGACCCAAGAGCGCGACCTGCACCAGCTCCTCGACGGTGGCTACCGACTGCTCAAGATCACGCCCGTCGACATGTTCCCTCACACCGACCACACCGAAACCGTAGCGGTCCTCGAACGCCGCTAACCAACCTCAGTAGATTTTTGGGACAAGAAAGGGGGCGACCCGCCTGGGCCGCCCCCTTCGCTTGGTTTATAAACTCCGCTACATCCCATTGCGCAGATTGCACACGCCGGCTGCCGCCATCTCGCGCAGCAGCGTCTCGCGGTCGCGCGTCACGATCAAATCCAGCGGGAAGTGAATCTCGTCGAGCATCTTGCGCGCGTGATCGAGCTTGCCAATGGCCATGCCAATGTGGGCATCGGTTGACACGCCAATGCCCACGCCCAGCTCGGCGCAGCGCTCGGCGATCTTGCGGCATACGGCCCAATGCTCAGTGTCGACACCGTGTTCAAGACTATGGTTGTTGATCTCGATAATCTTGTGCTTGGCCTTAGCTGCCAACAGCACCTCGTCGATATCGAACGGCACGCCCGAACGCCCCGTGTGACCCAGCATGAACACCTTGGGGTGCTCCAGGGCATTGATATACATCTCGGTCGTCTGGGCCAGCGTCGCGCCTTCAGCAATCTGCGGATTATGCACGCTCGCAACCAAATAATCCAAATTACGCGTAACCAAATCGAACAGCGAATGCTGACGGCTGTACGAATCGCCGGCAATATCGAGCGTGACAGGGGTGTCCTCGCCAAACAGGCTTCCGTCCAGCGAAACGATATCGGCCTCGGCACCACGCAGCACCAGCACGCCGCTCCAAATGCGCGGCCAGATATCCTGGTTGATAAAGAACTGGTAACTGCGCAGGTCATTGGGGCAAGCCGTAACCATAGAGCTCAAATGGTCGGCAGATCCGAGCACCTGCAGACCACGCTCTGCCGCCCAGTACACATTCTCCTCAATGGTCGAATATGCATGCGCAGAGAACATCGTATGGGTATGAATGTCACAAGAAAGCAGGTAGGGCATCAGGTCTCCTTATCTGGCACGGCCGTCGCTTATATTCATTGTACGCATAGCCTTCGATAGTCGTAAAACCACTCCATCCCAAAGACACAACGTCCATGACAACGGGGTCCGGCTTAACACCAAACCCCGTTTCACGTAAAACATTGTAGGCAGAGCGCTTTACTTTTAACGATACTCGTCCGCCAACTGTTTCCAAGCGGGTAGCGAATTGACAATCGTTTCGTAGCTCACGCAATAGCCCAGGCGGAACCAACCCGGCATACCAAAGCTGTCCGAGGGAACCGCAAGCAACTCATACTTCTTTGCGCGCTCGCAAAACGCATTCGCATCGGACTCCAACGCTTTCACCCATAGGTAGAACGCGCCATCCGGCTCAACATAGGTGTAGCCATACTCCGCTAGTGCGTCGGTAAGCGCGGTGCGGTTACGTGCATAGGCCTCAACGTCACTCGGCTCATCGATGCAGTCGATAATTACGCGCTGAAAGAGCGCCGGCGCGCACACGAAGCCCAGCGTACGGGCAGCACCCGCAACAGCCGGCATCAGACGGGCAGCCTGCGGATTGGTGTTGGGAACCAAGATCCACCCCACGCGCTCACCCGGCAGCGACAGCGACTTGGAATACGAGTAGCACACGATGGTGTGCTCGTAGATCGAGGGCACCCAAGGCACCTCGGCACCGTACACGATCTCGCGGTACGGCTCATCCGAGATGAGCATAATCGGATTCTCGGGATCGCGCTGAGCGTTGGCCTCGCGCAGAACATTGGCCAGTCGCGTCAGCGTGTTGCGTGTATATACGGCACCAGTCGGATTGTTGGGCGAGTCGATGATGACGGCAGTCGTCTTATCGGTAATCGCCTTGAGCACGTTGTCCACGCTCAGCTGGAACGTATCTTCATCGGCGAGCGCCTCAACACACGTACAGCCGGCCTTCTCAATCCAAACGCGATACTCCGGAAAGTACGGGGCGATAACAATAACCTCGTCGCCCGGGTTCGTAACGGCGTTGAGCGTGCAGGTGAGCGAAGCCGCGGCACCCACCGTCATAAAGACGTCCTTACCCTCATAGTTCGTTCCAAAGCGGCGGTTGAGCGATTCGGCGACGGCTGCTCGACATTGCGGCAGGCCCGGAGCGGGGGTGTAGCCGTGCAACTGGTCACTCGGCAGCTCCAGGGCCTTCTTAATGGACTCCGCCACAGCAGCGGGTGCCGGAACGCTCGGATTGCCCAGCGAAAAATCAAATACGTTTTCCGCACCGATCTGCGCCTTGCGCTCAAGGCCATAGCTAAAAATCTCACGGATGATGGAGCTTTCCGCACCGCGAGCATACATAGTTTCGTTGATCATCTGTTCCCCTTTCGCATAGGCGCTATTGTACGCTTTAGCCGAGCAAAGTGCCGCAGCAATGTTGATTGGGGACAGACTTAAATGCGTGAAAACGCTCATTTAAGTCTGTCCCCAATCAACAGACGGCCCCATATCGCTCAAAAGAAAAAGCCTCCGCAGGTTTCCCCGCGGAGGCTTTCGCCACAAAGACTATTTGTCGGCGTCGGTGTCGGCATCGACGACGGCATGGTCATCGTCAGCATCATCGGATGCGGCTTCAGCATCCTCCTGCATGGCCGCCTGCGCAAAGGCCGCGGCATCAGCCGCCAGCTCCTCCTCGCTCATTCGAGGCACGCGCTTCTTGGTCGGCATGCCGGCCGCCTTGGCATTGCGCTCCTCCTTGGCCGCCAGGATATCGCCCTCGCGCTCAAGGTAGGCATTCCACTCGTTGTCGAGCAGGGCGTTCACGGCGTCACCTTCGACGGTCTCGCGCTCAAGCAGCACCTTCGCCATCAGATCGAGCTGATCGCGACGGGCGTCCAGGATCTCGACCGCACGACGATGGGCCTCACGCATGATGCGCTGAACCTCGATATCGATGCGGCGCGCCGTCTCCTCGGAGTAATCCTGATGATCGGCGTAATCGCGACCGAGGAACACCTGATGTTGCGCCTCGCCAAACACTTGCGTGCCCAGCTCCTCGCTCATGCCCAGGCGCGTGACCATCTCGCGCGCCATCTTGGTTGCGCGCTCCAGATCGTTGCTCGCGCCCGACGTGATGTCATCGCACATGAGCTCCTCGGCAACGCGACCGCCCAAGAACACGGCGAGCTCGTCGAGCATCTCGTTCTTGGTCTTGAGGAAGTGGTCCTCCTGCGGAAGCTGCAGCGTGTAGCCCAGCGCCTGGCCGCGGCTGACGATCGAGATCTTGTGGACCGGATCGGAGTGCTCCAGGATGTGACCCACCAGGGCGTGACCGCTCTCGTGGTAGGCAATCGTGGTGCGCTCGGCCTCGGTCATCACGCGACCCTTGCGCTGCGGTCCGGCAATCACGCGCTCCATCGATTCCTCGACCTCGTCCATCGAGATCACGGAACGATGGCGGCGGGCAGCCAACAGCGCAGACTCGTTGAGCAGATTTGCCAGATCGGCACCAGTGAAGCCAACGGTCATCTGGGCGAGCTTCTCAAACTTAACGTCCTCGTCCATCGGCTTGTTCTCGGCATGCACGCGCAAGATCTGCTCGCGGCCCTTCACATCCGGACGGTCGACCGTAACCTGACGGTCAAAACGACCGGGACGCAGCAGCGCCGGATCCAGAATGTCGGGGCGGTTGGTGGCGGCGATCAGGATGACCGACTCGCTTTCCTCAAAGCCGTCCATCTCGACCAGCAGCTGGTTGAGCGTCTGCTCGCGCTCGTCGTGACCGCCGCCCAAGCCAGCTCCGCGCTGACGTCCCACGGCATCGATCTCATCGATGAAGATGATCGACGGGGCCTGGGACTTGGCCTCCTTAAAGAGGTCACGCACACGGCTGGCGCCGACACCTACGAACATCTCGACAAAGTCGGAACCCGAGATGCTAAAGAACGGCACGCCCGCCTCGCCGGCAACAGCCTTGGCCAGCAGCGTTTTACCGGTGCCCGGAGGACCAACCAGCAACACGCCACGCGGGATCTTGGCGCCCAGCTTGCGATAGCGATCCGGATCGCTCAAAAAGTCACGGATCTCCTCGAGCTCCTCGACTGCCTCGTCCACTCCGGCAACGTCTTCAAACTTGACCTTGGGGCGTGTGGCCTCGTTGGTCTTGGCGTTGGTCTTGCCAAACTGCATGTTCCTGTTGTTGGCGCCCATCATCTGGCGCATAAAGTAGAACATGATGGCGATAAGGGCGATCGTCGGAAGCACACTCATCGCCAAGTCGCCCCAAAAATCGGGATCGTTGGTGTTGACGATGTACTTGGTATCGGGGTGCTCCGCCATGAGCTCGGCAAGCGAATCGGAGCCGACATAGGTCGAAGAGAAGCTCTTGAGCTCGCTCGTATCGCCCTTGTCCTTTTTTGTCTTCCAGTAATGACCCGTCACGCTTCCGTCTTGAACCGTATAGGTCAGATCTTCGACGCAATCCTGCTTGATGGCGCTGACCATCTCGCTCGTCGCGAGCTTAACGGTATTGCTGGAGCTGGCAAAGCCGGAACCCATATTAAAGAAGGCATAGCCCAGAAGCGCGCAAGCCAAAAGAAAATACAGCCAGCCCGTACGCGTGGGCTTCTTGCCTCCGGGCATCCCCGGGATCTTAGGCTCCCGGGGAGTCTGGGAATTGTTATCGTTATGGTCGTCGGGCATCTTACGAATAAACCTCCGGTTTCAAAATGCCCAGATACGGAAGGTTACGATAGCGCTCGGCATAGTCGAGGCCGTAGCCCACCACAAAGGCATCGGGGCAATGGGTTCCAACATACTTGGGCGTGATGGCCGAGGTGCGGTCCTCAACGTCCTTCCACAGGAAGGCAGCGACCTCCAGCGAAGCGGGCTTGCGGCTCTCGAGGTTCTTCATCAGGTACTTGAGGGTCAGGCCCGAGTCCAGAATGTCCTCGACGATCAGCACGTCGCGACCACGGATGTCGATATCCAGATCCTTAATGATACGCACGATGCCCGAAGACTTCACACCGTCGCCGTAGCTCGAAACAGCCATGAAATCGATGTTGGTCGGTAGCTCAATCTTGCGCATCAGGTCGCCCATAAAGACAACGGCACCGCGCAGAACCGCGATCAGCACCAGATCCTTACCCGCGTAGTCGCGAGTGATCTCCTCGCCCAGGCGAGAAACGATGCCGTCGATATCCTCCTGCGTAAACAGAACCTTCTCGATATCCGGATGTTGAGAAGCCATGACAACCCTTTCTTGTGCTTAATCGCCCACACACCGCCGTATGGACGCGAACTACACATTCTAGCAGCGCACGGGGTATATTTTCCAGCCCGCGCACCATCAGCGCGGGAATACCGTCAACGCCGCACAGAATAGCTGGCGTAGGACGCTATTCCGCATCGACCACACGAAGCAGATATGCCACGCGCGTTGCGGCCGTGCACTTAAAACGCTCGTCCGCGCGAACTCCGGCGACCCACACCACGGCACCTCCCGGCGCCGTCCTCACCATGGGCACGCCGGCGCGCTCGGAAACGGGAATGCGAGCCTCGCCTAGCAAGTCGGATACTTTCTTGCTTCGGCCACTCATCCCTAACGGGCACATCACGTCTCCCGGTGCGGGACCGTCCACCCACAGGCGCGCCAATCGCGCCTCGACAGGGATCTTGCCACGCGAGCCCGCCAGGATCCGCTCACTATCGCTGTCGGCAAAACCCAGGGCAGCCGCGTCTACCAAAGCTGTCACTTCCCCGGCAGCCGCAAGCTCACGGGCGCGACGCACGATATCGCATCCCGGCTCAACGGCCATCGGTTCTGTGACCAGCATACGTCCCCCGCCCAACGGCAAACGACCGGGTACGGTAACCCAGTCCGCGACCAGGCCCTCGCGAGCCGCCGGCGCCTTAAACGCCAGCATGCCAAACTCAATGCGTGCGTCAATCCCCGCCGGAAGCGTGACCGAGCCGGCGCCCTCGGCAACGCAGGAAAGGACTCGCTCCACATGTCGCATCTCTGGACGAGCGTCCGGATCGATGCGCTTAATCGCCAGTCGCACGATGCGCCGCGCGATTACCACCTCGGCCGCAGCAAGGCGTCTGGCATCGAGCACTAGCGCGCCCGCCGCCTCCTTGCGCAGGCAGCTTCGAAACGCCTGCGCCGACAGCTGGGATAGAAACGCGTCTTCGTCACCCAAGATCTCACAGGCGGCGCCAATCGTCTTGCACACGCTCGCATTACGCTGTGCCACCACTGGCATTACCCGATGGCGCACGTAGTTTCGCAGATACGAGATATCCTCATTGCTCTCGTCTTCACGCCACGGCTGACCATGTACCTGTAGATAGCCCACAAGCTCGCCATGAGTTAGGTCGAGCAAGGGACGCACCACGATATTCCTCCGGCGAGGAATGCTCGATAGACCAGCGGGCCCCGAACCCTTAATCGCGTTCATCAAAAACGTTTCCGCGCGATCCGAAGACGTGTGCGCGGTGCAGATACGAGCCGCCGTTCGCGGCGCCCCCGTCTGGGCGCAGAGTTCGCGAACATACCTCCGCGCCGCGGCATAGCGCACCTCGCGGGCCGCGGCCTCAATATTGCCCGACCCCCCATCAAAATAAGCGTGCTCCACGCACAGCGGTAAACCATATTTCGCGCAGAGCTCACGCACAAAGGCCTCGTCGCCATCGGACGCCTTGCCGCGCAGATGATGGTTTACATGCAGCACATGCAGGCGCTCGCGAGCAATGGGTGCAACACCGCGCCCGTCTTGGATATCCAGCTTTGATGTGCACGCCATAAGAAGCAGTGCCGTCGAGTCCGCGCCGCCTGATACCATGAGCACGACAGGAGCAGCCTGCTGCCTCGTTCGGGTCTCATCGACTGCCCCGGGCACGGCATGGTGTCCGTAATGCTGTGATACCGTAGGCATTTGCTTCCTCCTCTATTCGTCCGCACCCATTGTATCCTTTGGAATCTTATGTCTCGTCTGCACCTTCATATCCTTGGCAGCGGCTCAAAAGGCAACTGCGCGCTCATCGAAGGCCCCCGGGGGCTCATCATGATTGACGACGGTCTTTCTCGCCGCGAGACATTAAAGCGCATGGCAGAACTGGGACTCTCGGCAGACAACGTCTCGGCTCTTCTCATTACTCATGAGCATAGCGATCACATCAAGGGTCTCGATGTCTGGTGCAAGCACTGGCACGGTCCCCTCTTTGCCAGTAGGGGCACACTTTCGAGCAAAGAAAATCTTTCGCATCTGCCTGTCGAGGAATTCGACCCCGGTGACACCCTATCCATTGCCGGCATCCACGCGCAAACCTACTCAACATCACACGATGTCATAAATCCAATCGGCTTTCGATTCGACGCCCTCGATGATTCCATCGGCTTTGCTACCGACACCGGAGAGCTATCGAGCCAAGCCATGAACACCCTCAAAGATTGTCGAGTCCTCGCGCTCGAAAGCAACCACGATGTGACCATGCTGCGCGAGGGAGAATATCCCCGCTTTCTTCAGGAGCGCATCCTGTCTGCAAGGGGACACCTCTCCAACGGCCAAGCCGCCGAAGCCGCGCGCGAACTTGTTACCGATCGCACCGAACAGCTCATTGCCATGCATATCAGCCAAGACAACAATCGTCCGAGCCTTACCGTCAAAAGCTATGCCAAAGCTCTAGCCGCAACCCTGGATGACGAGCTCGGCAGCTCCGCCACCCTTCTCCAAGGATCGCGAAAACTCTCGATACGCCCCGCAAGCCAGTATCGGCCAGCAACCATTCAATAGACTGTCCTAAACAGCAAAAGGGGCCGGGAATCGCTTCCCAGCCCCTTTTGTTGTCTTTTAATAGCGAAGAACACCAACGAAGTTATTCGATGGAGATCTTCGTAACGTTCTTCTTCTCGACGATCTTGGGAACCGTAACGGTCAGGATGCCGTCAGCGTACTTAGCCGAGAGGCCCTCGCTCGAAGCGTCCTTAAGATACACGCCACGCGTCGCGCTGTACGAGCTGAACTCCTTCTGCAGGAAGTTCTTGCCCTCGTTCTCCTCGTCTTCCTCGACATTCACGCTAATGGACAGACGGCCCTCGTTAAGCTCGACATCGATATCGTCCTTGGCGACGCCGGTCAGATAAGCCTTGACCTCATAGCCATCGCCCTTATCCTCAACGTCAACGGGGAACGCCTTAGAGGCAATCGAGCTGTTCGCTAGGTCGCTCATATCATCAAACAGATCGAACAGCGAGCTTGCAGAGGGACGAACGCCAAAAACCGAACGATAAGGAACCATGCTTGCCATGTTTACCACTCCTTTATAGGACTGCCGAGTCATCTTCCAGGTGACTGGAACTTCTTTTGACGCTCTTATATATGCCCACCCAGTGCTCATATATACATCGACTATAAAGTTTTTTGAGTCCAGTACTATAAGCATATCTAAGTGCGTATGACTTAGGTTTTAGGAAGGTTAAGGTTCTTTGAACCAGAGCTTAAATACCGAGTATGTCCCCAGCTACAAATAACAAGGGGCTTACAATGAGCGCGTACACGTTGTTGGTAACGAGCTAAAGGGCATCATGGACGACCAAAACCAGAACAAAATGTTTATGCCGACGCAGGGGGAAGATACTTCCACGCAGCCGCCACGGTTCCATCGCCCCCACATCTCGCAAGAGCCCATTAATGATCCGGAGCCCGAGTATGTGACGAGAAATCGATATCAAACACTCGAGGATGCCCAAACGGGGCGTAAACATATGGGCGTCGCCTCGGGAGACCCTGTATATCTGAAAGACGCACCATTATCTAAAAACAGCGCAGCTAGTGATGAGCCGATGAAAGCATCCGCCACTCATCAACAAAGAGGTCCTCGACCAAAGCAAACCTTGACGCATTCGGCTCGCTATCTCGAAACGCCAAAACAGGGAAAATCAATCTTCGTTTCATCAAGTAAACGACGCAAGCAGCATCGACTGACAATCCTGCTTTTGATCATTGTGGCCATAGCAGTTGCCCTTGTTATTCGATTTATCTTCTTTAAATAAAGGCTCAATACCAAAAACGATAAGATCGTCTGGTGTAATAGAGTCATTTACGCCCCATAAACGCAAAAAGGGGGAGGCCGCGAGGCCTCCCCCTTCCAAGTTCAAGCGTACGGCTCGGT
>UQXB01000067.1:0-10572 GCA_900544935.1 uncultured Collinsella sp.
TCCGCCTTTCCGTTGCTCCGCAGGAGCAGGAAAGACGGGCCTCATGCGCGAGGACGTTTTCAAAACCAAGCCCGGCCCCGGCCGGACAGCCCACGAACGCTACAGGTTCTTGACACCCATCGCGCGCATGGCGTTCAGGATGGCGATGATCGCCACGCCTACGTCGCCGAACACGGCAAGCCACATGTTGGCGATGCCGAGTGCTGCCAGCACTAGAATCAGCAACTTAACGCCCAGCGCAAAGATGATGTTCTGCCAGACAATCGCCATGGTCTTGCGTGCCACGCGGATCGCGCGGGAAATGTTGGACGGCTTGTCGTCCATGAGCACGACATCGGCGGCCTCGATCGCAGCGTCAGAACCCATAGCGCCCATGGCAATGCCCACATCGGCGCGCGTAAGCACGGGCGCATCGTTGATGCCGTCGCCCACAAAGGCGAGCTTGCCCTTGCCACTCTCGGTTGCAAGCAGCGCCTCGACGCGCTCGACCTTATCGCCCGGCAGCAGCTGCGCGTGGAACTCGTCGAGACTGAGTTGCTTGGCCACAGACGCCGCAACCTCCTCGCGGTCGCCCGTGAGCATGACGGTGCGCTTGACACCGGCGGCGTGCAGGTCGCGAATCGTTTGCTCAACATCGGCCTTGACGGTGTCTGCAATCACGATGTGGCCGGCGTACACGCCGTCAACGAGCACATGCAGAATCGTTCCGACGACCTCGCAATCGGGCGCTTCGACTCCGGCCGCGGCGAGCATCTTTGCGTTGCCAACGACGACGTGCTTGCCGTCGATGGTTGCCGTCACGCCATGGCCCGCGTCGTTGGTGGAGTCGCTTACGCGCTTGGGGTCGACCTCGCCCTGGTAGGCGACACGTACGGACTGCGCGATGGGGTGATCGGAGAACGACTCAGCAAGGGCTGCGACTTCGAGCAACGACTGCTCGGTATAGCCGGCCTCGGGGTGTACCGCGACCACCGAGAACGTGCCGTTGGTGAGGGTGCCCGTCTTGTCAAAGACGACGGTGTCCACGTCGGCGAGCGTCTCGAGGTAGTTAGAACCCTTGATGAGAACGCCCAGCTTGGACGCGCCGCCGATGCCGCCAAAGAAGCTGAGCGGGACGCTGATCACCAACGCGCACGGGCAGCTGACGACCAGGAAAGTCAGGCCGCGCAGGATCCAGTCGGACCAGGCGCCGGTGATTAGGCCGCCGCCGAGCGCGAGCACCACGGCCGCGCCGGTGACGGCGGGCGTGTAGACGCGGGCAAAGCGCGTGATGAAGTTCTCGGTACGCGCCTTCTTTTCGCTGGCGTTTTCTACGAGCTCCAGGACGCGCGCGACAGTGGACTCGCCAAATGGCTTGGTGGTGCGCACGTGGATGAGCCCCGTCATGTTGATGCAGCCGCTGATGATATCGTCGCCGGACTTGGCGGGGCGGGGGACTGACTCGCCCGTGAGCGCGGCGGTGTAGAGTTGCGTCTCGCCCTCGACGATGACGCCGTCGATGGGCACGCGCTCACCGGGCTTGACCACGATCACGGTGCCGACGGCGATGTCATCGGGGAAGACCTGCTCGAGTGTGCCGTCGGGCTGCTCGACGTTAGCGTAGTCGGGCGCGATGTCCATCATGGCACTGATCGACTTGCGGCTCTTGCCCACGGCGTACGCCTGGAACAGCTCGCCGACCTGGTAGAACAGCATGACGGCGGCGCCTTCGGCCATGTGCGGGTCGGTATCGGGGAAGAGCACCATGGCAAACGCGCCGATGGTCGCGACGGCCATGAGGAAGCTCTCGTCGAAGGCCTTGCCGCGGCGGATGTTATTGAATGCCTTTTGCAGTACGTCGTAGCCGGCAATCAAAAACGGCACGAGGAACAGCACAAAGCTGGCGTAGATGTCGCCCGGGGTGCCGAACGCGGCGGCGAGGGTGCCAAGCTCATCGAGGGCGTACACCACGGCAAAAATGCCCAGCGCTACCAGGATGCGGTTGCGCTTATGCTCGAGTGACTCTTTTTTCTTGCGCTTCTTCTTTTTCTTTTTGGGGTCGGCAGTGGCCATGACTCGTATCCTCCCAATTGAATGTATGAACACTCGCTCATATAATTTCGCGAGCAAAGGCCGCGGCAAGCGCGGCCTTGCAGGCTGGCGTAAACCTGGGCTAGAGAATGATCTCGCAGTCCGGCTCGGCGTCGGCCGTAAACTCCACGACGCGGTTGAGCACCTCGTCGAACTCGGTGTCATCGGCCTCGAGCGTCAGCTTCTGGGTCATAAAGTTGACGGACACGGATTTGACGCCCTCGAGCTTGGCCAGCTCGTCTTGAAGCTCGCGTGCGCAGTTGGCGCAGTCGATCTCGTCGAGTTTAAACTGCTTTTTCATGGTGGGTTCCTTTCCCTGTTTTGCGGCTTGGGTGCAGGCCGCGCTGGTACCGTGGTTGGTTGCTATTCGCAGATATGGCTCATGCCCTGGTTGAGCATGGTGTAGACGTGATCGTCGGCAAGCGAGTAGAGGATGTTGCGGCCGTCGCGGCGGAACTTGACCAGGTGCGACTGCTTAAGCGTGCGCAGCTGGTGCGATACTGCCGACTGCGAGGTTTCGGTTGCCTCGGCGATTTCGGCCACGCAGAGCTCGCGGCCCATGAGGGCATAGAGAATCTTGATGCGCGTGGTGTCGCTGAAGACCTTGAACAGGTCAGCGAGGTCGTACAGCAGCTCCTCATCGGGAAGGTCCTCGGGCGAGCAGGTGGTGGGGACGATTGGCTCAGTGGCCTCGGTGTCGGGCTTCGTTTCATCAACGCAGACGCTCATTGCAATATCCTTTCATATGAACATGCGCTCATATAACTCACTTCCGATTATATGAGCGCATGTTCATATGTCAATACAATTTGCGATAATTTCGATGACTGCTTGCTGTCTCTGCGATTTTCTGTGGGTTAGGATGCATCGACACAATGCTCGCCAACATATTTCGAGATGTTCGACCAGCATGCTAAGAAAGCCGCCTCGAGAAGCATTAGAGCTGTTCATATTTGTACTTTATCTTGTTAAATACCGTGAGAATCAGTTCTTTTTCTACGGGAGTTCCTGCAGAATCAGTTTTATCTAAAGTTATATTGAGCATTGCTGCAGCCAATCAGGCAAATCGGTGGCCGAATAAGTCGAAAAATGTAGGTGGACATCCGCAGAGACCGCCTTTAGAAGAGCGAATTCTCAATTAGATCAATAATCGCGTCGTCTTCCGCGCGGTTTTCATCGATTTTTGCGGACATTTCGCATTCCCATGGCCCATTGATTTCTTCAGCAAGGGCCCCAACGTGTTGCATGTCATCGGGTTCGGGCACATCGTTGATGCTCGGGTCATCAGCTTGCGGATATTGGCTTGCAATTTCGCGCTTGGTGGCCTCTTCTTCTTTGTGCGCCTCCAGGATGCGGCGACCGTATTCGAAGTAGCGCCGCAAGACAAATTGACGAAGATTTTCTTGCAGGATGGCGAAGTTATCCGGGAGTCGACCGGGCCAGATCTTCTCGCGAATGCGAATCGCTTCCATGACCCGTCTAAAAGCGGACTGTTTGAAAAAGGAATGACGACTAACTGTGATAACGGCATATCCCATGTTTCGCAGCGTGTTTCGGCGTTCCTCGTCAATTGATTGCTGCTCGGGCTCGTCGTGGTAAAAGCCGTTGTATTCGATATCAGTCATCGAATTTTCGAGCAGCGCGTCGAGGTAGAAAACCGTCCGTCGCGTTAGGGCGGCGTATCTTTTGGGGACTGGGATCGGATAATCCGTTTTGATAGCGCGTATGGCTAAGCCACCCATTGACTTGGGCATTGTCAGCATCATGACAAACGCCGTTTCGAGTGGGGAGCGACAGCCTTCGTGTACATAAGAAAGTGCCTTAAGTGCTTTATTAGATCCACGATACCCCGGTGCCTCTGAAAAGAAGGCTCTGAGCTCTTCAACGCTGGTTAGGGCTGGGCGCTCGCGATATTGAGTTTCGTCGGACGTTCCAAGCGCGTAGGAGCCGCAGATTTCAAAGTAATACTCAACGAGCTCCGAAAGGTTGAGGTCGGCTGTTGCTTCTAACGCGCACAGCTTGATATCGACGATGTAGACGTTCGGCTCGAGTTCTAGGTAGCTTTCTGCATCAAACGTATAGCGCGTGCAGTGGCAGATGCAGCCCTTGCGGTGCCTTTTGGCATTATTGGAAAACGTCAGCACATGGATACGTTCAGAATCGACATTCTTTCTGTTGAGCCATGCTCGTGCCGCTTCCAGGTCGGACGTGGTCGGCGCAGACACCCTGATCTTTTCCATAGGTATGGGACCGGTCGCGTAGCTTGCGAGCGAGTTGGCTGTTTGGTATACAGCGCGTGCCGTGGTATGTGACAGAATGATTCCCATACGCGCATGATGGCATAGCGGACGCCGCATACGCCCGAAACTTCGGGCAACGGTATTGGGGCGCGGCTTATCTTCTGCGAACGGTGGGTTTTTGAGCTGTCGTATTGAGGGAGCAGCTTTGGCTGGGGAGGTTTCTGCCGGCTGCCCCTTTTTGATGAACTTTAGTTGCGGATTCGTAGCTTCTAAGCGTTTTTGCCGACCGCTCAGATGCCTCACCAACATAATTTGAGTTATTCGGCCTTATCCTATACAAATGGTGCGATCGCAACGTCCTATTCGAATTGATTCAGGTAGATTTATGGGGCTTGGTTGCGAAATTAAGGCGATTTTAGCTTCGATTGCGGTTCAAGGGGCCTTGACTAGTGGTTCAGCTGGCCGAACAACTCGAAAAATGTAGGTGGGCCAACCTGCCGACTATGTGAAGCACGCGTATTTGCTCGTTTTGATGAAAACTAGGGTGCAGCCATAAGGCTGCGCCCTAGTTTACTGCGTGTCGGTGTGCCCAGACGGATTGCGCTGTGCCTGGCAGGCGCTCCCGCAGATGGATCGGTTATTTCGCGAATAGGTTCTTGAGGTTGAACTCGGCTTGGACGGTGCGGAGCATGAGGTCGGTGTCGTCCAGACCCAGATGCTGCTCGTTGGCATCGGCGGCGAGGGTGCCACGGCGGCGCGCCCAGTTCTCGAGCGCGGCGGGCGCGGACTCGCGGGGGAGCGAGCGCACGTCGGCGTCCAAGCTGCGGCAGATCTGGCGCGAGTCGATGACGATAATCTTGCCGGCGCGGCGTGCCTCGGCGTAACCGTCCAGATGAATTTTGAACCAGCTGTCCTCGAACGCGGCGTTATGCGCCATGTACGGGTACTTCTTCATAAGCTTGAGCAGCTGCTTCTGCAATTCCTTGTTCTCGCGGAAGGGCGTTTTGCCGTCGATGTCGTCCCAGGTGATGTGGTGGATATTCGACAGCGGCACATCCTCGCCGCGGTAGATATCGGGCAGGCCGCAGTAGTGTGCCTCGGCGTCATGCGGCACGGCGTCGCTGGTGAGGTCCATGATTTCCCAGCCCACGTTGATGATATAGCCGCGCTCGGGTGCACGGCCGGTGGTCTCGATGTCGATACCGAGCACGGTGCCCTGGATGGGCTTGCGGGCGTAGGCCACGCCGAGCGCGTCGCGGTCGCCGCGGATCTCGCGCATGACCGACGCGGCGGTGCGCTTTTGCATCTTACCGATGGCGGCGCAGGTGTCGGCATCGGACAGGCCGCGCGAAAGCGTCGCGGGCGTCACGTTGCGCAGGCGCGCCTCGCCAATCTGGTCGCACAGGTCGCGGTTGCGGTCAGCCAGGTCGCGCACGGTGGCAAAGTCGAAGCTGGGGTCGCCCTCGGCGGTAAAGTACTCGGTTTCGAGCACCTTAAGGGCCTCCTCGCCCTTCTGGCGCTCGGACTCCATGGCGCCGTGATCGCCATAGATAAACATGGGAATAAACGGCTGGCGCTCGTATTCGAGTGCTTGTGAAACGTTCATATAACTGCTCCTTGGACGGGCCGCAGCGCGCGGCTCGGGTTCATTGAGATGTGGCGAGATGATAGTTTACCATGGGCAACTATTGGCATCGCGCCTAGGACAACTACAATACCCTAGTTGACCGCTAGGACTTTTACAATGCTGCCGAAAGACACGAAAGGTTCCATCCGTCATGGATTTGCTGATTGATATTCTGCTCGACGCCGGCAAGGACACGCTCTCGCTTGTGCCGTTTTTGTTGGTGACGTATCTGGCCCTCGAGACCTTGGAGCACGTCGCGGGCGACCGCGTTAACGGGGCCATCAAGCGCGCCGGCGCCGCGGGTCCCGTGGTTGGCTCGTTGCTGGGTATGGTGCCGCAGTGCGGCTTTTCGGCCATGGCGGCAACGCTGTACGCCGGTCGCGTCGTGACCTTGGGCACGTTGGTGGCGGTGTTCCTTTCGACCTCCGACGAGATGCTGCCGCTGCTACTTGCCGAGCAGGTTCCCGTGCAGACCATGGCGATGCTTTTGGCTTCGAAGGCACTGATCGCGCTGGTCACGGGCTTTATCGTGGACGCGGCTATCCGCGGCCTTCGTCGTAACGCTCGCGCGCATGCGGCGATTCGCCGTACCGTGCTGGGGACCGCTTCCAATCCGGCTCATGTGAACTGCGCGCACGACGACCATACCGGGGGCGACATCATTGATGAAGTGGCCGAGGCGGGCGTGAGCGCCGATCACATCCATGAGCTGTGCGAGCGCGACCATTGCGGTTGCGATGAAGACGAGGACGAGTACGAACACGGACATGGACACGATCACGGTCATGGGGGCGAGCATGAACACCATGATGGCCACGGTCACTCCCACTCTCACGAGAGCGCGCCCCTCCTGTCGATTATTCGCAGCGCCATCTCGCACACCGTGCAGGTATCGGTATTCATTTTTCTGGTGACGCTGATTCTGGTCGCCGTGCTCGAGACCTTCGGCGAGTCCGCGATCGAGCAGTTCCTGCGTGGCAACGAGACGCTCGCCGTCCTGGGTTCGGCGCTTGTCGGCCTGATCCCCAACTGCTCGGCCAGCGTCGTCATCACGCAACTGTACCTGGAAGGCGCGCTGCAGCTGGCCCCGATGCTCGCCGGCACGCTCATTTCCGCCGGCGTGGGCTATCTTGTCCTGTTCCGCACCAACCGCAGCGCTCGTGAAAACGCCGTGTTCCTGGTCATGATGTACGTCATCGGCGCCGGCTGGGGCCTTATCCTATCCGCCGTTGGCCTTTAAGTAGATTATTGGGACATGTCTTACGATCTACCCCTGTGACCAGGGCATTTCCGCTGCCAAAACAAAAAGGTAGATTTCCGGGCATGTCCCGAAAATCTACCTTGGTTAGCGCAGCAGCTCGGTGAGGTTGCGCTTAAAGCGGGCCCGGTCTTCGCTGGTAAATGCCGCCGGACCGCGAGTGCGACCGCCGGCGCGGCGCACCTTCTTTTCCTCGTGGCGAATAAACAGTTGCATGTCGATGGTCGCCTTATCGTAGACGCGCCCGCGCACGCCGATGGCGGCGGCATCGCGCCCGAGCACCATGCTCGCCAAGCCAATGTCCTGCGTCACGACTACGTCGCCCGCCTGCAGGCGTTCGACAATGGCAAAGTCGGCGCTGTCGGTGCCCACGCTCACATCGAGCGTCGTGACCCAAAATCCGCGTCGCGCATGCTCGACGTCGCGCGGATCGTTGCGGCGAATGTGGCGTTCCAGGTTCTGTGTGCTGTTGCCGGCGATAACGACGGCAACGCCCGCCCGCCGCGCGCAGTCAATCGACTCGCGCGTGACCGGGCAGGCGTCTGCATCAATAAAGAGCGTTCGCGGCATCTAGTGCACCAGTTTGCCAAATTGAATAGCGCGAACAATCAGCGTTACGCCAAACACCAGCAGTGCGGCGCCGCTAAAGATGACGAGCATCTTGGCCGACCACAGCGGATAGATAAACACGAACATGCCGGCGATGATGGAGAGCGCGCCGCTCAGGATGGCGAGGGCACGGTTGGACGAAAGCTCGGACTCCAGAATGGACATGACACCTTCGACGATCCAGCCAAAGCCGGCCACGATAACCACCATCGTGGTGAGCGTCGCGGTCGAGAAGGCCTGGTTGCGCAGGATTATGACGCCGCCCAAGATAATGAGTAGGTTGGAGATGATGCTCGTCACGCGCCAGCCGGTGGGCAGCAGCGGCTCAAAATGGCAGTGAACAGCCTGATGGCAGCAGTGATTACAAAGTAAAAACCCAGGACAGTCGTCAAAAAGACGAGGGACTTGGCGGGTGCAAAAAGCAGCGCGATACCAGCAATGAGCGCTAAGACGCCCGTGATGGCGTAAATCCAGCGCACGGCCTTGACGGCTTTGCCCGCCATGCTTTTCTCGTCAAATCCAAACTGGCTCGATTTTTGGTCATCGTTCTTAAAGATGCCCATAATGTCTCCTTTCCGTGCGGCGTAAGCCTTGATCGTTACAACCAGTATCGCCTAAAGGCGCTGGCGTATGGGTCGGAGAGGGCGAAACGTAACCCAAAGGCCCCGAATTGTTTCCGTTGTTCCCCACGTTGCGATTTTCTATTCAACAGGTGTAGAACATTGCAGCCCTGTTCGTTATTGCCTACGTTTTAGGTTAGATTTTCCTAAGGACAATTGGCTTGTATTGGGGGTCCCTATGAACGAAGCAGTTCCCGAGGCGCCGTCGAGTGTCGAATCGATGGCAGAGCAGGGTTGCGAAAAGCTCGGCTTGGAAGCGTTTGATGCGCTGGTCCGTCGTGCCCGTACGTGCCGCCGTTTTGACGAGTCCATGCGCGTGCCGCGTGAGTTTTTGCTCGAGCTGGCAGAGCTGGCTCACCTGACTCCCTGTGGTGCCAATGCTCAGCGTCTTCGTTTTCATGTGGTGAGCGATGCCGAGGATTGCGCGCGCGTATTTGATGAGCTCGCGTGGGCCGGTGCGCTTAAGGATTGGCCGGGTCCTGCCGAGGGTGAGCGCCCGACCGGCTACATCGCGATTTTGGCCGAGCGCGCCGTTCCGGGCAAGCCCGCCGCTCCCATTACCGAGGTCGACACGGGCATTGCCGCGCAGACGATGATGCTCGCCGCCCGCAGCGCCACGCCCGAGGTGGCAGCCTGCATGTTCAAGGCCTTTACGCCCCACGCGATCGATGCCATGGGGCTCGATAACGACAAGTATGAGCTCAAGCTGATCATGGCGTTTGGCGTTCCGGCCGAGACACAGGTGATCGATGCGATCGATTCCAACCCCGACGGCTCCATCAATTATTGGCGCGACGAGGCACAGGTGCACCACGTACCCAAGCGTTCGCTCGCCGACGTGCTGGTGTAGTTGAGCGTCACCGCGGTGTGATCCGGCGGTAAACCACCACAAAGGTACCTGTCCCCTTTGCGGTGGTGCGAGAGGAGGGCGTGTGGCAGATTTGTATTTAGTGCGGCATGGGCAGACTGAGCTCAACGTGCAGAACATTTTGCAGGGTGGGCACGATTCGCCGCTTACGGCGCGCGGGCGCGAACAGGCGCTGACGGCGCGTACGGCGTTTGCGGCGCGTGGCGTGGCCTTTGATCATGTGTATTCCTCGCCGTTGGGCCGGGCGCGGCATACGGCTGAGCTTATCGTTGGCGAGGACCGTTCCATTGAGCTGGTCGATGACCTACGCGAGTGGCATTTGGGCTCGCTGGAGGGTACATCAAATCGTGATATGCCGCCGCAGCCCTGGGGTGATTATCCGGTCGCGTTTGGCGGCGAGTCGGAAGTGCAGCTTCAGTCGCGCATGGTCGCGGCGCTGTCCCGCATCATGGCCAGGCCGCAGCACGACTGCGTGCTGGCGGTTTCCCATGGCTCAGCCTGCCAGGAGTTTCTTGAGTATGTGACTGGCGAGGGGGAGCTACCCGACAACGGTGCCGTGCTTCATTTTGGCTATTGCGACGGGGCGTTTTCGCTCTTGGGTTGGTAACGAACGAAAGGACCCCTATGAATAAAGATCTGTATCTGGTCCGTCATGGACAGACGATATTCAACCTTAAGCGTATCATTCAGGGGTGGAGTGACTCGCCGCTTACGCAGTTGGGTTGCGACCAGGCGGCGCGCGCCGGCATGTTTTTACGTGCGCGTGGCATTGAGCCCGATCATGCCTACACCTCCACGCTTCATCGCACCGAGCAGACTATCGCCAACTTGTGGCCGGGCTTGGCGTACGAGCGCCTGGACGGTCTGCGCGAGTGGTTCTTTGGCGACTTTGAGGCCGAGCGCGTGATGCTTATGCCCGAGCGCCCGTGGCGCGACTTCTATTGCCAGTTTGGCGGCGAGGGCCAGATGCAAGTGCGCGAGCGCATGGTGGCGACGCTGATCGAGCTTATGCAGCGTCCGGACCATACGTGCGTGCTCGCGGTAAGCCATGGCTCGGCCATCAAGGAGTTTATGGATCACGTGAAGGGTGCGGCGGCCGACGAGCGCGATCGCGTGCCGGGCAACTGCGCGGTGCTGCACTTTGCGTTTGACGACGAATCCGACACGTTTGAGCTGATTGAGATTTTTACGCAGGAGGATTACGCACGCGAGCTGGGGCTTGAACCGCTCGTGGCGGCAGCAGGCCCGCAGCGGGGATAACGTGAGCGTGGCGGCACGGG
>UQXB01000068.1:0-10405 GCA_900544935.1 uncultured Collinsella sp.
GCTGGGCCGACATCGCCCGCGCCGTCTTCGAGGCCGCCAACGGCAACGGGGACAAAGTGGTCCCGGTCAGCACCGCCGACTACTACGCCAGCGCCGCAGGCCCCATCGCCCCGCGCCCGGTCCACTCCGCGCTCGACCTGTCCAAGCTGGAGTCGGCAGGCTTCCACATGCCCGACTGGGAGGAAGAGCTGGGGGAGTACCTCAAGACACTCTAGTCGCCCTTGAATATGCGAGAGTCAAGTCCGCTGTTCCTTAACGGCGGCCTTTCTTGTGACTAGCGTATAGCTCTGTGCCGGTAAGAGCGGCAGCGGTCGCCAGGCTAATTGCGAGCCCTGCAGATGCTTCCAGACCCGGCGGCGATTCGATTCGCCGCCGGGCCTGTTGCGTTTTGGGGCTCTGTCGCCGCGTCTTAGCCTATTCCGGCTTCGGCTGCGCGGCGCGGGTATCGCAGAAGACGTGCAGGCAGCGCTTGCAGCCCGGCGTCATCCCGGCTAGTTCAAGGTTGGATAAATGCTTTTCGTGTCCCGCCACGCTTTCCAATGTGGCGGGACTTTTTGATTGATAGAGCAACTTTGGTAGAGGCCCCGTTCTTACTGAATGCTTCGAAGGCAAGAAGAGCTTCCCAGTAGCCATTTCTACTACCGATGAAAGGCATAGAATTTTTTACTTAATCTGAATGTGGGATAATTCGACGAAAGGATAGGGTTACGGAGCCGCCATGGACCAGAAATTACAAGCGATGATCGAAGAGCTGCAAGACGTATGCGGTAAACCCGCCCATGAAGAGGTTCAGAAGATCCAAAGGTGTCTGCCCGTCCCCAACGACCACGTCATTCTCTGGGCAGACATGATCTCATATGGAGGATACCCTGCCGGAATCGCCCTCACCGATCGCGCATTCATATCCAAAGCCCCCAAGAAAGATGTGAAGGCCGCCAACAAAGAAGCCAAAGCAAAAGCGAAGGAAACCGGTGAGAAGGCCCATAAGCTTAATGCTATCTACCGCATCATCCCATGGGATTTCTTCGATCCCGAGGATTACGACATCCTGGAGCGCAAGGATAAAGGAAATCGAAGATATGCGCTCAAAGGCAAAGACGAGACCCTCGCTGTATTCGAGAGCAAAGCTATGTACGAAGCGTTCAGAGAGTACCGCTCCGATGCGATAAGGCAAAGAAAAGAAGCGGAGGAATTGGCCGAGAGGTCGACGATCAGCGCCCTGAACTCCTTCAGCGTCGGGGGCATTATGTTCAATGCAGCCTATGGCGCAGGACAGACGAAGACGGGCCATGGAATCTACGCGGAGGAAGCCGGCGCGAAGCTTGATTGGATTCACGGCGAGAAGTCAACGGTAGTCGGAAGAGATAACGCCAAGAACGGACCCGACAAAATTGTTGGGGCATCCCCGGTGCAGTGCAAGTTCTGCAAAACGGCATACCAAACCGTAGAAGCCTGCTTCAAGAAAACGCCAGCTGGCGCCAAGGAATTCAGATACTATGATCTCAACGACAACCCGATGAAGATTGAAGTTCCGAAGGACCAGTACGCGGATGCTGTCGCCTATATGAAAACGCGTATCGAGCAAGGAACCGTTAAAGGCGTCAACGATCCGGAGGCGGCGCTTGATATCATCCGCAAGAGCAACCTTTCATACCAGCAGGTTCGCAACCTTGCCAAGCCGGGAACAGTGGAATCGCTCGTCTACGACTTCGCCGAGTCCTCGATAACATGCACTTCCGCCCTGGGCATTTCCGCCGTCTGCGCATTTGCCCAAGCACTGTGGAGCACCCGAAGTCCAAAAGAGGCGGCAAAGTACGCAATCGTTACGGGCATCAGGGTCTACGGGCTCAGCTTCGCCGGAAGCGTCATTGCCTCCCAGCTGTCCAGGACCAGCTTGATGAACGCAATAAACCCATTGGCTACGCGTATCACCAAGAGGATAGGATCCAAAGCGGCGCAGGAAATAGTAAACGCATTTCGGGCGATGGCAGGGAAGAAGGCCATATACGGCGCCGCGGCACAGAAGAGCTTCGCGAAGTTTCTTGGATCGAACCTAATTACCCAGGGGGCTATGTTCGTGGTCTTTACCGTACCGGATACGTACGGGCTGATTGAAGGAAGGCTGTCAGGGGCTCAGTATACGAAGAACATAACGTCCCTGCTCGTGTCGTTCGGAAGCACGATTGCCGGGACGGCGGCGACAGGCGCTATCGCGGGGAAAAAGCTCACCGACAAAGTCGGCAAAAAAGCAGTGCAGGTCATCGGGATGAGCGGAGGCCTGCTGATAGGGGGCATCGCGGGGGCGGCGACAAAGGCCGTCGGAGACATAATCCGAGAGGACGACGCGCTATGGACGACTCGAATGTTCAACGCTATCTTCGTCAATATGGAAATAGAGTATCTCCTAACTGCAGAAGAGCAGGATGCTGTCATATCCCAACTTGACTCCGATAAAAAGAGCCTGAGAAAGCTCCAAGAAAAACTAGTGAGCTCGAAAGAGCAGGAGAAGGAAATCAGAGATTACCTGCAGCCTCTATTTGAAAAAGCCATGAGATCTCGCAAGAGGGTCACGGAGCGCGATATGAAAACGCTGACTGAAAACTTGGTCGAAATACTAAAAGAGGGGGATAGAGAAATTGAAGTGTGATTGCTGCGGCAGAAAGAAAAAACTACTAGAGGCATTCGCCTCAGTAGACAACGGAGATAAGAAGCTGACTCTCTGCGTCGATTGCAACGATCTGCTTTACAAACTGCGTGATGCCGCAAACGAAGGTGCTGCAAACGAATTTCAGAGCATTCAGCAGTCGCTGACCTCGCGAATGGAGGGTGAGGCGTCGAAGGATTTCCAAGCATGGTCAGAGAAATTCATAGCTAAGCAGCATGCAAAAATTGTTAAAAGCGGAACTGAAGCTCAAGTCGAATAGCCCACGCCGAATCAAACGGTTACCCAGTGGTGCTGTGGGGTTAACGCGTTCATAACTTGAACTGACAGTGTTTCCGTTGGAGCTCCTGTGGGCGGCAGGTTGAGAATAGATTTAAAAACCGAAGCAGTCTTCCGTTTATCTTAAAGCGCAGACTCTGCATTTGTTGACGCTGAGGCCTCACGAATCTGATGCCAATGCAGATTCGATAACTCTCCTTCAGGTAGGTTCAGGTAGGTTATATATCTCTAATCCGATACGATCGTGTGTTTCAAGATAGGATTTCGGGTACAATAGAACTGCTTTACGCATTGGCGTAAAGGTGCGTTATCGCCGTCAATAGCGCAAACGACGAAATTCCGACGTTCGCACTATTGATGCCGACGTTGCCTGCGCATAGCTGGGCAAGGGCGCTGATGATCATATCGGTTATCTCCGCATCTCCATCTAGTATGCCATAGGCAAGCATTGGAATGGGCGGCCGCATTGCGTTGGTGAACTCGCTTCACCTCATGTTAGCCTGCTCGGTTTGGGTGAGCCGCTCCTATATACCGAGCAGGTTGATTAAAGGCGGTGAGCCCGTGAACGATTTCGACCCGTCTCGTATTCCAGGGTATGCGACAAAGAAGAGCTACGCGCATTTCGATTACCGTGTTGCATTCAAGGATGTCGAGGCGAGGGTTTGTGATGCAGATTTTATTCAGCGTCACGCATTTCTTCCCTTAATTGCGAATGAGCTTTGCCATGTGAGATTCAGGGACGGCAAGAAAACCCTGAAGACGAGAGATATCGCATATGCATCTCACTTGGATCACAGGATTTTTCAGTATTATGCGCTGCAATGGGGCAAGTTATATGACCGTCGTGCCTTAGAAACGGGCATCGGCGGCGTTGCTGCAGCTTATCGAAGCGGATTTCACCTCACTAATTACTCTGTTGCTGCAGATGCAATCGATGCCATTCGCAGGCAGGGGGATTCGCTAGTTATCACGGGAGACTTCACCCATTTTTTCGATAACCTCGATCATAGTTACTTACGCAAGGCCGTTAGAGGGTTCTTTAACGAGGGCATGCTTCCACCGGACCATTACCAAGTCCTGAAAAACATATTGCATTACTGCTATTGGCCTGTTGGCGATTTGGCGAGAAGGAACGGACTTTGCTGGATTGATCTTCAGCCAGACGACCCGTTCACGTTTGGCAATTCTGCGTCCAAAGTTCGATCCAAGGCGTTAAGGAGCCTTAACAGGCTACCGCGCATCTTGACACCTGCGGAGTTTACGGCTTACAAGGATTCTTCGATTGTTGTGCCCTGGAAAGAAAGGCATGATGCGAGGGGCATTCCCCAAGGACTGGCAACAAGTGGCGTGTTGGCGAATATGTATATGTTTGATACCGATGCCCAGATTAACGCGTGTGTTGCCAGCGTGAATGGCAGGTATATACGATATTGCGACGACTTCATCATTGTCGTCCCTGCCAAGGATCTCAAAACAGCAAGTAAAGCTCTTGCTTTGGCACAGGGAGTTCCTGCAGTTGAACTACAAGATGAAAAAACCAAAATCCACCGTATAAACGATGGAAAGGTCGAGCAACTTTCATTTGGTGCATTGCTCGCAGGAGAAATGGAAGTTGTGCGAACCGCGCATCATGCTGGAAATCATGTTTCGTTTTTGGGATTTGATTTTGACGGTAACGATGTTCGAATTCGCCAATCTACGGTCGGAAGGTTTTACAATAGGTTTTATCGTGCTGCTAAATCAATCGGCAGGCTGGCTGATAATCCGGACAAGCATCCGAGTAAGAAGCGCGTAAGCGCATTGTACGAGCATTACTCTCCGAAGGGGAACAGATCGAGTGACAAGCGAAGCGCTTCGGACCCAAGCCGCCATGGAAACTATCTTTCATATGTTGCAAGAGCTCAGAAGGCGTTTCCGAATGACCCCATTAGTGGTCATGTTTCCAAGATGTATAGGAAAATTAACAAGGCAACGGGTAGGGGCTGATACTGGTTTAGGCGCTGTAGGTAACAGTAAAGCTTGAGCATGGTCTAACCGCCAGCTTTCAATCGAGTTTATGCCATCATTGTTGTGGACGGGGCGGCCTCAGTTGCGGGTTGATCTATCGCAGCGAAAGAAATCTTTCGCCCTAAGTTGATGCTGGAGGGAATAATGGAGACATGCCGGTCAAAAGAACCTGCTGATCAGCTCATCGGTCATATCGATTCCTATCTCAAGGATAAGGACAATCAATATGCAATTGCACTTGAGGGAGATTGGGGGTCGGGAAAGACCCGATTCATTGAAGAGAAGCTCGCCAAGCATCTCGAAGAGGGCGAATACGACCTTGTCCGCGTTTCTATGTTCGGGATTGCTACTGCTGAAGATTTATACGAACGCATTGTGATGGCGCTCGTACACCTTAGCGATAAAGACATGAGGTCGCAAGCTGCTGCCAAAACGATAGGGGGCGCCCTCAACGGTATTTCGGGGGCTTTAATTAAAAGAACGGGATTATCCGTGAATCTCTCCGTCGGGATACAATCCGTTGCCTGCCTAATGCTCAGAAAGAAGCACTTTCTTGTATTCGATGATGTGGAGAGGCGTTCTAAAGATAGCGACGATTTGGCGCTATTCGGAACGATGAACGATCTTGTCGAAAGACTTGGGTTGAAGGTCATGCTGGTTTCAAATGCCTGGGGAGGCAGTGATGTGCAATCGATGCGAGAGTTCGATAGGGACGTACGCGAAAAACTAATTTGGAAAGTCTATCCATTCAGGCCGTGCCCGTCGGCATTGGCCGAAGAAATTCTCATGGGAGATTGTCGCCCATCGGAAGACCTTGATATACATGGTGCCATACTTGCGGGGGTTGAGGCCAGCGGATGCGTAAATGCTCGGGCAATGATTCGTGCTCATGAGCTAATCGGAAGAATTTGCAGTCTTGAGGCGGTTCAAGATACAGGAATTGCACCCCAAAATCGGTTTAACGCTCTACGGGACGCAGTCCATTTTGCTTTGTTGACCTCCATGGGGAGCGCGCCTTCCATGCCACAAAACGGAAGGCGAGAGAATTTGCTCAGTCCGGAGGCCCTGGAATACGATCGTAGCGTGTCTCTTTACGAGCAATACTCTGATTTCTCCGTGATAGGTAAAGCATTCGAACCTTCAGGCGAAGTAACAAAGGATGATCTTGAGCAAGGGTTTAAAGCGTACATTGGAAAAAGGTATCCGAATAACATCGATACCCTCGATGTTAGAGAGATCGCTGCTGAGATGAGGCACGCGTACGCTCTTGATGACGAGAAGGTGGATGTCCTCGCGAAGCGTTATTTTGCTTTAGTTTCCGGGGCACATTATTCAGTCGATTGTTTGCACGACGTGCTCGAGGTTTATTACCTGTTATCTGATCTCGAATGGGAATGTCCTTTTTCGCAAAATGACTTTATCGAATATTGCAAGAAAGTGATCGATGCTGATCCAGAAAAAGCTTCTGAGTACCTTTCTGGACCAGTATTTTGTGCAGACGAGAGGCGGGAGAGACGAGCGCTCGCTGAAGATCTCAAGCGTTATGCTTGGGCAGAGTTGAATAAAAGAATGACGAGTCAGTTGATGATATCTGAAGGAGCGCAGGGACTGACGGGCAGGGAGCTTGCTCGTCGTCTCAACGATGCTGCGAAACGCGATGTCAAAGTGTTGGTTAATGCTAGTCCGAGGGTCATTGTCAAGACATTTTGCAGAGAAGATGCGTCGAATCAAGAGGCGCTTCGTGAGTTCTTTGTGCATCTTCATAACGTTCGGAATCCGGACGGAGTGCCATCGGCGGCTTTAGTTGAATGGATACATCAGATAAAAAATGCACTGGAAGAAACGAACATTGAAACGAAAACTGGAGCGATTAGAAGGCGCTGGTTCTTGAGAAATTTGGAGGAGCTTGAGAACCGATTTAGGTAACCCGTACAGAAGTAGCACCGATACTCCGCTTGCCGTGCGCTTTAGCGCCAGCGGTCTTGGTTTGCGCTTGCACGGTGCCGGCTTGATTTCATTTGTTGCATAGATCGAAGTATGAGCCGGTCGCGCCTTCTTCGCTGTGACCATGGTCTTCTATCCGTCTCAGCTGCATGGTGAGTTCGATTGCTTTTTCGGAGTGGCAATGATACGTATGGTGTGAAACGGATGGTACGCGGATAACGAGGGGCGAAAACAACGACAGCCCCACGCTAAAGGAAAGGAGCGGAGGAACTATGCCAGAAAATAAAATACCAGGCCTCTTCACCGTCTACTACATGAATCAGCAGAAGGTGTTCGAGACGAGGATGCTCCTGGACAACAAGCTCAAGACTACAAGCTCCAAGGAAAACCAGAACGGGACGACAAAGAGAGCATCATTGAACGCCGAAGCGGAGCTCAACCCTCCCTTCCTGACGAAACTCAGGGCAAAACTCGAAGGAAGCGTCAGGCACGAAAAACAAGAGAAGATCGTGGACACCCTCGAATACGTGAACACAAATAGCCGGATGCTCGCCGACATAATGGAGCACTGCAAAGCCCCCGAAAGCGGAACAACGCTTGCAGAAGGCGACCTCGCATATATTGGCGATGTCTCGCTGAAGCTCATCAATGAGGATGAGATTCGAGGCATCATGGCGATCATGAGCGGGACCTTTGACGGAATCACCGTCCCCGATGCCGGAGACCTCGACATCGGCCACATGATGCAATCCTTCATAGGAGACGGCGCAGCCTTCAAGCTCAGAGGAAACCGCGCAAGAAGAAGAACGCCGCTGTACGCGAAGATTCCCCTCGACGGAGAAGAGATGTTCGAAAGCGGGTACACAATCGACGACCTGCTCATCGGAAAGGTCGGCATCGTCGGGATATGCAAAGGGAAAATCACCCCGGCCCAGATGAAGAGCCCCTTTGATTACTTCCAGCAGCCAGGCGACCCAAAACGCACGCCGCAGAACGACATTGTTATATGCGGAAAGAACCCGTCACCCACAGCCATGACCGTCGGCGGCAATCGGGCAGAACAGGGCTATTACATAGACATCCTTGCTGTCATTCAGGCAGTGTCCTTCGAGGCTTGATAGGCAATGCCATGCGCAAACTCGTCACATACAACAAATCCCAGTATAAAGCCCTGATCGACCAGCTCGGAGTAGACGGCTTCAAGTTGATGTCACTTCTCGAACTACACGGAAGCGACCAAATCTCCGAGCTCCTTTCCGAGAAAAAGCTCGTCGTGGACGTTTCATCATTCATGGGCTTACTATCGGGTGATCTCCAGCTGGCATCGAAATTCGAGCTCCTCGTCCACCAGCTACCCTTTGGCACCCTCTTCATCGGAGACGATAAAACCGTGAACGAAGGAGCATACCAATTGAGAACCATGTTCGACGACATAATAGACTGCGACATCGAGGTCGATGAGGGCACCCAGAAGGACAAAAGAGGAAAGAGAACACTCGTATCCCTCGACGAACTCGAATTCATGCAAGTCCTCACCACCCTCGAAAGCGAGCTCATAGGCCAGATCGAATTCAAACGCTCCTTCGAATCCCGATCGCGCAGCTTCAGGCTCTTCAATGCGCTCGGCGAGCAGCCAGTATTCTCGCTGCTCCTTCTTGGCCCTTCGGGTGTCGGGAAAACAGAAGTTGCCAAGATCCTCTGCGAGGCAATCGCGCCATGCCAGCCCCTCCCTAAGGTCAATCTCGGGAACTACAGCAGTAAGGACTCTCTCAACTCCCTGATCGGCAGCCCGAGAGGATACATGGGAAGCGAAGAAGGCGAGCTGGGAAAGAAGATCGACTCATCCGATGCCGGAATTCTCCTGGTGGACGAGTTCGAGAAAGCTGAACCCGCCGTCTGGAACTTCTTCCTCGATCTCCTCGAGACAGGATCGTTCACGGACTCCCAAGGGATGGAGCATGATCTCCGCGGGTTTATCATCGTGTTCACGACAAACTGCCCCCTCGGGAAGATCGATGAAACTTTCCCGGCGGAACTCCTCTCCCGCTTCAGTTTGATGAGCCTCTTCTCCAAGCTAAGCATAAGCGACAAAAAGCTCTTTGTCGAAAGATACGTCTCCATGTTTGCCAAGAAGTACAGGGAGACTGATCTCAAGGGTTTGCCGACATTGCCGGACGACATCGCCGACAAGGCAAAGGTGGAAATCGACATTGAAGCGACCGAAAACATCCGGATCCTCAAGAACACAACAAGATCCTGGATCAGCGAATTCGTGGAGAAGGCCCGAAAGAGCAGTTCAATCACGACGCCGTCCTCCATCATCCACACCCAAATTTAACGAATATACATTCTTATTGCATCGCATCTACATTACCAAATCCAGATTGCTTGAGATGTCATGACGCAAGTTCAGATTCACTTCGGAGTATCATGCTGTCAATTTGAAGGATGCTACCTGCTTTTAAAGAATCGAAACGGAGGTTGTAAGTCGATTCTTCCTTTCACCGACTGACAAAACGATTTACACCTAATTGTGGACTTCGCCCACGCGATTTCTCTTTGCCCCCGCATCGATCTCGCTAAACTGATAAGTGCTGCCACCAGGGCATTTTCTGGTGCACATCCTATTGGCTCCTGCGAAGATCGGAGCGGGTATGTTTGCCGCCGAGTCCCACACCAGCCGTCATCACATCGCGATCGCTGCCATGGCCTGCCTATGCGTCTTGCTGGGCGGGCCTTCCTATGCCGCGGGCGCGGAGAGCCTGTTCATCGCGGGCGCGACGTACTGCGAGCCGGGCGTTTCGGGCCCCGGTTGGGCCTGGACCGATGCCGGCCATCTGGAGCTCGACGGCTACGCGGGCGACGCCATCGGCGCCGACGGCGACCTGGTCGTGACGCTTGTGGGGCAGAACTCGGTGGTCGAGTCGCAGGCGCCCGATGCGGACATCTCGCAGTGCGGCATGGAGGTGTGGGGCGACCTGACGCTTAGCGGCACCGGGTCCCTGGCGGCATCGGGCTCGCAGTGCGCGATCCACGTCTCGCGAGCGCTCGTTGTGGACGGCTGCACCGTCGATGCCCGGGCGGACGGGGCGAACGTCACGGGCGAGGCCGTGGCCGGCGTGATCGCCGGCGACATGGCCGTGCGCGGCGGCGGGCGCGTCGTCGCCTTCGGTGCCGCGCCCGCCGCCGGCGTGTACGCTTACGGTTTGTACCTGCAGGACGCTGGCGACGGCTCGGCCGGGTGCGGGCTTTCGGTCGACGCCTCGTGGCTCGACGCGGCCGGTGCCGATGGCGGCGTTGCTTGCACGGGTGGGTCGCTCGTGTCCGCGCGGTTCGTGACGCCCGTGGGCGGGGCCTTCGGTGCCGGCGGCGTGGTGGATGCCTCCGGGGCCATGGCGCCGCATGTGGTGATCGAGCCCCTGGGCGCCACGGCGCCGGCGGGGGAGACCGACGGGCGCGAGGTGCCCGGTGGCGCGGGCGAGCCGGCTGGTGGTGCCGGTCCTACCGATGAGC
>UQXB01000069.1:0-10013 GCA_900544935.1 uncultured Collinsella sp.
ATCCCAACGCGGCGCAATTTTTCGCGTCTTCCTGCCATACATGCTCCTTATCTGACATATGTCAATAATAGAATAGCGAATATGCGGATTTGAGCAAGGAATTTCTGGCATATGTCAGAAAATGAGGGCTTATGTTTGGGCTGTGGGGCTGCGTGCGCCTGAGCTACAATGAATCTCGCTTATAGGCGACTGACAGGAGGGTCAATGAGCAAGGCTGATCAACAGTTTGTATCCATGTGCCGCGATATTCTGGACCATGGCACCACCACCGAGGGGCAAAAGGTCCGTCCGGTGTGGGAGGATGGCACCCCTGCCTATACCATTAAAAACTTTGGCGTTACGGCACGCTACGACCTGCGCGAGGAGTTCCCCGCGCTTACCTTGCGCCGCACGGCGCTTAAGTCTGCGATGGACGAGATCCTGTGGATCTATCAAAAGAAGTCCAATAACGTTCATGACCTCAACAGCCATATTTGGGACGAGTGGGCCGACGAGACCGGCTCCATCGGCAAGGCCTATGGGTATCAGATTGGCCAGAAGAGCCATTATGCCGAGGGCGATTTCGACCAGATGGACCGCGTGCTGTACGACCTTAAGCATACGCCGTACAGCCGCCGCATCATGACCAACACGTACGTGTTTAGCGACCTGTCCGAAATGCACCTGTATCCGTGCGCGTACAGCGTGACCTATAACGTTACGCAGCGCCCGCATGACGATAAGCCCACGCTCAACATGATTCTCAACCAGCGCAGCCAGGACATTTTGGCCGCGAACAACTGGAATGTGTGCCAGTACGCCATTTTGCTGATGATGGTCGCGCAGTCGGTCGACATGATTGCTGGCGAGCTGCTGCACGTGATCGCCGATGCCCATATTTATGACCGTCATGTCGATATCGTCCGTGAGCTTATCGAGCGTCCGCAGTTTGCGGCGCCTAAGGTAACGCTTAACCCCGACGTGCATGATTTCTACGCGTTTACGACCGATGACCTTATCGTGGAGGGCTACGAGCACGGCCCGCAGGTCAAGAACATTCCCATTGCGGTGTAGGTGGCGCTTATGACGTGTAAGCTTTCTGCCATCGTCGCCGTGTGTGATGATTGGGGCATTGGTTGCGAGGGCGACATGGTGGTGTCCAATCGCGCCGACATGCGCCATTTTGTGGCGTGCACCAAAGGTTGCCCGGTCATTATGGGACGCAAGACGCTGCTGAGTTTTCCCGGCGGGCGTCCGCTCAAGAACCGCCGCAATATTGTGCTTACCCGCGACGAGAGCTTTGCTCCCGAGGGCGTCGACGTGGTGCATAGTATCGACGAGGCGCTCGCCGCGGTTGCCGATGAGCCCGTTGCCTGGGTGATCGGTGGTGGCGATGTCTATCGGCAGTTTTTGCCGTACTGCGTGGAGGCCGAGGTCACGCATAACCACTGCGTTCATCCCGTGGACACGTATTATCCCAATTTGGACGCCGATCCTGCATGGGAAGTTTCGCAGGCTGGCGGGGTTGCCACGATTGCCGCGGGCGAGGGTGACGAGGGTCTCGATTATGAGTTCGTGACATATCGTCGCGTTGAGGCGTGAATCGCCTAGCGTGAACGGTATTATCGGGTTGATTGAATGCATGGGGCGGCGCTTCGCGTCGCCTCGTTTGGTATAGATGTGCTGTTAAGAAGGGTGCGGGCTGGCTGCTATGACTGATGCCGTTGAGGTTCTGCGAATCGATTCGCTTACGGATGAGCGGCTCGACGCCTACGTGCGACTGACCGAGCGCGAGCTTCGCTGCGTGCTGGAGCCCCAAAAGGGTATCTTTATCGCTGAGAGTGCCAAGGTTATCGAGCGCGCGGTGCGCGCCGGATACCAGCCGGTGAGCTTTCTTTTGAGCGAACGCTGGCTTGATCAGATGATGCCGCTGTTTGAGCGCCTGGTTGTGCGCGAGGGCGCAGGTCCGGTTCCTGTGTTCGTTGCCTCCATGGAGCTCATGGAGCAATTGACGGGCTTTAACGTGACGCGCGGCGCGCTCGCGGCGTTTCGTCGCCCGCGGCAGATTCCGGTTGATGAGTTTCTCGACGGCGTCGTCGAGGCGGCGGGGGAGCGTCCGGTGCGCGTGTGCGTGCTCGAGGGCATTGTCGACCATACCAATGTGGGCGCGATTTTCCGTTCGGCGGCCGCATTGAACGTTGACGGTATTTTGGTCAGCCCTACGTGCTGCGACCCGCTGTACCGTCGCTCGGCCCGCGTGAGCATGGGCACGGTTTTCCAGGTGCCTTGGACGCGCATTGGCAGCGAGGCTCGTGTGTGGCCGCACGATGGCCTGGCGGCACTGCACGAAGCCGGTTTTTCCTGTGCTGCCATGGCATTGACGGACGATTCCGTATCGCTGGACGATCCCGTGCTGCAGGAGATTGACCGCCTGGCAATCTTTATGGGTACCGAGGGTGCCGGCCTGGGTGCCAAGACTATCGCGGGCTGCGACCGGGCCGTGCGCATTCCGATGGCGCACGGGGTCGATTCGCTTAACGTGGCAGCGGCGAGTGCCGTCGCCTTTTGGCAGCTGTGCCCGCACGTGAGTAATGAGTACCACTACCAGCCGGGGCTGTATCACTAGGCAGATAGTTCGCACCGGGCTCTTATTCGGGGTGTTTCGGTCGACGCCGGTCGGTGCTAAGCTGGTATTGGCGTTGGCCTTAATTTGCTGTTTTGTCGGTTGACGTGCGCTTTTGGGGAGGGCGTGTGGCTAAGAAATCTACGGCTATCGATGTAACGCAGGGTGTTATTTGGCAGCAGCTGCTTTCGCTGTGCGTTCCCATCTTTTTTAGTTCGTTTTTTCAGCAGGCCTACACGCTCATCGGTACGTATATCGTCGGCCAGTTTGGCGGCAAACTCGCACTGGGTGGCATTCAAGCCACGATGGTGCTTACCGAGCTCTGCATTGGCTTTTGCGTTGGTGTTGGCGCCGGCTGCGCGGTCATTACCGGTCAGTATTTTGGCCAGCACGATGATGAGCGGCTGAGTCGTTCGGTCCATACGGCCATGACGCTCGCGTTGGTGGGCGGTATCGTTTTCTCGATTCTTGGCATAGTGTTCGTTGAGCCCATGCTGGTGCTTATGAACACGCCGCATGAACTATTGGCCGAGGGCGTGGCATATGCTCGTTGCTATTTTGCCGCCATGGTTGCGGCGCTGCTGCTCAATATGGGAACGGCACTGCTGCGCGCCGTGGGCGACACGCGCGGGCCTGCTGTGATTATCGCTTCCGGCTGCCTTGTTAATGCGGTGCTGGATGTCATCTTCGTTGCCGTGCTTCATATGGAGGCTCTGGGCTGCGGTATCGCGGTGGCACTGACCATTTGCTCTAACGCCACGATGATCGTGATTCGTATGATGCACGCACCGGGTGCGTGGCGGCTTTCACTGTCCAAACTCGGCATTGATCCTGGCATTTGCAAGAGCATGATCTCGTGTGGTCTGCCGCTTGGCTTTCAGTCTGCTGCGTATTCGATTTCCAACGTTTTGATTCAGGTGTCGGTCAATTCGTTTGGTGCCGATGTCACCACGGCGTGGGGTCTTTCGGGCCGCTTGGATGGCATCGTCTGGATGGTTACCGAGGCGCTTGGCGTGTCGATCACCACGTTCTCGGCACAGAACTTTGGCGCGCGCAACTACGAGCGCATGCGCAAGGGCTACCATACGTCGCTCGTGCTGTCGTTTATGCTCATTGGCGGCCTGTCTGCCGTGCTGCTGGTATTCTCGGGTCCGTTGTCGCGTCTGTTTGTCGACGATGCTTCGATTTCGGCGTATACCACGACGATTCTTCATTTCATTGCGCCGTTCTACGCGATTTTCTCGATTATCGAGAACGCGTCGGGCTCCATTCGTGGTGCCGGCGTGAGCTTGCAGCCCATGCTGCTCACGATTTTTGGCACCGTCGTGCTCAGGGTGATCTGGGTGTTTGCGATTATGCCGTTCGATCCGTCGCTTGAGCACCTGCTGCTGGTCTACCCTGTAACCTGGCTCATCACCGCCACGATGTTCACCATCTACCACCATAGCGGCAACTGGCTCGGCCGCGCCACCGCCTAATGATCCGTATGAGACGGAGGAAAACGGATCATTTCTCTCCGTCTTGATGTCGATGGTCCGTTTTCCTCCGTCCCCTTTGGATCAATTAGTATTCGATGCCTTGACGGGCTAGGAGGCCTTCGTCGAAGTAGTGTTTGACGGGGCGCATTTCGGTGACTAGGTCGGCGAGGTCCGCGAGAGGCAGCAGCCCGCGGCCGGTGAGCACGAGCTCCGTGGTGGCAGGCTTCAGCGCGATCAGTCCCTCCACATCCTCGCGCGTCACGAATCCGCGGCGCATCGCTTCGCCGAGTTCGTCCAAAATCAGAACGTCGACCTGTGATATCTGCTCGCGTGCGAGCTCCATGATCTGCTCGGCGCAGGCCTCGGGTGTGTCGCGATCGGCCTGTACAATGCGCAGTCCCAGGCGCGGCGCGGCGTCGTGCTCGGCGCAGTGCAGCTTCTTGGCAAACTGCAGCATGAGTACGTCGAGCCCATAACCTTTGGCGCGCATCGCCAATCCCAGCGCAGCCGTGGTTTTGCCCTTGCCGTCGCCCGTATAAATCTGAACCTTGCCGACTTCAAGTGATGCCATCTCTGTCCTTTCGTGCCCGGCGTCGGTTTATCGCCGTCCGGGTTGGGTATTCTAGTTAGCATTATCAACCCCAGTAGATGGAGTTCAAGCAGATGGAGATGGATGACAACAAACGTAGACGGAATATGATCCTCTACGTGCTCATCGCCTTCGTCGTCTACCTCGTGCTCTCGACCGTTCTGTTCCCCAACATCGGTCACACGCAGCAGATTACGAAGACCGATTACTCGACGTTTGTCAAAGCGCTCGATAAGAAGAGCGTTGACAAGGTTGAGTACAACACGGACGATTACACGATTTATTACACCAAGAAGGGCGAGGACGAGAACATCGCCTACAAGACGACCGGTGTGCCGAATGATGCGGGCTTTACCGATCGCGTGCTTGAATCTGGTGCCTCGCTTGAGTCGGTCGTTCCCGATAAGAACTCGGGTCTGATGACCTACTACCTGCTCACCCTCATTCTTCCCATGGCGATTTTCTTCCTCATCGGCTGGTGGCTCAACCGCCGTATGAAGAAGGCCATGGGCGAAGACGGTCCGTCGATGAACTTTGGCGGTGGTGGCTTTGGCGGCGGCGGACTGGGTAAGTCCGGCGCTCGCGTTATCGCCTCCAAAGATGTGGGCGTGACCTTTAAGGATGTTGCAGGCCAGGAAGAGGCCAAGGAATCCCTTAAGGAGGTCGTCGACTTTCTGGAGAAGCCGCAGCGCTACGAGGAAATTGGCGCCAAGCTGCCGCGCGGTGCCCTCCTTGTCGGCCCTCCGGGTACCGGTAAAACCCTGCTCGCCAAGGCCGTTGCCGGTGAGGCGGGCGTTCCGTTCTTTAGCATTTCGGGTTCTGAGTTCGTCGAGATGTTCGTCGGCCGCGGTGCCGCCAAGGTTCGTGACCTGTTTAAGCAGGCCAAGGAAAAGGCCCCGTGTATCGTCTTTATCGATGAGATCGATACCATCGGCAAGAAGCGCGATGGCGGCGGCTTTAGTGGCAACGACGAGCGCGAGCAGACGCTCAACCAGCTGCTGACCGAGATGGACGGCTTCGATAACCACAAGGGCATCGTCGTCCTCGCTGCGACCAACCGTCCCGACAGCCTCGATCCCGCCCTGCTGCGCCCCGGTCGTTTTGACCGCCGCATTCCCGTTGAGCTGCCCGACCTGACTGGCCGCAAGAACATCCTCGAGCTGCATGCCAAGAGCGTGAAGACGCAGCCGCCGATCGACCTGACCGCTATTGCCCGCGCCACGCCCGGTGCCTCGGGCGCCGACCTTGCCAATATCATCAACGAGGGTGCCCTGCGCGCTGTTCGCGAAGGCCGCAAGCGCGCGACCCAGGACGACTTCGAGGAGTCGGTGGAGGTCGTCATTGCCGGCCAGCAGCGTAAGTCCACGGTGCTTTCCGACCACGAGAAGCAGGTCGTTTCCTACCACGAGATCGGTCATGCCATAGTCGCTGCCCGCCAAAAGGGTTCCGCGCCGGTTACCAAGATCACCATCGTGCCGCGCACGAGCGGCGCTCTGGGCTACACCATGCAGGTCGAGGAGGACGAGCGCTTCCTGACCACGCGCCAGGAGGTCCTGGACAAGCTTGCGGTCTACTGCGGTGGCCGTGCAGCCGAGGAGCTCATCTTTGGCGAGATGACGACCGGCGCCGCCAACGATATCGAGCAGGCAACCAAGCTCGCCCGCAACATGGTGACGCGCTTTGGTATGTCCGATGAGTTTGGCATGATGGCACTCGGTACCGTCCAGAACGCGTACCTCAACCAGGACACGTCGCTCACCTGCGCCCCCGGTACGGCCGAGCGCGTGGACGCGATTGTCGCCAAGCTGATCGAGGATGCGCACGACCGCGCCCTGCAGATCCTGAAGGAGAACAAGTTCAAGCTCCACGAGCTGGCTCGTTATCTGTACAAGAAGGAGACGATCACCGGCGAGGAGTTTATGAACCTCCTCACGCGCGAAAATCCGCTGATGCCTAAGCAGCAATAGCGTTGCGTTCGGGACAGTAAATATCGACGCCCCATTTGAGTGCCTATCTCAAATGGGGCGTTTTGCTTGAGAGGGATGCATATGAAGATCGTGGTGAGTGCCTGTTTGATGGGCGAGAGCTGCAAGTATAACGGGCTCGACAACTACCATCGCGAGCTGGTCGAGGCCTGCGAGCGTACGGGGACCGAGGTCCTCTTGGTGTGCCCTGAGGTCTTTGGGGGCCTGCCCACGCCGCGCAAGCCGTCCGAGATTGTGAACGGCGAGGTTCGTACCTGCGAGGGCGTGTCCGTTGACCGGGAATTCCGCCTGGGCGCTCAACGTGCGCTCGATATGTGTGAGCAGGCGGGTGGGCCGTCCGAGATTTCCGCGTGCATTTTGCAGGATCGTAGTCCGTCGTGCGGCGTGGGCCATATCTACGACGGATCCTTCAGCGGCACGCTCACAACGGGTAACGGTGTCTTCGTTGACCTGCTCCTGCGCCACGGCTACCGCGTGATCCCGGCAAGCGAATTCGACTCGAGCATGTTACAGCAATAAAAAACCGCCACAAAGGAACTGTCCCCTTTGTGGCGGTTTTGGCCGGTTAGGCCAGGATAGAGTGGCCGTAGGCGTTGGCGGCCTTGATGGCGGCGGCGAACTTTTCGTCAGTGAAGGGCTCAGGGTTGCCCTGCTTCCACTCGTTGGTGGCGTGCGCGTATTCGCACAGGGCAGGGATGTCGGCCTCGGAAAGCCCGACCTGCTCAAGCGTCACGGGCAGGCCCATCTGCTTGTTAAAGGCGGCGTAGCGCACAAGGTTCTCGGTATCGCCCGTATAGGCAAACAGGACGAGCACGCCCAGGCTTACGACTTCGCCGTGCAGGTAGGTGCCCTCACGTGGAATGCTGCAGGTGGCGTTGTAGAACGCGTGCGCCACGCTCGAGTTGTAGTAGTAATCGTTCTGGTTGGTCAGGTTCGAGACATAGCCCGTGTTGACCACGATGTCGAGCGCGATCTGCTTGACGGCCTCGGTCGACAGGTCCTGGCGCACGTCCTCAAGACCCTGGACGCCATAGGTAAACAGCGGCTCGGAGCAGGTGTGGGCGAGTGCCAGGCCAAGACCGGCGGTGTGCTCCAAATTACCGGCGCTCGTGGCGTACTCGACCTCGGGCTGCTTAGACAGGGCATCGCCCACGCCGGCCCAGAAGTACTCTGCCGGTGCCTCGGCGATGATCTTGGGGTTGATGAAGATGTGCGCGGGGCGGTTGGGGTACGAATAGCCCTCGAGCGAGCCGTCGTCGTTGTAGACAACGGCAATGGCGGTCGCGGCGGAGCAGTTGGAGCAGATCGTCGGCACGGTAAAGACGATCTTCTTGAGCTCGATGGCCGCCGTCTTGATGGTATCGAGCGCCTTGCCGCCGCCGCAAGCAATGAGCACGTCGGCTTCCTGGCAGGCGGGGGAGTTTACGACCTTGGCGATATTGGCACGCGTACTGTTGGTACCGTAGACGCGCGTCTCCAGGACCTCGACATCGGTATCTTCAAGTGCCGCCTCGAGCCCTGGTAGCGCTGCAGCCAGGGCTCGCTTGCCACCGATGATGGCGACCTTGGTCGCTCCGTACTCGGCCAGCGCGCCGGGCAGCTCGTCAAAGCAGTCTTCGCCGACGGTATAATCACTCATTCCAATGGTTCGCATAGCAACCTTCTTTCGTTCGATAAAGTGCTTTCAGGTATTTTGCTCCAAGAGAAGGTCCACAGCCGCGAGAAATTTCGAACGTATAAAACCAGTGTTGAGGGTTTTTCGCCGGCGCGGAACGTGCTAGCATACTCCGCATAAGCGTTGATGGGGACGAGTAGTCGGCCGTCCGCATGTTACAGAGAGCGGGGAGCGCTGAGAACCCGTGCATGCGACCGATGAAAATCACCCCGGAGCTGCGGTCCCAACGGACGCGTCGCACAGGCTCGTCTTAGTAGATATCGCCGAGATGGTCGTCGATACAGGCCAGCCGAGTAACGGATGCGAGCGCGCGAATACGCGGGCGAGGGCATCTAAGCTGGGTGGTTAAACGAAGAGCTTTTGCGGGCGTACAGTCCGTTTTGTGGCGCTTCGTCCCAGCTTGTAGGGACGGGCGCTTTTTTGGTGCCCAACGGGCGTGCGCGCCCACGACATGAAAGGGGTACCGTGGCAAACGAGTACAAGCAGACGATGAATCTGCCCAAGACCGGTTTTCCCATGCGTGCCGGTCTTTCCAAGTCCGAGCCCAAGCGACTCAAGGACTGGCAGGACAACAAGGTCTACGAGCAGGTTCTGAAGAAGAACGAGGGTCACAAGAAGTTCGTGCTGCACGACGGCCCTCCGTACGCCAACGGCCCGATCCACATCGGCCACGCCATGAACAAGATCTCCAAGGACATGATCAACCGTTACTGGATGATGCAGGGCTATGAGGTTCCCTATGTCCCCGGTTGGGACTGCCATGGCCAGCCGATCGAGCATAAGGTCGAGGAGAAGCTCGGCACCGAGAAGTTCAACCAGACCTCCACGGCTAAGATCCGCGAGCTTTGCAACAAGTTCGCTGTCGAGAACATCGAGCTGCAGAAGGCTGGCTTCCGTCGCCTGGGCGTGCTCGGCGATTGGGACAACCCCTATCTGACGCTCTATCACCAGCATGACGCCGCCGACATCGAGGTTTTCAAGGCCATGTTCGACAAGGGCATGATCTATCGCGGCCACAAGCCCGTCCACTGGTGCAAGCACTGCCATACCGCACTTGCTGAGGCCGAGATTGAGTACTCCGACGAGACGAGCCCGTCCATCTTCGTGCGCTTTGAGATGACCTCCAAGCCCGCCGGCCTCGAGAACTTCGACGGCCCGGTTGACTTTATCATCTGGACGACCACGCCGTGGACCATCCCCTCCGACCAGGCCGTTTCTCTCAAGCCCGGCGCCGCCTACGTCGCCGTTGAGCACGACGGCCGCGCCGAGGTCATGCTCGAGGACCTGGCTCCCAAGTGCTGCGAGGAGTTTGGCTGGGAGTACACCCCGGTTGTGGTCGACGGTAAGCCCTATGTGGTTCCCGCCGAGACCTTCCACCACATCCACTACAAGCAGCCGATCTTTGACGGTGTTGAGGGCGTGGCGCTCCTGGCCGACTACGTCGGTGTCGATGACGGTACCGGTATCGTCCACAACTCGCCCGGCCACGGCGTCGACGACTACTTCGCCTGCCTCAAGGAAGGCATCACCGACATCTGCATGCCGGTTGATGGCGACGGCAAGTTCTACACCGGCGAGGAGTTTGGTACCGGCGGCCCCTTCAGCGGCATGGATACCGACGAGGCCAACCCGCATATCATCGAGTTCCTGCGCGAGCGCGGCACCCTGATCCTCGAGAAGAAGA
>UQXB01000070.1:0-9884 GCA_900544935.1 uncultured Collinsella sp.
TCCCCGGCCTTGACGACGAGTTCCGCGTCATCGTGTCTCCGTGGATTCTCTCCTCGCTGATCACCGATCGCCTTGCCGCTTACTACGAGACGGTCACCAAGCACAACCTCAACTACCGTCGCTACTATCACCAGTTCGACTACTAAGAGCAAATAACGTTTGTGTAATTGGGCCTCGCTCCTATATGGAACGGGGCCTCGCTTGGGTTGGAGAGTAATTATGAGCTATCCCCAGCTTGCCGTCATGAATATCAGCCATCGTTATTTTGACCTTGAGGAGTTCTTTTCTTCGGCGTCGGCTTCGGGCTACACGTGTTGCGAGCTTTGGACCGGGGCGATGCATCTGTATGTCGATTGCCATGGATACGATTCGCTCGAGCAGGTGCGGGAGCTATCACAGCGGTATGGGGTTCGGATTGTGGGGCTTTGTCCCGAACAGAACAACCCCAAGCCGTGGAATATCGCGGCGCGCGGGAATGAGGCGCGTGCCCGCACGCTCGCGTACTTTAAGAACGTTGTAGATATCGCGGCGGAACTTGGAGCCGAGCAGGTCATGGTCTCGAGCGGCTGGGCATTTTTGAACGAGCCGATCGAGGACGCGTGGGGTCGCAGCGCCTCGATGCTGCGTGCGATTGCCGAGCATGCGGGAGAGTGCGGCGTGCGACTGGTGCTCGAGGCCCTACAGCCGGTTGAGTCGATGATCGTGAACTCGGCGGCCGATACGAAGCGCATGATCGAGGCAGTTGATCATCCGGCACTTAAGGCATGTCTGGATTTGGGCGCTATGGCGGTGGCGGGGGATACCATCGACGATTATTTCGATCTGCTTGGCGATGATGTCGCCCACGTGCATTTTGTCGATGTTGCGGCAGATGGCACGACGCATCTTGCCTGGGGTGACGGCGACCGCGATATGCGCGCCGACCTGGATAGGCTGGTGGCGCGCGGCTATCGCGGAGTTGTTTCGGCCGAGACCTATGACTGGCGCTATTTTGCCGACCCCGCAGCTGCCGATGCGCAGGTAATGGCAGAGTATCGTCGTGCGATTGGCGTCTAGGTGGGGTTGGGTTGCGACAATCCGCTCCTATGTTTCCAAATGAATACGGTGTGAGCCGAGGAGGACGATTCTCCCCGCAAGCACTCTAGTATGCTAAAGTACCCAGAAGACCGGCGGAGCTATGCCGGTCTTCTGTTCTATACGAAGCACAGCATGAGGAGGCTCACCAGATGACGGCCACACCGTGGGGATTCCGGGACATATTGCCCGAGGAGGCTCAGGCGCGCGAGGAAATTGCGCTGACGGTGAAGGGCTGCTTTAGGGAGCATCATTATTTGCCGGTTGAGACGCCGCTGCTCGAGGACAAGGGCTCGCTCGAGGAGGGCGGCCGAATCGCGGACACGCCGTTTAAGCTTTTTGACGATGACGGCCGCTTGCTGGTGGTTCGTCCCGATAACACATTGCCTATCGTGCGTCTGGTCTCGACCCGCATGCATGCGGACGACCTGCCGCTGCGCCTGCGCTATGAGGCGCCGGTGGTTCGTGAGTGCCAACGCAATGCCGGCGGCTCACGCCAGTTCACTCAGCTAGGCTTTGAGCTCATCGGCGCGGGCGATACCGCGGGCGACGTGGAGATTGTCTCGCTGGTCGCCGAGGCCGTGCGCAAGCTGGCACTGCCCGATGCGCGCATCATCGCAGGTAGCGTGCGCCCGTTTAAGGAGCTGCTCGCGGCGTGCGAGGATCGCGAGCTGGCTGCCGAGGCGCTGCGCTGCGTGCACGCCAACGACTTTGTGGGCCTCGATGCCCGCGTGGCGGCAAGCGCCGAGACCGATGCCGTTAAGGCCGCCGTCAGCGAACTGCCGCGCCTGCATGGTGGGGCCGAAGTGCTCGATCGCGTGGATGCGCTGCTGGCGGCTGCCGGTATCGTCGCGCCGCTCACGCGCGAGCTGCGTGCCCTGGTCGAGGGCCTGGCTCCCGAGGACGCCCAGGTACTGTCCTTCGACTTCTCCATCATGAACTCGTTTGATTACTACACGGGCCTGGTCTTTAAGGCCTATGCCGGCGGACTGCCCGATCCGGTCGGTTCGGGCGGACGCTACGACTCCATCTTTACCGGCGCATTTGGCGACGGCATCGAGGTGCCGGCGGCGGGCTTCGCCTTTTCGCTCGAGCGCCTGGAGGCCGCGCACACCTCGGCCGAGGACGCCGCTTCCGACGGCGATCACGCCGCGGGCCGTGGTGCCGAGGGTCCGCTGCGCATAGCCGTGCCCAAGGGCTCGCTTAAGGCCGATACGCTCGACGTGCTCGAAGCCGCGGGCTTGGATGTCTCGGAGCTGCGCGATCCCGGTCGTCACCTCATCGTGCGCGGCCGCGACACACACGCTGGTGAGGGCACGGTCGGCGATATCGAGTTTGTTATCGTGCGTCCCAGCGACGCGCCCGCTTTTGTGGGTTGTGGCGGTGCCGACTGCGGCATCTGCGGTTGGGACTCACTTATCGAGGCAGACCTCAACCTGCTGCAGCTGGTCGACCTGGGCTACGGCCTGTGCACGTTTATCGAGGCGGAGCCCGCGTGGCGCGCCGGCCAGGCCGAGCGCAACTATGCCCGCCGCGGGTCGCTTCGCGTGGCAACTAAGTACCCGCGCATCGCGAGTGCCTGGTATGCCGAGCGCGGTGTGAATGCCGATATCGTCTCGCTGCACGGCAACATCGAGCTGGGCCCCATTGTCGGCATGACCGATCGCATCGTGGACATTACCGCCACGGGCGCCACGCTGCGTGACAATGACCTGGTCATCACCGGCCGCATCATGGACTGCACGGCCCGCTTCTTTGTCAATCCAGGCGCCGCACGTCTGGATCCGCGCGTACGCAATCTGGCAGATCGCTTGGCGGCAGCCGTGAAGGACAAGCATTTTGAGCCCGTTGCGGGCTCGGCACAATAGCGCGAGCACGCACGGGCGCCCCAACGTCCGGGCCGCGGGCCGACTGGCGCCGCCGCCCGGTCTCTCGTTTTTCGAACAAAACCTCGACCGATAGGGGATACCGATATGAAGACCATCAAGCTTGCTCCCGGCGAGCGGCTCGTTACCAACCAGCTCAACCGTAAGGGCGTGCTGCCGCAAAACATCGTCGACGCCGCCCGCGATATCGTGGCCAACGTGCGTGCCAACGGCGATGCTGCGGTGCGCGACTATTGCCAGCGCTTTGACGGCGTTGAGCTGCAGAGCTTCCGTCTGCCGCAAGAGCAGATCGATGCCGCGCTCGAAGGCCTCGATCCCGCTTTTGTCGCGGCGCTCGAAAAGGCTGCACGCCAGATTCGTGAGTTCCACCAGCGCGAGGTCGAGCAGAGCTGGTTTACCACGCGCCCGGACGGCACGATGCTCGGCGTTAAGGTGACCCCGCTTGCCGCGGCTGGCATCTACGTGCCGGGCGGCCGTGCGCAGTATCCCTCCACGGTGCTCATGAATGCCATTCCCGCCAAGGTCGCCGGCGTTGAGCGCGTGGTCATGGTGACCCCGCCGCAAAAGGACGGCCTGATCAGCCCCTACACGCTCGCCGCGGCAAAGCTCGGCGGCGTGGACGAGATCTATATGGTGGGCGGCGCCCAGGCCGTGGCCGCGCTGGCGTACGGTACCGAGACCATTCCGCGCGTCGACAAAATCACCGGCCCGGGCAACGCCTTTGTCGCCGCTGCCAAACAGATTGTCTCGGGTGACGTGGGTATCGATATGGTCGCCGGTCCCTCCGAGGTCTGCGTGCTGGCCGACGCCACGGCCAAGCCCATGGTGGTCGCGGCAGACCTGATGGCCCAGGCCGAGCATGATCCGCTGGCGGCCTGCTATCTGGTGACCTGCGACGAGCAGTTTGCGCGTGAGGTCGAGGCGGGTATCGATATTCTGGTGGCGCAGTCCCCGCGTGCCGAGATTACGCGCGCTTCGCTCGACAATGAGGGCACCATCGTGGTGGCCGCCGACATGGCCGCCGCCGTCGAGGCCGTGAACACGGTGGCGCCTGAGCACCTTGAGCTGCACTGCAAGGACGCGATGGGCCTGCTCGGCGGCATTCGCAACGCCGGCGCTATCTTTGTGGGCGCTTGGAGCTCGGAGCCGCTCGGCGATTACGTTGCCGGCCCCAATCACACGCTACCGACCGGCGGCACGGCCATGTTCTCCAACCCGCTTTCGGTGGAGGAGTTCGTCAAGCGCTCGAGTGTCATTTGCTATACACCCGAGGGCCTGCTCTCCGATGCTCCTGCCACGCAGCGCCTCGCCGAGGCCGAGGGTCTGTGGGCACACGCGCTTTCTGCCGCGCTGCGCCGCCGCGTGTTGGAGCAGGGCGAGGATGCCGTGAGCGCCGAGTCGCTCGCCGCGGCCGACCTGACCAAGGTTGCCTGGCCGGGCGACGCCGTGGCGACGGTTGCCGAGGGCGTGGACCTGGCGGCTGCAAGCGCTGATGGCGCCGGCGCGACTGGCAAGGAGGCCTAATATGTCCGAACTCACGCCGCGCATGAAGGAGCTCGTCCAGCCCTACTTGGCCGGCATTGAGCCCTACGATCCCAACTTTACGCCCACGCGCATCAACCTTTCGGCCAACGAGAACACCTATCCCGTGCCGGCTGGCGTGCGCGAGGCGGTCGACGCCGCCCTGGCCGCTACACCGCTCAACCGCTATCCCGATCCCATGTCCAACGATCTGCGCGACGAGCTTGCCGCTTGGCATGGTGTGACGCGCGAGAATGTCTGCGTGGGCAACGGCGGCGACGAGCTGCTCTATAACTACCTGTTGGCGTTTGGCGGCGCGGGACGGACCCTGCTCAACTGCCCGCCGTGCTTTAGCGAGTACGCGTTCTTTGCGTCGCTCTGCCAGACCGAGGTGCGCGACGTGTGGCGCGACCCCGCGACCTTTGAGCTCGACCAGGCAGCTGTGCTTGCGGCGGCGTCCGAGTGCAACCTGGCAATCGTGACCTCGCCCAATAACCCCACGGGTGACGTGGCACCGCTCGACTTTGTCGCGGCGCTGTGCGATGCGTGCCCCGGCATGGTAATGGTCGACGAGGCCTACGTTGAGTTTGCCGACGATTTGTTTGGCGCGGCCACCACGGCGCAGGGGCTTATCGCCGAGCATCCCAACCTGGTGATTCTGCATACGTTGTCCAAGGCGTTTGGCGCTGCCGGCACGCGTCTGGGCTATGTGATTGCGGCGCCCGAAGTCATCGACGTGTTCGCGGCGATTCGCCAGATCTATTCGGTCAACGTGCTGAGTCAGGCAACCGCGCTTGCCTGCGTGCGTGCCCGCGATGCGTACACGCCCGTGGTGGCGCAGGTCGCATCCGAGCGCGAACGCGAACAGGCCGCTCTACGCGCGATGGCTGCCGAGGGCATGCCCGTGGAGGCATGGCCGAGCGCGGCGAACTTTGTGCTCGTGCGTACGCCGCATGCCACACGCGTGCGCGGGCGCCTGCGCGACGAGTACTCGATTTTGGTGCGCGACTTTAGCTACGTGCCGGGGCTCGCGGACTGCTTGCGCATTACCGTGGGCACGCCGCGGGAAAACGATGAGGTGCTGGCTGCGTTTGCCGCGCTGGTGAAGGAGGAGATGTAGATGGACCGCTATGCCGAGGTAACCCGCAAGACGGGCGAGACCGACATTGTCGTAAAGCTCGACCTGGACGGATCTGGCGTGTGCGATATCTCGACCGGCGTGCCGTTTTTCGACCACATGCTCAACGCCTTTGGCCGCCATGGTCTGTTCGATCTGACGGTGCGCGCGGTGGGCGACGTCGAGGTCGACGCGCACCACACCGTCGAGGACACGGGCATCGTGCTGGGCGAGGCGTTTTGCCAGGCGCTGGGCGACAAGGCGGGTATTACGCGCTTTGCCGACGCGGCGATCGCCATGGACGAGACGCTCGTGATGGCCGCCGTGGATATCTCGGGCCGTGGGCAGGCCTATTGCGAGCTGCCCGTGCCGACCGAGCGCGTGGGCAGCTTTGATACCGAGCTGGCCGTCGAGTTCTTCTACGCCTTTGCGCGCGATGCCAAGCTCACGCTGCACGTGCGCGAGCTGGTGGGCGGCAACTCGCATCACATTATCGAGGCCGCCTTTAAGGCCGTGGGCCGCACGATGCGCCGCGCCTGCGAGCTGGACCCCCGCGTGCAGGGCATTCCCAGCACCAAGGGCTCGCTGTAACCGCCACAAAGGCAAAAACCACCACGAAAGTGCCTGTCCCCTTTGTGGTGGTTTTGGATGATGAGAAGAGGAGGGGTCGCGTGGGCGAACCGAAGATCGTGGTGGTCGACTACCACAAGGGCAACTTGTCGAGCGTCGTGCGCGGGCTTGCACGCGCCGGTGCCGCCGCCTGCACGTCGGACGATCCGGAGCAGATCCGCCGCGCCGACGGCCTGGTCATTCCGGGCGTGGGCGCGTTCTATGACGCGATCGCCTTTATGCGCCAGAGCGGCGAGGCGGCGGCCGTGCTCGACGCCGTTGCCGCCGGAACTCCGTTGCTCGGCATCTGCCTGGGCCTTCAGTTGTTTTTTGAGCGCGGCAACGAGGGCGTTCCTGCGAGCGAGAGCGCGGTCGCCGACGGCAACGCCTCCGAGCGGGCCGGTGCCCTCTGGGTCGATGGCCTGGGTATTATGCGCGGTTCGTGCACGCGCCTGGAGTCGAGCCGCCTGAAGGTGCCGCACGTGGGCTGGGACCAGGTGCACATGACGCCCGCCGGTGCGGCCGATCCGCTGCTTACTGGTTTTGCCGAGGGTGCCAACATGTACTTCACCCACAGCTACGCGGTGGCCGACGATGCCGATGCCGCCGATGTGCTGGCGCGCACGCACTATACGCGGAGCTTCCCGTGCATCGTGCGCCACGGCAACGTGTGGGGCTGCCAGTTCCATCCCGAGAAATCCTCTGCGCTGGGTCAGCGCATTCTTAAGAACTTCGTGAGCATCGTCGAGGGGGCCGGCCGATGATTCTGTTTCCCGCAATCGATTTGATTGGCGGCAAGGTCGTGCGCCTGGAGCGCGGCGACCGCAGCCGCTGCAAGGTATATTCCGACGACCCCGTGGCCGTTGCTCGCTCCTTTGCCGAGCAGGGCGCGAGCTGGGTGCACGCCGTCGACCTGTCCGCTGCCTTTGGCGAGGACGAGGACGCGTGCGCTGCCAACTCGGCGGTGATTAAGGCCATCTGCGGCGTCGACGGTCTGTCTGTGGACGTGGGCGGCGGCGTTCGCTCGCTCGCACGCATTGATGAGCTGGCCAGCTATGGTGCTCGCCGCATTGCGCTGGGCACCGTGCTCGTGACCGAGCCGGGTTTTGCCGAGGTGGCGGCCAAGGGCTTTGGCGAGCTGCTGGTGGCTGACATTGCCGCACGCGACGGTCAGGTCAAGGTGAACGGCTGGCGTGACGGTGCGGGCGTGGCGCTCGACGATGCCGTGGCGCAGCTTTCCGAGCTGGGCTTTAAGCATCTGGTGTATACCGACATCGCGCGTGATGGCATGCAGACGGGCATCGATGTGGCGGCGTATCGCCATGTGGCCGAGGTCGCGGGCTTTCCCGTCGTGGCGTCGGGCGGTATCTCGACGCTCGACGATATCCGCGCACTGGCCGCGGTGGGTGAGGGCACGATTGAAGGTGCCATTACCGGTCGCGCGCTCTACGAGGGCAACTTTACGCTGGCCCAGGCGCTGGCCGCCGCCCGAGGGGAGGAGTAGCCCATGCTTACCAAACGCGTGATTCCCTGTCTGGATGTTAAGGACGGCCGCGTGGTCAAGGGCGTCAACTTTGTGAGCCTGCGCGATGCGGGCGACCCGGTGGAGCTGGCCCGCGCCTACGACCGCGAGGGTGCGGACGAGGTCGTCTTTTTGGACATTACCGCCACGAGCGACAACCGTACGACGACTATCGAGATGGCGGCGCACGCGGCCGAGGAGCTCGCTATTCCCTATACCGTGGGCGGCGGTTTTCGCGACTTGGCGGGCATGCGGACCATGGTTGCCGCCGGCGCCGACAAGGTGTCGCTTAACTCGGCGGCCGTGCGCGACCCGTCGCTGATTAGCCAAGCTGCCGCGGCGTTTGGCAGTCAGGCCGTGGTCGTGGCGATCGATGCCAAGCGCGTCGGCTTGCCCGGCGCATCAGGTGCCGACAAGTGGGAGGTCTTTACCGCGGGCGGTCGCAACGCCACGGGTATCGATGCGGTGGCGTGGGCCGAGGAGGCGGCTCGTCGCGGCGCCGGCGAGATCCTGCTCACCAGTATGGACCGTGACGGCACCAAGGCTGGCTTCGACCTGGCACTCACTCGCGCCGTGGCGCGCGCAGTGCCGATTCCCGTCATCGCGAGCGGCGGCGTGGGCACGCTCGAGCATTTTGCCGAGGGCGTGATCGAGGGCGAGGCCGACGCCGTGCTGGCGGCCAGCGTCTTTCACTTTGGAACCTTCAGCATTCGCGAAGTCAAAGAGTATATGGCTTCTCAAGGCATCCCCGTGAGATTGGATTTTTAAATGGAGCAAGTGACAACTGCGTCCGAGCTCAAATACGACGCCAAGGGGCTGATTCCTTGTGTGGTTCAGCAGTACGACACCGGCGAGGTGCTTATGGTTGCTTGGATGAACGAGGAGTCGGTGGGGCTGACGCTTAAGACCGGGACCACGTGGTTTTGGAGCCGTAGCCGTCAGGAGCTCTGGAACAAGGGCGCGACGAGCGGCAACATGCAAGAGGTCAAGGAGCTCTGGGCCGACTGCGATAGCGATACGCTGCTGGTCAAGGTCGACTCGCCGGGTCCGGCCTGCCATACCGGCAACCGTACCTGCTTCTTTAAGAAACTCGCGTAGGGCGGGCGCTCGGCTAAGCGCTTGGCCAACCAGAAAGGATTGAACCATGGGTGTGCGCACCGCGAATGTTCAGGATGGAAATATCGGCGAGACGCTGACGGGGCTGGCCGAGGTGATTCATGGTCGTCGCGACGCGTCGCCGCAGGAGAGCTATACCGCTCGTCTGCTGACCGACGTCGAGGATGAGCTGCTCAAGAAGCTTGCCGAGGAGGCGAGCGAGGTCATCATGGCCTGCAAGGATAACGACCACGATCACATTCGCTACGAGGCCGGCGACCTGGTCTACCACCTGCTCGTGACGCTCGAGCGCTACGGCATCACCCTCGACGAACTGGCCGGCGAACTCAACGCTCGCCGCCACTAGTCATTGGGGACGTTCTTAAACGACTAGTCGTTTGGGACAGTCTTTGTTGGTGTAACGGAGTCATGGAAGTTGCGGTGAAATAGGGACTGTTTAAGTGCTTCATCAGGCAAAACAATCCCTATTTCACCGCAACTTATGAAGGGATGGCTAGGCGAGGGGCGTGGATTCCCATTCGCCGGTGGGGTGGGGGATATCGAAGGCCCGGTAGTCGCAGTCGTAGGCGTGGGCCTGGGCCTCGCGGATGTTCCAGCAAATATCACAGGCGCGGTGCGCGTCCGAGCCAAAAGTAATCGGCACCTCGGCATGGGCAAAGCGACGCAACAGCCCGGTCGCGGGGTAGTAATCGTCGAGCCCCTTGCGCGGCGCAGCCGTCGAGACCTCAACGCGGCGACCCGTATCGTGGGCGCATTCGGCCATCTGCTCCCAAAACGGCGCCGGGTCAAAATCGGGCGCAAAGCCCTCCTTCGAAAAGCGCATGACCAGGTCGGGATGGGCCATCACGTCAAAGTTGAGTGAGCTTTCGCAAGCACGGCACCAGTCGTCGACGTAGCGCTCCCACACGCCGCGTACCCCCAGGTTTTCCCAAACGTGCAGGTTGGTGTCGTCGTCGATCCAACCGCAAGGGGAATCGGGTGTATCGGGGCGAGCGACGTTTTCCGTTCCCGCTGTACCCGCGGCACCGGCCATGATACC
>UQXB01000071.1:0-9829 GCA_900544935.1 uncultured Collinsella sp.
CGAAAGATACATCGCTCAGAATGTCATCTTCGTCCGGGGGTCTGGCTACGGCCATCTCGGAGGCGTTTGTGGCGTCAAATGGATTAGTGTGTTCATGTGCACAGGAGGGCGGTGAGTTCCGGTTCCACCTCACTTCTGATGCGGATTACTTGAGGAGGGCCCAAGGCTCCAAATACGTCAAAAGCAATCCGCTTGGTGCGTACCGCGAGGTTAGGGAGGCCCTGCAAGGTGGTCAAAGGGTTCTCTTTATCGGTCTTCCTTGTCAGGTTGCTGCGATGCGTAACTTCGTTGGAAGCCGTTTAGCCGATTCCCTTTACACCATCGACCTTATCTGTCATGGTTCACCGTCCCCCAAGGTCCTGAGCCGATTCTTGGAAGAGACAGGTAACAACCTGTCTAATGAGCTGATACTGGACTTTCGAAAGAAAGTCCAGTATCAGCTCCGCTATCGCGGAGCTGAAACTGTGGGTAGGACGGGTGTCCGCGATCGCTACTCGATTGCTTTCCTCTCGGGTTTACCGTATACGGAAGGCTGCTACTCCTGCCGCTACGCCAAGGGTGATCGTGTCTCCGATATTACGCTTGGCGATTCATGGGGTAGCGAGCTTTCTGATGAGGTCGCGAACGGGATATCCCTCGCACTTGTGCAGACAGACAAGGGTCGAGAACTGTTAGAAATGACGGACCTTGAGCTTTTGCCGGTTGATCCTGGTCTAGCTGTGGCCAACAATGAACAGCTTCAACGTCCTTCGACGAAGCCTATAGAAAGAAATACCTTTATGGACGGCTTTCGTAACGGGGTACGGGTTAACCGACTCGTTCTCAGGGCGAGGCCAAAAGACTGCGCCAAGTACTTGGTCAAGGATATACTGCTTGCACTGGGTTTGCTCAGGGGTTAACACATCGAGAGCGTTTGCTTTAGGCATTAATGATAAGGTAATCCATATGTTGAGTAATTCCAAGGTGCCAAAGTGCGTCGTATTAATGGCGTCATACAACGGCATCCCATTTATTTCAGAACAAATTGACAGCATTCTCTCGCAGGCTGAAGTTGACGTACGTCTTTTTGTCCGTGATGACGGGTCATCTGATGGTACTCGTGATCTTCTGCAGCGCTATGCAGATGAGGGCAGTCTGACTTTGTTAACAGGAGAAAACCTAGGACCTGCTTTAGGGTTTTTGACGTTGTTGCGGAATGCTCCCGAAGCTGATTACTATGCGTTTTCCGACCAAGATGATATTTGGGATAGCGATAAACTGATAACTGCGATTAAACAGCTTAAGAAGCAGGAGAATTTGGCTCTTTATCATTGCAATTCAAGACTTGTAGATTCAGCTGGTAATGAGATGGGCCGGTTAACCTATGGGCAACAAAGGTGCATATCTTATCGAGATAACGACCCTCTCAACCAGCTTTGCATTGGGTCACCTATGGGATGTACGCAAGTATTTGATAGGCGTATTTGGGAAGTTGTTTGCTTGCATGAGCTGCCCCATCCCGTCATCATGCATGATAAGCTGATAGCTAATCTATGCGTGCTGCTGGGTTATCGGATTGTTTTCGATGCTTCTCCTCATATGGGATATCTCCAGCATGGTCGTAATGTGGTCGGTGTGAGTACTGATTTACCATCTAAAGTGATTGAGAAAATCAATAGTTTTTGTCATCCGCGAGAGATTACTCTTGCAAAGCAAGTTACTGGACTTCTTTCAACTTATTCCGACTGCATTCTTCCTCCAGAGCGTGCTCTTGGAGAGTTGGTATCGAAAATGGACGCTTCTTTCATGGCTAGGTGCAGGGTTTCTTTCTCTTCGAGGCTGAATTTCGGCAGTCTACAAGAGGGCCTTTTCAATAGATCTCTCCTCTTGTTTGGGAAGCGATGATATGAGTAAAAGCATCCCCAAACCGCACAATAGTGGGTACGTCCTAGCGCTTGCCTTTTGCGACTATCTCAAGGACAAGACCGGCACCCCAAAGGCTATTATGGCGAGTCAGCAGGCCATGGCGTCGCACGGCATAAGTTACGTCTATCTCCACTCGGTTAAGAAGACCCTGTTCAGGGACGACCAGATGCTATTTTGCGAATTCGGGGTTACGGTCGACGGGGTGGAGGCTGGTGTTTTCAGTATTGCCCAGGTGTGCGAGGCCCTTTGCAGCTGGCAAAAAAGCGGCTTCAGCCTTCTTGAGCTTCATATCCACCACCTTCTGTACGTGAGCCTTGAGAAAGTCTCCGAACTGCTAAAAGTTACAGGCAAAACACCGGTCAGGGCCTTTCTCCACGACTATTACCTGTGTTGTACAAGCTATAACCTCCAAAATAGGAGCGGCTTTTGTGACAGCTCAAGGCTCGGCGACGCTCCCTGCGAGAAATGCCCCCACTTCAGTAACAGCCTTCGTGTGGAGTCGAAGATCCAAGGGCTGTTTGACTCCATCAAAAATCTCCGTTTTGTTGCACCTTCGACCTATACGAAGAATCGGTTTCTCTCATTCAGGCCCCAATACGAGGGCCTTGTTGATGTAATACCGCACCAAAAGCTGCTTGGAGAGTATCTGGGCAACAGACGTCCTCTGAACGCAGGGGAGCGCATCAGGGTTGCCTTTCTGGGGATGCCGAGGAAGACAAAGGGCTGGGAGACCTGGCTTCGCCTCGTATCTGCGGTCGATGAACAAGAGTACGAGTTCTTCGTCTTCAACAGCTCGAACGATATGTATCCAGGGATGAACAAGCGGTTTGTCGAATTTGATGAGAAGCACCCAAATGCCATGACCGACTCTCTCAGGGAGTGCGAGATTGCCATCGTTGTCATGTGGCCATCTTGTCCAGAGACCTATAGCTACACCTGTATGGAATCTTACTCCGCAAACGCTTATACGATTTCGAGTGCATGTGCAGGCAATGTCGCCGACTTTGTCGTTGAGCATGGGTCCGGTTTGGTGCTGAATAACGAGGAGGAGCTAATCGGGCTGTTTAGGGATAAGAGCCGGCTTATCAGGGAGGTCAATCGTTTCAGGAGCGGAAAGCCTGGTCCGCTCGATCTTGTCGATTCAGATGAGATCGTAGACCTGCTTCCATGCTCCTCGGTAGGTCTCAACACGGGAGTTCACATGCACACGAGGCTGATTGAACGTGTGCTGCTGGAGGTACTCAATGCAAGATCATAGGCATGCGAGGCTCGTTATAAATAAAGCGGAGGAGCGGGCTGGTCGAAGAGGTCGTTGGTATCTCCCTAATAAGCAAGGTGTTCTAACCGTTTGCATGGGTGACCTGGCGGATGCGACGATCGTTATAGGTATCTTGGCGCAGGTTTTCTTCCTTGAGTACTATGGTCTGGGGCGATACCTCAACTGGGTAATTACCGGCATGATTTGCGTGAGGGCGCTCTTCTCCGGATGGAAATATAGCGGTAGAGCGCTACTACTTGGGCTGATTACCGTTGCAGGGTGGCTGTCTGGTGCCCTCTTGGGTGGCAATATGGAAACGTTTAGGGCGAATATTTTGCTGCTCCTCTACCCGTTTGTCTATACGCTTTACTTCTTTCTTTTGGTCACTAACAAGAGGGATTTTCTTCTTGGACTCTTTGATGCAGGTTTTCCGGTCTTCAACGCCATATTGCTTCTCAATATGGCGATCATGTTTATCCAGTACTCTACCCATGGGATGATCGCTGCGACAACGAACGACATCAGTTACTTCGAGGACAATATCTCCGGCCTGTTCTCTTATGCGTCCGTCCATGCGGTGGCCCTTTACACTTCATTCGTCGTGCTCTACAACTTCGTCTGGATTAGGAGGCTTCGGGGTCCTCTCTGGCCATCCCTTGCCATCGCTTACAACGTCTGCCTTATCGTCCTGTCCTTCTATCTTGCGACACTCAACGATAATAAGGCGCTCTTCATAATCCTTCCTCTCGTTTTAGTGATGTTCTGGCTTATTTCAGTCATGAAGGGAGAAGCGGATGTTTCGGGTCCCTTCTTTTGGCTTGTCGCCTTGTATTTTATCCTGACAATTGCATACGCCTTGGTGCCTGCGTTCCAGATCCTCGTGGATACGCAAGTGTTTGGTCTGTTCGATATGGTTGGCAGTTCAGCTTCCGTCGGTACTGCTGCCGACGGCAGTAACGAGAGGATTGCTATCATCGGCTTCGCTCTCTTGAGACCGGCTACATGGAGTCTCGGAGAGGGTCTTGGAGCCTCAAGCTTCTACGCGTCCGGGTTCATGTCGTTTAACCACTTTGGTCAAGCGGATATGGGGTCTTTCTTGATTCTCATGGGGGTTTGGGAGACGGCAGCGTATGTAGCGTTTTTCCACTCCGTGGTTAGTGAGTTTATGGAGCAGGAAAAAGGATCTAATGGCCGGATTGTTCGTTTGCTCCTTTTGCTAACAATTCTTATTACCTTTCTGTATACGCAGTGCTTTACAAGGGTGAACTGCTGCTTGTGCCTACTGCTGCTCTGTGGAGCGCTGGCTTGGTCGTGGAATTCCTCGGCTGCAGACTATTTGATTATTGATAGAGACGAAGAACAGGTTTGAACATGAAAATAGGCATTTCCACATTTACGCATGGGGACAACTATGGGCAGAGGCTCCAGAACCTTGCTGTCCAAGAAACTCTCAAACTCTCGGGTGCAGATGTCCTTACGTTCAGACAGAAGGACTCGAGATCTGCCAAATACAAGCTCAAGTCTTTGGCTTCGCTCATTCCAAAGGGGCTTGCCGTTGCCCACATCCAGAGGCATCGTTCGTTTGAGGATTTCAATTCCCGTAACATTTCCTTTAGCCGGGAGGTTATATCTGATTCCAACCCTCCACGTGACATTAAATCCTATGACTTTTTCGTTGCTGGGAGCGACCAAGTTTGGTCTCCGTATTCCCCTGACGCTAACTCCACTATGTTTCTCACGTTTTCGCCAAGAGAAAAGCGCATTGCTTTTTCGCCAAGCTTGGCAGCTCCGACGATTCCCGAGGAGAAGCGTGAGCTGTTCCACGGCTATTTCGACGGGTTTGATAGGCTGTCCGTTCGTGAGCAGAAGAGCGCCGAGCTTATAAACAGTCTGTACGGCTTAAAGGCCGAGGTGTTGATTGACCCAACACTGATGTTTGACGGCTCCTGGTGGGAAAGGTATGAAAAAGAGCCGCACTGCGGGCTTCCAAATGATTATGTATTGACGTACTTCCTCGGGAGTGCAGCTTACGAAGAGAGGGTTGCCGAAATCTGTGATTCACTTACCTGCAAGAGGGTCGATTTACTAGGGGATGCGCGCTACTACGCCCTCGGGCCTTCAGAGTTCCTCTATGCCGTCCGTCACGCAAAGCTTGTAGCGACAGATTCATATCACGGATCAATTTTCTCGATCTTGTTCGGGAAGCCGCTGATTTATTGCCCTCGTGAGTCCACTGGTCCAGACATGAGCAGCCGATTCGACACGCTAGCCAGCGAGCTGGGTGTTTCTTTCGTTGAGCGGTCAATTCTTTCCGTATGTAATTCGGAACTGCTCGAGAGTGACTATTCAAAGGCGTATGACAGGTTGCCAGCTCAGAGGAAGATCGTTGTTGAATTCCTCGATAGATGTGTATTGAGCATTCCCTCGGAGGCCGCCCGTGGCTAGCCAGCGTAAGGCGGGCGCCCTCCTCGGCTACGCCAACATCCTCGCAAAGAACCTCGTCAACCTCGTCTACACGCCGATGCTACTGTCCTACGTGGGGCAGGCGGACTACGGCGTCTTCCAGAGCTCGAACTCCTTTGTCTTCTCGCTGACGCTCCTGTCCTTCGGCTTCTCCGAGGCCTACGTGCGCTTCTACACGCAGACGGTGGCGCACGGCGGCGAGCGCGACATCCGGCACCTGAACGGCATGTACCTCACGCTTTACGTCGCCGTCACAGCCGCGGCGGTCGCCCTCGGCATGGGCTTCTCCGCAAACGCCGGCGCGGTGTTCTCGGCCGGGTTCACCGAGGCGCAGGTCTCGCTCGCCCGGGAGCTGCTCGCCATCATGACGCTCAACGTCGCCTCGACGTTGTTCACCGTCGTGTTCAATTCCTACATCACGGCGCACGAGCGCTTCGTCTACCAGCAGACCAGGCAGCTCGTCACCACGCTTGCGACGCCGCTGTGCGCCTGGGCCCTGCTGGCCGCCGGTATGGGGCCCGTGGGCGTTGCCCTAGCACAGCTCGCGGTGAACCTCGTCCTGCTTGCCCTCAACGCGCGCTACGCCATCGTCGTGCTGGGCATGCGCTTCGAGCTCAGGGGTGCCGACTGGGGCGTCATGCGCGGCATCGCCGCCTTCAGTGCCTGGATCTTCGGTAACCAGGTCTGCGAGATGGTCAATCAGAGCGTGCCCAACATCATGCTGGGGGCCATCTCGGGCGCGACTGCGGTATCTCTGTTCGCGGTGGCCGTGAACATCCGCCAGGTCTTCTACTCGCTCTCCACCACGATGTCGAACGTCTTCATTCCGAAGGTCAACCGCATCGTCGCCACCTCGGACGACAACGCCGAGCTCACTCGCCTTATGACGCGCGTGGGCCGCTACCAGATGGTACTGTTTTGCTGGGTGTACGGAGGTTTCGCTATTCTCGGGAAGTTTTTCGTGACGAGGTGGGCGGGCCCGGGCTTCGCCGAGGCCTACTGGCTCGTGCTCGCCATGACGCTACCCGTCATGGTGCCCCTCTGTCAGAACGTCGGCATCGAGATCCAGAGGGCCAAGAACATGCACCACGCCAGGAGTCTCGTCTACCTTGCGATGGCGGTCGGGAACGTTGCCTTCACCGCCGCGGCCGCCCCGGCGCTGGGGCCGTGGGCCCCCGCGATCGCCTATGTCGTCAGCATCGTGCTCGGCAACGGACTGTGGATGAACTGGTACTACCAGAAGCGGGTCGGTCTCGACATGCTCTTTTTCTGGAAGCGGAACCTGCCGGTGCTGCTCGCCTGGGCTGCCGTCACCGTCGCCTGCCTCGCTGGCACGGCGGTCCTGCCCGTCAACGGATGGCCCGCGTTCCTCGAGTGGGGCGCCGTTTACAGCGCGCTTTTCGCCATAGCCCTTTGGCTCGCCGTCCTAACGAAGGACGAACGTATCGCGGTCGTCTCTCGTCTCCCGTTCCTTAGATAGGGTCCATCATGAATGATTCCGAGAAATCCCCGAGGGTCGTCTCGCTTGGCGACCGTTGCTGCGGCTGCGGCGCGTGCGCTGCCCGCTGCCCCAAGTCAAGCATCTCCATGGAACCCGATGATTGTGGCTTCCTACACCCCACCGTCGACGCCTCCGGGTGCGTAGGCTGCGGGGCGTGCGACGCCGTATGCCCGGCGCTCAACGCCCCTGGGGAGGACGGGTGCGAGTTCGCCCTCTGGGCGAAGGCTCATGACGTCGGCTTGCTCGATAGATCGTCGTCGGGCGGCGTGTTCGGTCTACTCGCCGGTGACGCTCTCTCGCGCGGCGGTGTTGTGGCGGGCGCCGCGTGGACGGACGGTTGCCGCGAGCTTCGTCACGTGCTCGTGGAGGACAGGCCGGCGCTCGGCGCCGTTATGCGCTCGAAATACGTTCAGAGCGCGGTTGGCCGCGGCGTCTTCGAGGGCGTCCGCACTGCCCTGCGTGAAGGCAGGCCGGCGCTCTTTGCCGGGTGGCTGGCATGCGCTCATACCTGGGGAAACTCGCCGACTCTGACCTCTTCCTCGGCGTCGACGTCATCTGCCACGGTGTTCCGTCTCCAGAGCTCTGGTCGCGCTGGGTCGACTACCGTGGTGAGGCCTTCGGGTCGGACGTCTGCGACGTCAATATGCGGAGTAAGACAACCGGATGGTTGTCTTACTCCGCTATGTACAAGCACATAGCGGAGAAAGACAACACCGGGGACACCGAGTCCCAGATATTCGGCAAAGACTGGTACATGAAAGCGTTTCTGGCCAATGCGAGCCTTCGTTCGTCCTGTCTGGCATGTCCAGCAAAGCGCTCCAGCGGCGCCGATATCACGCTCGGTGATTTCTGGGGGTTCCAGAATACCCATCCCGAGGTCGACAACTCCAAGGGCGTATCTGCCGTCCTATGCAATACCGAGAAGGGCGTGCGGGCATTCGAGGCTATTTCTGGGCTTACTGCAAACGGTCCGGCGACGCTTGATGGGGTAATCGCGGGCAACCCTAGCCTCGTCCATTCTGTCACGCCTTATCCAAAGCGCGACGAGTTCTTGAACGACGTGTCTGCCGGGCTTTCCATCCCAGATCTCATGGACAAGTGGGATTTCCGTCCCACTCTCTGGCAGCGTGTCCGCGGCAAGCTTGGTGGTATTAAACGACGACTAAAGAGACTCGTTGGAAGGAGAGCCTAGATGGCCAAGGATCGCTACCTTCAAGCTCTTCGTGGGCTTGCGATTTCCGCAGTGGTGCTTATCCACTGTCTTCCTCAATGTGCCGCGTCGGTCGCCATTCGCCCATTCCTCAACTTTTCTGTTGCGTTGTTCTTGTTTTTATCCGGTGTTCTTACCGACGAGCGCAAATTTAATGCGGGGGGGTCTTCGACGCCGCATTAGCAAGGTTGCCGGACCTTATGCGTTCTGGAGCGTTATCTATCTTGCGGCGTTTCCCGCCCTTCATGGGCGTCTGGGTTTCTGGCGTTCGCCGTGGGCTCCGTATCGGCTCAGATGTACTATCTATTGGTCTATTCACAGCTTGTGCTGCTTACTCCGGTACTGTTCAGGCTCCTTTCACGGTATAGGTTCTTTGTCTATTGTGTGACACCGGCTTGCTTGCTTCTAAGGGAGCTCGCTGCCGTTGCCGGTATCGCATTGCCTCTAATACAGGTTTTCTGCCCCATGTGGCTCATCTTTTATGTTTTCGGTCTCGACTGGAGGCGTTGGGCTGCGCTCATTGAAGGACGAACCACTCAGCTTGTTGCAGTGCTCTTTATATTTTTAATAATTCAGGAGGTCGCAGGCTTCTGGTGGTATTTGACTGGCGATTTCAATATGGCCACAACTCAGCTTAAGCTCGGTTCTGCCGCGACCTCTTTAGCTGTGATCGCGCTTCTTATGGCGGTTCCGGGATCATTCAAGTCGCGATTATCTTCTACTTTGCTTGTTGACCTTGGGAACGCCTCTTTTGGAATCTACCTCTGCCATATACTTGTTCTCAAGGCCGTTTGGAAACTGCTTGGATTATTCGTCATTCCACTTGGTGTTTCGACATTTGCTGTTTGGGCGCTAACTCTTGCCGGATCTTATTCGCTTGTATCACTTTGCGGTCGTTATTTGCCCGAACGAATTCACATCATTGTGGGATTATAAATTGATTTTCGATACTGGCGCTTTTCATAGCGTTGAAGCAAAGTGAGTCCATTACCAACATTTGGCACGCGATCATCGGTGAAGATACCGGACTTCCTGTTTTCGAACGAGAAGATGACTTTTTACTCAAAATGGCTGATTGGATTAACCAACCTGAAATAACCGGAATCAATCTCCCTTGGTCGAGCATCGAAAAATGGAAGGGGCAATTCAGGTAGCCATATTCCGCAGTCATTACCTTGCCTATTTCGTTAAGAATGAGGGGGTTTAGCAAAATAGGATACCCAAGTCTTATTTATCACTCGATCTAAAGCGCATTTCGATTGTAGAGGACAGATTAAATGAAAGGCATCATCCTCGCGGGCGGGTCCGGCACGCGACTGTACCCGCTCACTCTCGTGACCTCCAAGCAGCTGCTGCCGGTCTACGACAAGCCCATGATCTACTACCCGCTGTCCACGCTCATGCTTGCGGGCATCCGGGACATCCTGGTCATCTCCACGCCGACCGACCTCCCCAACTTCGAGCGCCTGCTCGGTGACGGCTCGCGCTACGG
>UQXB01000072.1:0-9698 GCA_900544935.1 uncultured Collinsella sp.
AGCACGCCCACAGCCCACCACGCCGAGACGACCGCTCCCGCCACGAGACCGACGGACGCGGCATACAGCCACCGCTTCCAAGGGGCAAGCCGCGCACAAGATTGAGCCAGCACAACGAATACCGCCGCCGTAACGGGAATGGCCCATAGCGGCCCGACCGCCGAAGCCCGCTCCCGCAGCAGCGCATCGGCGGCCACGTTGAGCACCAAGGCGCAGCTCATGCACATGCCGGCACACAGGGCCATCGTCCACGTCATCAGAGGCCGCGGAGGCATCACATGCTCGCACTCGGTCGCACTCATACGCAGATGGAATCTTTGATTTTGGCAAGCTTCTTCTCGCCGATTCCCGACACACGCATCAGATCGTCAACCGAGGCAAAAGCACCGTTCTTTGTCCGCTCATCGATAATCGACTGGGCCATGGAGGGACCGATGCCCGAGAGCGTCTGCAGCTCTGCCGCGCTTGCCGTATTAATGTTTACTAGGCCTGTTGCGCCACTCACGCCCGATGATGCGGAAGCCCCACCATCAACACCAGCTTCCGCAATGGACGCCTGCTGCTCCCCTACCGTTGGAACGTGAATCTTCTGTCCATCGACGACCTTAGATGCCCGATTGAGCCCCGTAACGTCTGCCTCGGGCGCCAGCCCGCCGGCGGCATCAATCGCCTGAGCCACCCGCGCGCCGTCCTTGAGACGATATACACCGGGCGACACAACGGCGCCATCAACATCGACATAAACCTCTGCCGCGGCAGACGCCTTAGGCGAAGAGCCTTCGGATGTCTTTCCGCTCGAGGCATCGCCGGATCCCGGCTCCACTAACGAACCCGAACCATCAGTGTGCTCAAACGACACACTGCCGGCACCGCCGCCAAGGTTCGCCATCGCCAGTCCACTCGCCATCGCAATGACGACCAGTATCGCCATCACCACTGCCTTATGACCGAGCAGCTTGTCCGCCAAGCGGTCCATCCGTTTGACCCGTTCGTGTTGTTCGCGCTGCGCCATAGCAAAACCTCCCAACAACATCGTGTCAGGAAAAGAGTCCTGCAACAGCCATTCTCCAAAACCGGTTTTCGCGGTCAAACCAAAAGCCGACCAAAACCTTGCGAAATACTGTCCATTTATTCAGGCACACGTCAGCAAATGAACACTTAGCCGCAAAATGCCCAGATAGCAAAAGACCGACGATGCAGACGCATCGTCGGTCTATGCACAAAATTACTCGTGATCTTGGTAAATCTCACGCGGAGCAAGCTCCGAATGTTTGCGTTTTAATGTCTTAGGGGCCTTATACGTGTTGCTCTCGAAGTCGATGTACTCGGTCTGCTTGAGCAGGCGCTCGATCATCTCCTCGTGATCGAACAACTCCCAGGCCTCATGTACGGCATCGAGTTTAGCGTGCGTCTCGGGACGGCGCGGCATAAACAGCGTGCAGCAGTCGGGAGCGGCCTCAGTCGAGATATCGAACGTACCGATCTCCTCGGCGCGCGCGATGATCTCCTGCTTGTCCGAACCGATGAGAGGACGGAACACGGGGATCTTCACGGCCTCGTTGACAGCCATGATGTTCTCAAGCGTTTGAGAGGCAACCTGCCCAAGCGATTCGCCCGTAACGATGGCCTTAGCGCCCTCGATATGCGCGATGCGCTCGGCAACCGAATACATAATGCGGCGATACATGATCACGCGCAGATTGCTGGGACAGGTGACCGAAATCTCACGCTGGCAGTCGCCAAACGGCACCACGTACAGGCGGCCGATCTGGACACCCGGCTCAAGCGCACGGATGATATCCTGCACCAAATACTCGCTCGTATCGGGCGTCTGCGGACGACCAGAGAAATGTACCGGCACGCACACCGCGCCGCGACGCGCGAGCATCCAGGTCGCCACCGGAGAATCGATACCTGACGACAGCAGCGTCACGACCTTGCCGGCAGAACCCACCGGCAGACCGCCCACGCCGCGCTCGGAGCGCGCGTACACATAAACGCTACCCTGGACCACCAGTACGTGCACCATCGCATCGGGGTCGTGCATTTGAACCTTTTTATCGGGGAAGGCCTCACACAACACCTCGCCCACCTGACGATTGATGTCAATCGAGGTGAGCTCATAGTCGGTATTGGAGCGCTTAGCGTGCACCTTAAACGAATCGAAGGAACCAAACTCGCGCAGCGCCTTGACGGCGGCGGCGCAGTACTCCTGCGGGTCGCGGTTGGTGTGATACGCCAAAGACACACGAGCAACGCCGGGAACGGTGCGAATGACACGCGCCGCATCATCGGCCTGATGCTCGTTAAAGGTCACGAGGATATAACCGGAAATTCGAGACACGGCGTTCACGGAAAAGGCGGCCAAAGCCGCCTTAATGTTATCCATGAGGATATGCTCAAAATGTGCGCGGTTCTTACCCTTCAGTCCAACCTCGTGATAGTGGACCAGGCAGACGCGAGCCGCCATTTAGGCTTCAGCAACCTTGTGGCCGAGCGCCTTCTCGTAACGAGCCTCGTCGTAAGAGATGTCGCCGTCGACAATCTCGTCCATAGCCATCGAGATGGTATCGGCACCGGAAAGCCCGATGGTGATGTCATCGACATCCTGGACGGCAAGCACGCGGTTGTGCTGGCCACGCAGCATGCTATTGATGTCGCAGGCGCGCTTGGAGGCAAGCGAAGCGAGCAGGAAGCGGTTGTGATCGGTCTTCTCCAGAAGATCGTCAATGCAAGGCTTTACAACGGACACGGACCTCAGATCCTTTCATGCATATCGAGAACGCGAACGAGCTCATCGGTCGCGCGGTCGAGATCGTCATTCACCACGACGTCGTCGTAGCGGTCGGCAAGGGCAAGCTCATCGGCGGCGTTTGCCATACGCAGCTCGATCGTCTCGGGCGTCTCGGTACCGCGACCGACCAGACGCTCGCGGAGTACCTCAAGCGAAGGCGGCTTGATAAAGATCAGCACGGCCTCGGGGAAACGCTCCTTCACCTGCAGGGCACCCTGGACATCGATCTCCAAAATCAGAGATGCGCCAGAGGCGAGCTTGGATGTGACCTCGCTCACCAACGTGCCGTAGCAGTTACCGTGGACCTCGGCCCACTCAACAAACTCACCGTTTGCCACGCGGCGGTCGAACTCCTCGCGCGTCAGAAAAAAGTAGTTGACGCCGTCGACCTCACCTTTGCGTGGTGCTCGCGTGGTAGCCGAAACCGTCAGGCCCAGGTTCGAGCGGAGCTCGCGCACACGAGTGACGAGCGTGCCCTTGCCTGCGCCTGACGGTCCAGAAATCACAAAGAGCTTGGAATCCTGAGCGCCCACTTATTTGGTCAGCTGCTCGAGGAGCTGCTCGCGCTGACGGACGCCGAGGCCCTGGACGCGACGGGTAGCGGAGATACCGAGCTCCTCCATGATCTTGGCGGCCTTGGCCTTGCCATAACCAGGAAGAGACTCGATGAGGGTGGAAACCTTCATGCGGGAAGCGATGGGGTCATCGGAGTTGAGCACAGACTCGAGGGACTTTTCGCCCTTCTTGATCTGCTCGCGAAGCTCAGCGCGGGCGTGACGTGCGGCAGCAGCCTTCTCAAGAGCCTGCTTGCGCTGCTCATCGGTAAGCTGAGGGAGTGCCATTCGTACCTCCAAAAAGTTGGGTTATATCTGATTCAATAATTGGCATTTTAGCACGTAGAACGTACAAAATGCCCAATCGCGGCTCCATAGGTTAGACGATACCCGCAAAAAGTGCAATATACTGCGCCCAAAGTTAAGCCCCTGACCTGCGATTCCACACAAAGGATGGGAAAGTTTACGCAGGCACAGGGGCTATTTTGTGCTAATGAGACCCAAAAGTGGTGACTTAGGGGAATCTTTTAGGCGACGTTTTCGACCAGCTCAGCGACAATAGCGTCAAAGGCGGCAACCGGATCGTCGGCGCCGGTGATGGGACGGCCCACCACAATGTGGCTTGCGCCACGCTCGATAGCCTGGGAAGGCGTCGCCACGCGGGACTGGTCACCAAGGGCGGCACCCACCGGACGCACACCCGGAGTCACGATGAGGGCATCGGGGCCCAGCAGCTCACGCATGTCGTGAGCCTCCATCGGCGAGCACACGATACCGTCGATGCCGTTGGCCTGAGCGAGCTTTGCCAGGCGGGCGGCCTCCTCGGCCACGGGCGACTCGACGCCGATCTCGCTCAAGGCATCCTGGTTCATGCTCGTGAGCACGGTGATGGCGACGAGCTTGGCGCGGTCCTCGCGCGCCTCCTCGGCGCCCTCGCGGCAGGCAGCGAGCATGGCGCCCGAACCCAAGCCGTGGACCGAAAGCAGATCGGCACCGGCAAGCGAGGCCGAGCGGGCGGCACCGCGAACCTGATGCGGAATATCATGGAACTTAAGGTCAAGGAAGACCTTAAAGCCCAGGTCCTTAAAGGTCTTGACGATCTCGGGGCCCTCAGCGTAATAGAGCGTCATGCCAACTTTGAGCCAAGCGGCATGACCAGAAAGCTCGTGGGCGAGCTCGAGTGCGCGCTCACGGTCGCAGTCGAGGGCGACGATCACACGGTCGCGGGCATCGGTCTCTAGCATTCGAAAGCACCTACCAGCTCGTTGATGTCCTTTACGCCCTGGGACTCCGCCCAGGCCTCGAGCTCGTGCGCGATCTTGAGCGAAGCGCACGGATCGACGAAGTTGGCCATACCGACCGACACGCAGGTGGCGCCAGCCAGGATAAACTCGGCCGCATCCTCGCCCGTCATGACACCGCCGACACCGTTGATGGGGATATCGACGGCCTGGGCAACCTCCCAGACCATGCGCACGGCGATGTGGTGGCACAGCGGGCCCGAAAGGCCGCCCTTGGGCTTGGCCACGCGGGACTTGCGGGTATGGACGTCGATGGCCATGCCCTGGATGGAGTTGATGACTGAAAGACCGTCGGCACCGGCAGCCTCGAGGGCCTTGGCAATCTCGGCAACGTTGACCGGAGCCATCTTCACGAACAGCGGCTTATCGGTCACCTTGCGGCAGGCAGCCATAACGGAAGAGGCGCCCTCGGGCGTGGAGCCCATGGCGGCACCGCCGGCGGCGATGTTGGGGCAGCTCACGTTGATCTCGTAGCCGGCAGCCCAGGGGCACAGCTCGACATACATCTCGAGCGCGCGGACAAACTCGTCAACGGAGTGGCCGGCAACCTGACAGATGACCTGGCAGCCGTCCTTGGACAGTTGCTCGAGCCACGGGCCGGACTCGCGGGCAAAGGCAGCCACGCCGGGGTTCTGAAGGCCCACGGAGTTGATCATACCGCCGGGGATCTCGGCCATGCGGGGCGCGGGATTGCCGGGCCAGGGCTCAGCTGCGCAACCCTTGGTGGTGATGGCGCCCAGCTGGGAAACATCAAAGAAGTTCTGGAACTGCCAACCGTAGCCAAAGGTACCGGCTGCGGTGTTGATGGGGTTCTGCATCTTGACGCCGCCGAAATCGACGGCCATGTTCACGGTACCCACTAGAAGACCACCACCTTGGAAGCATCGAACACGGGGCCGCACATGCAGGCGCCCTTCATACCGTCGACCGTCTCGACATTGCAGGTGTTGCAGGCGCCAAAGCCGCAGCTCATCATGCGCTCGAGCGACACCTCGCAGTACGCGCCGGCCTCGGCAGCAGCGGCGGCGACCTTCTTCATCATGACGGCGGGGCCGCAGCTGGCGACGTAGTCGTAGCCGCCCTCGCCGAGCAGCTCGGCTGCCGGGTCGGTGCAAAAACCGTGCGTGCCCAGCGTGCCATCGTCGGTGCACACGTTAACCGTGGCGCCCAGCGCGCGGAACTCATCGACACCCACGGCCTTGGAAGCGGTGCCAAAGCCCAGGCACACGTCGACATCCACGCCCTGCTCGGCAAGCTTGCCGGCGAGGCAGAGCACAGGCGGAACGCCGATGCCGCCCGCCACGAGCAGCGCCTTCCTGGTGCCCTCGGGAACAAGCCAGCCGCGGCCGCCAGGGCCCAACAGGTTGGACTTGGAGCCGGGGACCATCTGCGACAGACGACGGGTGTCGTCACCCACGACGGCGTACCACAGCTCGACGGTACCGGCCTGGGCGTCGGCGCGATAGAAGCTCAGGGGCACGCGAAGCAGCGAGGACGCATCGCCGGGCACGGCAATGTTCACAAACTGACCGGGCTTGAGCGCACTTGCAAGCTTGGGGGCCGAGATGACGAGCGAGAAGATGCCGTCGGCGATCTCCTGGTTCGAGACGACCTCGAAGTCGTGCATGCGTGCAGTGGAAGGTGTGGGCATAGACGCTCCAATCCCCCATGCGATTGCATGGTCAAAACGAACAGAAAGCGCGGCACCGCAAGGGCACCGCGCACAAAAGCGATAAGGCTATGCTAGCAGATGCAGCCGTCGGCGAGCGTCTGCTTACCGCCGACAAACACATCGGTGGCACGACCGGTGAGCGTGCGGCCGGCAAAACCGGAGTTCTCGGCGCGCGACTCGTAACCGTCCTCGCCAACCGTCCAGGTTGCGGAGGGGTCGAACACGGTCAGGTCGGCAACGGAGCCCGCCTTGACCTGAACCTGGTCGAGACCCAGGATCTCACGCGGCTTGATGGCCATGAGCTCGACCATGCGGCCCATGCTCATCTTGCCCGTGTTGACCAGCTCGGTGAGTACGAGCGACAGCGAGGTCTCGAGGCCGATCATACCAAAGGGCGCAAGCTCGAACTCACGGGCCTTCTCCCACGGGGTGTGAGGAGCGTGATCGGTGACGATAACGTCGACGGTGCCGTCGATGACGCCCTGACGGATGGCCTCGGCATCCTCCTCGGTACGCAGCGGCGGGTTGACCTTGAGCGAGGTGTTGTAGGTCTCGTCCAGGTCGTTCTCGGTCAGGAACATGTGGTGCGGGGTGGCCTCGCAGGTAACCTGAACGCCAGCGGCCTTACCGGCACGCACGATCTCCAGGCCATGGGCGGTGGAGATGTGCTGGATGTGCAGCTTGGCACCAGTCAGCTTGGCGATCTCGATGTCGCGGGCGATCTGGAGCTCCTCGCCGGCAGCCGGCCAACCCTCGAGAGCCAGACGGGTCGAGACCTTGCCCTCGTTGATCTGGCCGTGGCCGACCAGGTCCTCGTCCTGGCAGTGGCTCATAAAGACCTTGCCGAACATCTTGCCGTAGTCCATGCAGCGACGGAGCATGCCAGCGCCCTGCACGCCGCGACCGTCGTCGGTGAAGGCGACGGCGCCGTGGGCGACCATATCGCCCATCTCGGACATGGCCTCGCCCTTAAGACCGCGGGTCATGGCGCCCGACGGATAGACGCGGCAGTGGCCGACCTCGGCAGCGCGGGACTTGACGAACTCCACGACAGTGCCGTTATCGGTGACGGGATCGGTGTTGGGCATGGCGCACACGCCGGTAAAGCCGCCCTTGGCAGCTGCGCGGGTGCCGCTCTCGATGTCCTCTTTGACCTCGTAGCCGGGCTCGCGAAGGTGAACGTGCATGTCCACCAGGCCGGGGACGAGGTACTTGCCGGAAAGGTCGCGGACCTCGGCCCCCTCGACGGCGAGATTCTCGCCGACCTCGGCGATCTTGTCGCCGTCAATCAGGACGTCAACGACACCGTCAAGCTCGACGGACGGGTCGACGACGTGGGCATTCTTAAGAAGCAAGGCCATTATCGGCACCTCCAAGCAGCAGATACAGGATAGCCATACGCACGCAGATACCGGCGTAGACCTGCTCCAGGATGACGGAGCGTTGCGGGTGGTCGGCCATATAGGAGTCGAACTCGACGCCGCGGTTGATGGGGCCCGGGTGGCAGATGATCGCGTCGGGCTTCATGAGCTTCTCGCGGTCCTTGGTCAGGCCGAAGAGCTTGTGGTACTCGCGAATGGTCGGGAACGGGGCACCCTCGAGGCGCTCCTGTTGCACGCGCAGCATGTAGACGACGTCCAGCTCGGGCAGGACGGAATCGAGGTCGCTCGTCACGTGGTCGCAGCCCAGGACCTCGGGCGCCGGCGGCAGCAGCGTGCCGGGGGCGACGGCGTAGGTCTCGCAGCCCATGATCTTAAGGGCGGGGATCAGCGAGCCGCAGACGCGGGAGTGCGCGATATCGCCGACGACAGCGACCTTCAGACCGTGGAAGTCACCCTTGTGCTCCCAGATGGTGTACAGGTCGAGCAGGGCCTGCGTGGGATGGTTGTGCTTGCCGTCACCGGCGCAGATGACGCTCGCGGGCGAGTTCTGCGTGACGATGTAGGGAGCGCCGGCGTGCTTATCACGCACGACGATACAGTCGATCTTATAGGCGTTGAGGGTCTCGACGGTGTCGACAAGGCTCTCGCCCTTGACCGTGGAGGTCGAGGAGCCGCCAAAGTTAAGGCTGTCGGCCGAAAGACGCTTCTCGGCGAGCTCGAAGGAGCTGCGGGTGCGCGTCGAGGGCTCGTTGAACATGTTGACGATGGTCTTGCCCTTGAGCGTGGGGACCTTCTTGATAGCACGCTCGTTGACCTCGGAGAACGCCTTGGCGGTCTCGAGGATGAGCTTGATGTCCTCTTCGGAGTACTCGGTAATGTCGATCAGGTGCTTATGGTTGAACGCCACGGTACTACTCACCTCCCAGCGGCGCGGAGCCCACGTGGGAACCCGGCGCGACGTCGTTAATCTCGACGGCGGTGTGGCCGTCAACTTCCTTCATATATAGGTGTACGTTCTCCTCATGCGACGAGGGAACGTTCTTGCCGACAAAGTCCGGCGAGATGGGGAGCTCACGGTGGCCGCGGTCAACGAGGACAGCCAGCTCAATGCGGCTCGGACGGCCCAAGTCCATGACGGCGTCGAGAGCGGCGCGGATGGTACGGCCCGTATACAGGATGTCGTCCACCAGCACGACGCGCTTGCCGTCGACACTGAAGGGAATGTTGGTAGCGTGGATCGCGGGAGCGAAATTGGTCGCATAGTCATCGCGGTAGAAGCTGATGTCCAGGCTGCCGAGCGGAACATCGACGCCCTCGATCTCCTTGATCTCCTCAGCGAGCTTCTTTGCCAGAAGGTCGCCGCGCGTGACGATGCCGACCAGAGCGAGATCTTCACAGCCCTCGTTGCGCTCGAGAATCTCGTGCGCGATGCGGGTCATCGCTCGATTGACGGCGGTCTCGTCCATGATGACCGCCTTGGGGGAAGTCGTGCCCATCGATCTCCTTCCTCACATGTCTTGACTGCTGACACAGTCAAAAAAATAGATGCCCGACCGCTCAAAGCGGACCAGACACCCACAGGAAGGGCTGCTCTTTGGCAGCAATGTAATTCCATGTGGGTATCTCGTACCCCTTTAATGGTCACTGGATAGTGTAGCCAACCTCGAGCTTAATTGCGAGCATAAATACAGAGCAATCCGTAAACGGAGCCCAACACTCCATAAACCTATATATATTTGTGGGACGAGCTTGAAAACCTTGGTTCGAGCTGGCATAATCCCCCCTGCTGCACGTAAATCGGATCTACGTCCAGGGCCGTAGCGTGGGCACTATCGCCAAAAGAGGAATATCTCTGTGTAGATTGCGCACAGGGAGTTGCTTCTGTGCTATAGTTCAGGCTTGTTTGTTAACGCGACATGTTCGTTTGTCGCCCAAGGAGGGTCAGTTATGTCCAAAGTTTGCGAAGTTTGCGGTAAGCACCCCGTTGCCGGTCGC
>UQXB01000073.1:0-9437 GCA_900544935.1 uncultured Collinsella sp.
CGACCGGCAGGGACGACCCCTTTAAATGTCCGGCTGCAATATTCAGCACTTCTTCGCTCGTGCCGTGGTAGATGGGCATGCTCACGTCGATGGAGGGAATCTCGACCCAGCTCATCATGGGGTCGCGGTCAAAGATGAGCTGCTGGGCGTAGGGCTCGATCTGGTCGGCGGGAAGCTCGGTGGCCTCGCCCGCCAGCTGCTCGTTAAAGGAGCGCGCCTGGAGCAGGATGCGCTCGCGTTCCTCTTCCGACAGCGCGTCCACGGTACTGGACACGGTGCTGATCTGGTTGAACACGCCCGAGGCTTCGAGCCGGTCCAAGATCCACGGCCAGGTCATAAGGCCCACGCCAATAAGGATGATGACGATGGTGATGAGCCGGTCGGCCCAGCGCGGCAGTCGCTTGCGGCGGCGCTTGGGCTTGGGCTTTGGTTGAGGTTTGGGCTGGGGGCTTGAGCCGCCGTTGTCCGCAGCGTTATTGCTCTTCATATGTTTGGCGCCCTGCACCATCGCCGGTCACTCCTCTACAGCTCAGGTTGTCTAAACAAATAATAGCCGATTAGCGAGCTTCCGCGCCAGACAACGCAGCCAGACTGCACCGTCCAGTCGAGGATAAGTCAGCATTTGAGTTTTCAAAATGTCCCGAATCGGCTGGGCGATTCGGGATACAATGTCAATAGGAAACGACGCATCCCGCGTAAGTGTTCGAAAGCGCGGGCGGCCTAGTTTTCAGCTTTAGTTAAATGCCCGGGCTCCGAACCCCGGGCATTCTTATTTGCGCTTTTTGCGGCGCAAATGCCTTCTACCGTCCGCACCGCGCGTGCGCCTACGGACCTTAAACCGAACCTCATACGAGTCAAGAAACGCGATGACGGATGAGTCCGCATCGGACGGTGGAGGCTGCCTGTGTTGTCCAAAAAGAACGGGGCAAACTCCAGCGCGGAGTCTGCCCCGAAAAGAGAATGGCAAAGCAAGAACGTCGATGGACGAGAAAAGTGTCCGCAAGTCTCATGGCCATCACATCCCACCTGCCAAAGGGATGGATGAACGAGCGTTACTCCTGCTCGGACTCCTCAGCCTGCTTACGGCTGCGGATGAGGTGCGCCACGCCGATGCACAGCACCGCGCCACCAGCGATCCAAGTGAAGGTCACACCGTTGAGACCGGTGAGAGGAAGGCCAGAGCCCTTCTTGTTTTCAATGGTAATGGACATGACCGAACCATTTGCAGTACCGGGAGTGACCTTTTCGACGTTTTCGCCAACGGCCAGCGTCGACAATTTGCCGTTTTCATCATAGGTCGGCGTAACCGTAATCTGGAAGGGCGCGATAGTGTTATAGCCCGAAGGAGTGGTCGTCTCGGCAATCTCATACGTACCCTTAACGAGGCCAGGGATAATAACCTTGCCGCTCGTAGCATCGGTCATAAACTCAAAAGCTTTTTCTTCAGTCTCGACAAGGGTCCCGTCAGCCTTGAGCCATTTGCCAGCAGAGGCAGAGTCCCCGTTGTTAACGACTTTAACCTTAAAGCCAGCAGCGAGTTTTTTGTCCTTATTGCCTTCCTCAACCTTGGTAATATCCAAGCCGAAAACGTAGTCGGTGACTTTCTTCGGCGTAGAGGTGCCGGTGCCTTTACTCATGGGGTCGTTGGAGTAGACAAGCGTGACTTCGTTGGTGTTGCCGGTAGCCGTGTATTCAGCATCGCTAGTAAGCTTGGCCTTGTAGGTCACAACGACATTAGAATTCTTGGTCAGGGTCACGTTCGAAGCCTTTGCAGCGGCCTTGAGGTCGGTAAAGGAAATTATCAGGTCATGGCCTGTAACCTTGCTAGAAGCATCCAAAGTATCCGTAAGCTTCACGCTGTAGTTATTTGTAAGCTGGACAGGCTGACCGTTAATAGTCACGGCAACGGAGCTCAGAATAGCCTCCAGTCCAACGGAAAGATGGTCATGGAACTCATATGTGTATGTGGTAAAGGTATCGATGTTATCGGCGACAGAGCCAGTCAACCTATATTCGATTTCCTCACCGATCTGGGAGTCGCTCACGTTTCCCCAGGCGCCGTTCTCTTTAACCTCCTTGTTGACGGTAGGAATGCTGGTCTTCTCGTTAATTTCGACCGCTTCATCGCCAACAACAGTGAAAATGGGGGGAGTGGCAGCTTCAACGCCTGTGACGGTAGAGGCATCAGTCACAAAGAGCCAGTAGCCGTGTGAAAGGTTGTTAGCAACGTCATTCGAAGTGGTCGTGTAATCACTTGAATCGTCCAGATCGGTCACCGCAGACACGGCAGCTGCAATCTTGTATGCAGCAGATTCAGATGCCACACGGGACTCTTCATCGGTACCCGTCACGTGTCCCTTGATCCATTCAGCAGCATCCTGAGCGGTGGCTATATTGGCACTAGGATTGATTCCCGTAATTACCCCCTTAACAGCAGCTTCCACCTTTTCGTTTGCCCATGTGATATTGCTCACAAGCGTCTTGCCATTCTCGTCCTTTACCACATTGGCATCGAAGATCTTGTAACCTTTAAAATCGGTAACGTTATGCTCTGCGTTCTTGATGGTCACCGAGCCGGTCGCGGCGCCCTCTGCAAACGCCATGGTCACCGGGGCCATGACTCCGCCGAAGCTCAGCGCTGCTGTGAGGCCGGCGGTTACTGCCAGGCGTGCGATGTTCTTGCTCATGCTCATCTTCTTTTCCTCTGCTTTCTGCTTGAAGTCCATTTGATCTAAATCTGTCTGTCTGTGTCTTAGCATCTACTTCGCTACGTCTCGCCCCGCTCTCTGTGGGGCTGCCAGCTACTCTTTATGGCTGCCACCTCCCCGCTTGACCAGGAGCGCGACCACGATGAGCGCGGCTCCGGCGACCGCTGCGGCGGCCGCGGCGTACATTGCCATATCGCCAGTCGAGGGCATAAAGCCTCCGGTGGTAATGCTAGGGGGTGTGCCGGTGGGCGTGTTGATGAGCGACGCCTCCAGGCTGCCCGTCGACCCGTCCGCGCTGTCGGCGCGTAGGGGCGACTCGGCCGTGATGGTGAGCTTGGGCTTGGCGGCGGCCACCTGGTCGACGTCCAGGCCCTCGGCCTTGACCGTCACGGAGCGCGTGCCCTCAAAGGCGGTGTAGCCCTTGGGCGCCTTGAGCTCGCGGACCTCCAGCTTGCCCGAGTCCACGCCCGAGACGGTCACGCGGCCGTCCTCGCCCGTGGTGACGGTGGCCTTGCCCTCCGCATCCCACGTGCCGTCGGCCGCCAGCGTGCGGCCGCGGTCGTCGGTGATGCTCAGGACCGCCCCGGCAAGCGGCTTGTCGCCGTCGCTGCCGCGCTTGGTAAGCGCGAGATCCCAGGTGTAGGCGCACGCATCGTCGCTCGGCGTGCGGGTGAAGCCGGCGTCGCCGGACTGGTCGGCAAAGGGAGAGCGCGGGTAGCGCAGGTAGACCTCGTTGGGGTTGCCCTTCGCGATGCCGTGGTTGCATGCGCTGTTGAGCGGCGCATTGTACACGGCGACCACGCGGGCGCCCGCGGTGAAGGCGTCGGCCCCGCCGAGCGCAGCGATCAGGTCGCCGGTGCGCACGGTGAAGGTCTTGCCGTCCGCCGCTACCTTAGTGGCGCACTGGGCCGTGATGTCGGTCCAGCCCTTCGCGGGCTCGGTGCCGGCGCGGCCGTCCTTGTCGGCCGAGACGGCGTCAAAGCCACCGTCCGCGCCCACCGCCACGTACACGCGCATGCTCGCGGCCACCTTGGAGGGGTCGAGCCCCGCGCTCATGGTGTCGACGAACCGCACCGTATAGGTGTCGTAGGCGGCAAGGCCCGCCGGGACCGTGGCCGAAAGGCGCCAGTACAGGTCGTCGGCGACCGTGGCGTCGGCGGCCTTCCGCCAGGCGGCGGTGCTGTCCTCCAGCACGTGCTTGGCCACCTTGGGCGTCGCGGCCTTGGGCTTGACGGTGACGGCGCTGCCGCCGACCAGGACCATGACCGGCGCGGTGCCGGCCTCGTTTTGGGAGATGGCGTCGTCTTTGGCGACGATGAGCCAGTAGCCGCAGGGCCGCTCGGCCGTCGTGCCCGCGTTAAGGGCCACGGACACGGCGCCAGAGCTCTGGAGGGAACGAGCGAGCTGTGCGCTCAGCGCGCTCGTAAGGTGGGAATCGGTGTTGAGCCACTCGGCAGCTTCCTGCGCGGTGGTCTGGGAATTGGGCATGCCGGCGCTGTGCAGCACGGGCAGGACGGCGTCGCGCGCGGCGTCGTTTGCCCAGGCGAGGTCGGTGGCGATCTTGGCGTCACTGTCGCCGTCGACGACGTTGGCGCTAAAGATCTGGTAGGCGTCGTAGCTGCTCGCCACGGTGCCGCTCACCGTGATGGAACCGGTCGAGGTCGGCGCGGCCTGCGCGGATGCGGGGAACACAACCGCGCAGGTGCCGATCAGGAGGGCAAGCAGCGCAAACAAGATCGGGAAGGAGCAAACTTTCTTATTCACGACGCTCGCCTCCCTTCACATTCGCCTTGCGACGAATGTGCATCCAGGCCGCAGCAGCGCAAAGCACCGCCGCGCCGGCAAGGTACGTCAGAGTGACGCCCGACATACCAGAAAGGGGCAAAGAGGTGGAGTAGGTGTTGGTGAAAGTGGGGGTGGACTCGGGCTTGCTGACGTCGAAGGCGACGGGAACCTGCTTGTTGGGATCGATATCAATACCGTCAGCGTCCTTGATTTTGGTAAAGGTCACTTTCTCGGCCTCGATTGAACCGTTCTCCTTGTCCTTCATCGTGACATCAAATCGATAGACCGACTTGTCGTACGTATAGTGCGAGAACAGCGAAAACTCTGTACTCTCGCGCACGTAGTACTTGAAGTCTTTTTTAGCGCCACGACCCGAATCATCAGAGTCTCCCTGCTTCAAGCTGGCAAGGTCATACTCAATATTTGGGAAATCAAGCTTCTGGGACTTTTTGCCGTTGGCCTTAGTCGTAACCCTCTCAGCGTTCTCGAACCCTTCGTTATCCGCAAACTCGAGCGTGAACTCCTTCATCTCGCCACCCTCAACGACCTTAGTCGCCGCTGGCGTCCAGGAGCCGACAGAGGCATAGGGCTCAATTTTGTTGATAAAGGTCGGGTTATTCTCGCCACCGATAACAACCGTAGTCTTCGTGTCATCCGAGGTGTTAACGGAATAGCTTCCGGAGGCAAGTGCTACGAAGTTGCTACCATCCTCGTTCTTTTTATAAACTGTTACTTCTTTTACCTTGTAATACTTAATTGGAATCGACATGAGATGGTCGATATTGTATGGATTGCTATCAACTGTTGCCACGATCTTGTAAATGGTCTTATCGAATTTGGTGTCTAATTCGTTTTCGCCGCTGATGGGTTCCTCAACTAGATAGAAAACGTATTGTCCCGAAGAATAGTCCTTGCCAGAGTCGAAGGTGATTTCGCCGCTTGTTTGGTCAACAGACGCCTCGCCCGCAACACTGCAATTGCCCATATCTAATGTGCCGTCCTCTTTCCAAGAAGGCTCAGTGGCACCATCCTTGCGGAGCAGCTTAAACTTGTACCCGTGTCCCTCAAGCTCTTGCGACTTTCCGTCTGCATCTACAAGCACCTTAGTGGCATTGAGCTTCATGCTCGGATAAACGCTCAGATCATTGACTTCGCCGACGGTGAGGTCGCCGTTGGTCATAATGCCGCCGCCATGGGTGTACGAGTAGTTGCCGCTGATGATGGTCGTAGCTGCCAATTGCGCATTTACTATGGCATCATCAGTCGGATGGGCCTCCAAACCGAACATGTACTTGGCCTCGGCACCGCCGTTGGCATCGATGGTTATCTTCGCATTATCGCAAGTGCCCTGCCAGCCAGCTGAGCCGCCGCCGAGCATCTTGCCGAGCACAACTGCAACCGTCTTATTGCTGTCATTCTTGCGCACCAGGAAGAAATCCTGGTGACCGGCTTCTTTGAAGGTTGAGGTAATGTAGTTAGAATCGCTGTCCTCGTTCTTGCCATTACCTCCGGCAGACATGTGATCATCATAACCATGATCCGTATTGTTGTAGATTGCGGCACCATTTGAGTGCGAGACAATCGTCTCTCCCGTGGGGCAGGCACCGATGCCACCACCCCAGCCGCCGGCATCATTTTGAGTGATCAGCGTCTTTACGATATTGAGCTTGCCGCCCTTCTGGATAAAGACGCCACCGCCGCCCCAGTCGCCACCACGATTCGGGGTGCTACCCGTCATCGTCTTGTTGTTCGTAATGTAAATCTTGCCAGATTCGCCAGCGTTAATTGTTGCAGTCGTGCCAACATTGTCGCCACCTTCGCCGCCAGCGACACGCAGACCGCCGCCCTCGGCGTTATCGGATTCGTTACCGGCAATCGTGCCGCCAGTCATTTCAAAGCTAATGTTCTTGCCGTTGTTCTTACTGTAGAAACCTGCGTAGACGCCACCGCCAGCCTCATGGGAATAGTTAGCCGTAATCAAGCCGTCCGCTATACTGAGCTTGCCACCATGTGTGCATGCAATGCCGCCGCCACCGAGCAGGCCATTGTTGTAAAGTTTATCCCAAGTGATGCGATCGTTGACTCGGTTGTTAGTTATACAGGCAGAACCGCTAATGGTAACGTTTGCACCCTTGGTATAAACACCGCCACCGTAGCCACCGTCGCCGGTGTCTTCACCATTGTTGATGGGATTTCCATACGTAGCGTTGCCAGAGATAATTCCGCCCGCAAGGTTCAGAGTGGCTGTAAAGTCAGCAAAGATGCCGCCGCCAGCAGCCGCCTTGTTTCCCGCGACCACACCGCCTGTCATTTCGAGTTTGGGATTCGTGCCTGCTATGCACAGGCCACCGCCCCAGCCACCGCCGTTGCCGTTGGTGACGTAACCGCCCTCGATTTTGACTGTACCCTCGGAATAAATCACATGACCGTTGTTGCCCAGATTGGCAGCCGTGGTAATCATGCCGCCCTTGAGATTGAGTATGCCGCCCGCTTCAACGTTGACTACATACTTTACGGAACCGCTGTCCGATGCTGCATCGATAGCGCCAAAACCCGTAACGACATGCCTGTACGTAGTCTCGGTGGTGCCAAGTCCATCTGTCTTGGGCGTGCTCTTAGTCTCATAGTAAGTAAGACTCTTAGGAGTGCCGTTATTAGAGCTGCTTCCCTTTTCCCACTCCATACTCGCAAGCTGACCCGCCGGCGTATTGGCCGTATCGACCGAACTTGGTGCATCTATTGTTGTTTGGCCTAAATCCTCGATAGTGAGCGTGGCTCCGTTTTCGACCACAAAGAAGGAGTCTAAGCCGCCAGAACGGTTACAGAGCATGTTGCCGTTAAGATCGATGGTGGTGTCTTTGCTGATAGTGATCTGCTTATCCGAATAGGCATAATCCGTCAGTCGGAACTTGCCGCCATTGGTGAACGTCTCAGCAATATTACCTTTCACCTCGTTATAGCCATCGGCACTGACGGTAGCGGGAGCGATAGCGTTTTCATCGTTAGTTTCATCATCCGCAGGCTGTGCGTCGGAAGGCTGCGTGTCACCCTCGACCTTCGTGTCGTCGGACGGCAGGCCTGCGGCAGCGGCGTCTTCGCTCGCGCCGTCCTCGGAATCGTCGCTAATCTGGTTTTTGGTATCCCCATTGTTGGTGTTGCCCACATCAGTGGGCTCACTTGAGGAATCCCCCGTCACAGTTTTTTCGGCAGAAACCGCCTGGGCATCGTTGGCAATGGCCTGCGAGATCGGAGGCATGACGAGCGACAGTACCAGGCTCAAAACGGAGGCTCCGCACAAAACGCCTGCTAGCACACGATGCATCGCTTTATTGCTCTGCTTAGATTTGTCTGAATTTGCTTTCATCGATGTCTCCTCCCCAAGAGACCGCGATCTTGCTCTTTCACTATCAAACGTATCTGCGCAATCTGTAATTGCGCACGTTTAGTAATGACTATTCTAACGATTGTTTGAACATCTGGGCAAATAAACCGATAGTTTTGTAGCGAATTGTCAATTCTCTTGACAATTGCTCAGATTTACCTTCGTTTATTCGCTATCTATTTTTTGTTTCTACTGGTAATTTAGTTGCCCATCATTTTTTAATGGCATTAGATTTATTTGCACAACATTTTGCTCAAGAGTAAACATCCTGTAAACAGTCGAAAATTGACCATGAGCTGTAGGTCATTTACCGGGAGAAATACCCTACCAAACTGATGAGAATATCTTTAACTCATCGGTAGTCAGAAGCGTAATGTTCAGACAACCATATTGGTATTTGCGCGCAGATTGCAGGCATCAACTCGCCCAAATCGCCTGAGGCCACCACAAAGGCGCCTGTCCCCTTTGTGATGGTTCTCCCCCGGCGCTACAGCAGATGCTCCTCGATAAAGATCGCTATGCCGTCTTTGTCGTTGCTGGCGGTTACAAAGTCGGCGGCGGCACGGGTGGCGTCGCTGCCATTTGCCATGGACACGCCCACGCCGGCGTCGGCCACCATGCAGGTGTCGTTATCGGCATCGCCAAACACGCAGATGTTCTGGAGCTCCATGCCGTTGAGCTCCGCCACGCGCACAAGGCCGCGCGTCTTGGACACACGCGGATCCATGAATTCGTAGAGTCGCTGCGTGGTCTGAAGAGCCGCCGCCTTAACGGTGTCGTCGGCGAGCGACGACGCCCGCTCGATGACCTGCGGCATCACCTCGGGCGCCATGGTAAACATCACCTTGGTCTGCGGCTCGCGCAAAAACACGGCAAAGTCGACCACCTTGTAGGGCACGCCGTCGACACGCGACAGGTGCTCGACGCATGCATTGCTCTCGGGCACATAGAGCACGCCGTCCCGAGGGCAAACGGGCGTTGCCGGCAGGTCTGCCATGTGCTCGCAGATGTGTGCGATGGTCTCGCCTGGCAGCGGGTAGCTCAGCTCGTTGATGTCATGCGCGCGGTCGATGACTTCGGCGCCGCCGCAGCCCACCAGCACGTCTACCAGGCCTTCGATACCCCAGAGCTCGTACATGGCCTCGGTCGCGCGGGCGTCGCGCCCGGTGCACAGGCCAAAGAGTACGCCGCGCTCGCGCAGGGCGCGAATCGCCGCCACGGTGCGCGGGGACACCGTGTGCTGGCTCGTGAGCAGCGTGCCGTCGATATCGCAGAGTACGGCTTTAATGTGGCTGAAGGTGGTGTCCATGGGGGCCTTTCTGGGTTGTGCGACGGTGCTGGATGAGGTCGAAAGTGGTGTACATGGTATACCAAGGCGCAGGCGCGGCCCGTCAAAGCAAAAACCACCACAAAGGTGCCTGGCCCCTCTGTGGTGGAAATGACGTTTGCCCAGATAAAACCTGCCAAAATAAACCTGTCCCTATTTGGCAGGTTTTAGGCCAGATGATCTTGGATAAGATCGCAGATGGCTCGGGCGTCGTTGATGTTGATGGCTCGGGTCG
>UQXB01000074.1:0-9413 GCA_900544935.1 uncultured Collinsella sp.
TGGTTTCTGATGCGGCGCGCTGCGCGCCCCGCACAGGCTAAAGCCTCTAAACAACGGAAAACTGTATTCCAAAATGGAATACAGTGTGCTTCAACTGGAATTGATGTCCGTGTGTCCGCTTTTTTAGAATGTTCTCGACAAGATGAAAGGCGGTCCCCACCAATGATTATCGATGCAAATTCCTACTGGTTTGACGAGCGCATCTTCCATGACGAGATGCTCTGTGAACAGTTTTTGGCCGAGGTGCTCCGCGCTTACGACACCGAGGGTTACCTGACCGTAAGCCCCACAGGCAAGCGACAGATTGTGATCGAAAAGCCCGCTGGCTTCCCGGGCCTCAACTATATCGAGGGAGACTACACCCTTGAGAAGCGTCTGGCAGACATGGACGAGGCGGGGGTCGATAAAGCGATTCTCAAACTCCCCGGCTGCCATGAGTGGATGTCACTCGAGATGTGCCGACGCTTCAACGACGGTATGGCCGCTGACGCAAAAGCGTCGAACGGTCGCTTGATACCGCTTGTCGCCGTGCCTCCCTTTGGCACCGAGGCGAACCTCGAGGAGCTCGATCGCAGGCTCGACGAGGGTTTCGCGGGCGTGCAACTCTGCGCCCACTACGGCAAGCGCTATCTCGACGACCAGGTCTTCTCGAGCTTTTTCGAGCACGTGAACGAACGCCATGTCACCGTTTACGTGCACCATGTTCCCGTGCCGGTCGAGAACGAGTCGCTGCTCGCATACGACAACCTGCGTCGCTCCTACGGCCGTTGCGTCGACCAGACCACGGCAATCGGTCGTGAAATCTTCAGCGACTTCTTCGAGCGTTATCCCAACGTCAAGATGGTCCACTCCATGCTCGGTGGCGCTTATTTTGCGTTTAAGGAGATGCTGCTGCCGCACGGTTCCAAGCGTCCAGATGCCTCGGGTCGCTTCCAGACCGATACCGAGACGGTCTCCAAGCGTCTTGAGAACAACGTTTATTTCGACATGTCCCATGCTCAGCCCTGGGGCGAGACGCTTCTTGCCTGTGCGGTTGAAGTCCTTGGTGCAGACCATATTGTCTTTGGTACGAGTTATCCCGTTAAACGCGAGTGGCTAACAGAGGGTGTCGCCTGCGTCCGCGCCACAGATTTAAGTGATACGGACAAGGACCTTATGCTTGGCGGTACGGCACAGCGCTTGTACGGCATCGAGTGAGCGACAGATAAAGGAGGGCGTTCGCCATGGATAAGGGAGAGATGAAGGCCGGAGCCGCCCGGGTGGCCATTAACTTAGAGGACGTATTGCCGTTCGACGGTTTCGACGCACTCCGTCATGAAATCTTTGCCCGTGCCTTCGTAGTCGAAGGGATGGGGCGGCGCGCTTGCATCCTTTCACTTGAGGTTACCTCGATCGCTCCGGCCCTACTCGTCGATCTGCGTGAGGTTGTCAAGGATGTCTCCAATTGCGACGGCGCCTTTTCTTGGGTGGTCCCGACCCACACGTTTTCTGCGCCTCACGTGCGCACCCCTGGGCATCTGGCCGACACCGATGCCCGCGATCGAAATGAGCGCTATCGTGCCGCGCTCATCGCCGCGACACGCGCGGCCGTTGAGCAGGCGGTTGCGGGCATTCGCTCTGTCACGCTCGCCTCGGCGGAGGGCTACTGTCCTGTGAACGTTAATCGCGACATCGAGACGCCTGCCGGCTGGTGGTTGGGAGTAGACCCCAAGGGGTTTGCCGACCACGCGATGCCCGTACTCGCCATAAGGGATGCCGGGGGCGAGTATGTTGCCGTGCTCGCAACGGCGGACGTTCAGTCCTCCGTGCTCGACGGATCGCACGATTCTCAGGGGAAGCGCTTGGTGAGCGGGGACCTCTTTGGCTTTGCCGCCACGGCTCTCGAGCGCGAATTGGGCGGAGTCGTGTTGCTGCTGCCCGGTGCCGCGGGGGATCAGAGTCCGGCGGAGCGCGCCGTGACCGTTGCGTTCGATTCGACCGGGGCGAAGCAAACGTTAGATGCTCACGAGAGTGGATATCGCATGCTGCATCGACAGGGTCGCGCTATGAGCGATGCGTTGATTGAGGCCGTCCGTGCGGCGCGTGAGGACGATGCCATCGGCGTCGATGCTCGCGCGGTCGACGTCCTTTTGCCCGCCCAGACGCGCGCCGACTTCTGCTCATTGGCCCCGCATCGAACTTATGAGTTTCATGCGGCAGGCGAACAGCGTACGAGGGTCTATTTACTTCGGCTGGGAAATGCCGAGTTCGTTGGTATCCAGCCCGAGGTTTCGAGCTCGTTTGGCGCCGCCGTGCGTGCCGCCCGATTCTGCCCCCTGCTCTTTGCCACGCTTGTCAACGGAGGGCAGAAGTATCTGCCGGCTCCCGATGCGTACGAGAAAATCACCTATGAGGCCATGAACTCCGGCTTTGCCGCCGGTTCGCATGAGCGCCTCCTCCAAACCATCCTTGCCGCTTTAAACGCGGCGCGACAAAAAGGAGAACTTGCATGAACATTGGACACGCGCGCCGCAAAATCACCCCACAGGGCGACATCTACCTGATTGGCTACCGCAATCTTCCCAACCGTCTTGAACCTGCGACGGGCGTCCATGACGACGTCTTCGCCAACGCCATCCTCTTCCAGCAAGGCGAACGTGAAGTGTTTCTCTTTAATGCCGATGTCCTCGAGTTCGAGGAAAGCATGGCCGAGGAAGTCAAGACAATGCTCGCCGAGCGCTACGGCATTGACCGTGATTGCGTCCTGCTCTCGGCGACGCACGACCATACTTCAATCGTCGCTTACCACCGCAGCTGGTGGACGGGAAAATTCGACGAGAACTACTACCGCTGGTTCCTCGATACCATTTGCCAATGTTTTGAGGAGTGCCGCGCCAACGCACAGCCCGCGATTTGTCGCTTGGGCAAGCAGGTCATCACCGGTTTCTACGACAACCGCATCATCCCAGGTGAACTCGCCGACAATGAGGTCATTGTCGTATCGTTCTTCGATACCGAAGGCAAGCCATTTGCGGGCTTTGTGAACTGGGCGGTGCATTCTGCTTGCGTCGGACCCGACTGCACGGAGCTCACGAGCGAACTCGCCGGTCTTACCGGCAAAAAGCTCGCTCAGAGTCTTGGTTACTATCCGGCCATGGTCGTCGGTGCTGCTGGCGACTGTAGCGACCGCAATTTTCGCCAGGGACGCGGCATTCCCGAGGTCGAGCGCGTTTCGACCGGTCTTGCCGAGGCGATTTCCCAGATCAAGCTCGATCGCGAGGTCGTTCTCGACCGCATCGAGCCTCAGACGTTCTATCACACCGTTGCCCATGACGACTTTTCGCTCACGCTTAAGTGTGCCGTCATCAGTTTGGGCGGCCTGCATCTCTTTGTGTTCCCGAGTGAGCTCGGCAGCGACCTGGGTATTCGCATGAAGCGCGAATGCCCGGTCGAGGGAATAGTTTGCGGTTACACCAACGGCTATTTCGAGTATTTCCTTCCGGCACGCGAGTACGGCCTCTCCTTTGAGACCGAGCGTACTCAGATTCCCCAGGGTGAACCGGAACGTCTGTGTGACAAGTTCTGCCAGACGACGAGACTTCTCGGCGCAGCAGCTTCGCGTCTGTAGACCTGATTGCGTGGCATGGGCCAATGAGGCTCACTGCCATGCGATCGGCATCTTCCATCTTCTCTGCCGTTTCCCATTCCGGGCGTACGTGCGTCCGCGGATTTCAAAGGGGGAAGCGGGTTCCTTGTCCTCCCACGTCGACTACGGAGGCCTGAAATCTACGCTATGCCCCGCTCAGAAAAAGGAGAATTCCATGAAATACCAGAAGCTTTGCGATGAAATCATCACAAAGGTCGGTGGTCGAGACAATGTGTTAGACGTGAGCCACTGCATTACGCGTCTCCGCTTCCACCTCAAGGATGAATCGCTCGCCCAGACCAATGAGCTTAAGGCGACGAAGGGCGTCGTTGACGTCATCCAGGCCGGCGGACAGTATCAGGTCGTGATTGGTGCCACTGTCGAGGCCGTCTACAACGACCTTGTTAAGATTGGCGGGTTCGACGCCAAGCCCGCGCTCGATATCGATGAGGGCGACGACGTCAAGAAGGGTGATCCATTCTCGCGTCTGCTCGCCATCATTTCCGAGATTCTGCAGCCGGTTCTTGGCGTGCTTATGGCCGGTGGCTTTATCAAGTCGATGCTCGCGCTCTGCACGGTTGCCGGTTGGCTTGCCAAGGACAGCAATACGTATGTGACGCTCTCGGCAATCGGAGATTCGGTCTTCTATTACTTTCCGCTAATCATTGGCTGGACGTCGGCCAAGAAGTTCGGACTTAAGCCCGTTATGGGAATGGCGCTCGGCGGTATCCTCGTCTACCCGACGCTCGTTGCCCTTATGGGCGGAGATCCGCTCTACACGCTCGGCGCCGGTACGGTCTTCGAGTCCAATGTCTACGGTGATATTTTTGGCATCCCGCTAATCATGCAGAATTACTCATCGACGATTCTGCCTGCGATCTTTATCGTCTGGATTGCCTCCAAGGTGCACAAGGCCCTTTCTAACGCGCTGCCCGCGCTTGTGAGCTCGTTCTTCTCCAACATCCTGACGCTCCTCATTTGCGGCATCCTTGGCCTGCTTGTGGTCGGTCCGGTCATGACGGTCCTCTCCAACATCGTTGCCCAGATCATCTTGATGCTCATCAACTTCCAGCCCGCCATCGCCGGCTTTGTCATCGGCACGTTCTGGAGCCTGCTCGTCATGTTCGGCCTGCACTGGGGTATCATCCCGCTGTGGTTTCTCGATGTCGCAACCTACGGCTATGACCTCATTAACCCGCTCGTGTATGCAGGCGGTTGTGCCATCGCCGGTGCTGTGCTTGGCATGGTCATCCGAACCAAGGACTCCGAGGAAAATGCTGCCGTCAACATTCCCGCTCTTGTCTCTTCGATTTTCGGTGTCAACGAGCCTGCGCTTTACGCCATCTTGCTGCCGCGTAAGCGTCTTATGTGGGCAACCTTTATTTCCGCTGGTGTAGGCGGCGCCATCGCCGGCCTCATGGGTGCCAAACTCTATGCCTTCGGTGCCTCCGGCCCGCTCGGTTTCCCGAGCTTTATTAACCCTGCCGGCATCGACACGGGCTTTATCGGCCTTGTCATCTCCGGTGTGGTCGCTTTCGTTCTGGCTCTTGTCGCCGCTATGGTGATCGGCACCAGGAAGGACGAGGGCGGTAAGGCGCTCAACATCTCGGTGGACTAGTCTGTCTGCGCACTTTAACTAAATATGCCTCGGACGGTGACGTGCCGCCCGAGGCATATTTGTGTTTCGTGCCGTTGTCAGCGTGTTTGCGGACGCAAGTCTGCGGTTGTGGAGCAGCGGGGATTATGACGGTCGTGCCGCGGTGGAAGACGCACGGTCGCCCTGCAGGAGCTGACGGTAGGGGAGGAAGCCAATGAACGAGACGACCGCCTGCGAGTGCGCGGCGTTTCGCTTGAGGTAGAGCCTTACCTCGGAGGTCGTCGCGGGCTCAAGCGGCACCAGGGCTACCTTTCCGCTGGCGAGCGATTCCGTCGGCTTGCGCATGAGGAATGAGACGCCGGCGCCGCGCGCGACAAGGGAGATGATGTTCTCGGCTCGTTTGCCGGTGAACGTAACACGTGGGCCAAATCCAGCTTCGCGACAAAGGGAAAGGACGAGCTCGCTTACGAACGAGCCTTGGGGAAGCATGAGGAAATTCTCGTCGATAAGGTCGTCTATCTCGACGGTGTCACGTTCGGCGAGCGGATGGTCGAGCGGAAGGACGGCCACGAGTCGGTCGGTCGTAAAGGGAATCTTTTTGAACTCCGGCTCGATGGCGCCGCTGTCACGGATGAAGGCCAGGTCAATGTCCTCGTGCAGGAGCATGCGCTTGAGTGTGTCGCCCTCGCCTTCGATGAGCTCGACAGAATATGAGGGGTTCGCCTGCTGAAAATCGATGACGGCGTCCGTAATCCCATAAGGGGCCATAATGGGGATAGAACCTACGGTGAGGTGCTCGAGCGGCTCACCTGCACCTATTTGAATGGCGGCAAGATAGCGATGCTGAAGCGTCGCAATTTTTTGCGCATAGGGGAGGAGCGCTTCACCTTGCGCGGTGAGTGTTACGTGGCGCTGGCTTCGATCGATGAGCTTGCAGCCGAGTTCGTGCTCCATTGCCATGATGTGCTTGGAGAGGGTTGATTGCGACATGAAAAGCAGTTCCGCCGCATCAAGAAACGTGCGTGACTGCGCTAAGATGGCGAATTCGCCAAAGCGGCTGATATCCATAGGGAGGCCTCCGGTACCCTCATTTTGGCAGGTGGCCTAAACCACGACGCCATTGCAGTGGTCGATTTCGTGCTGGATGATCTCGGCGGTGTAGCCCGAGAAGTTTTTGATGCGGTGAACGAAGTTCTCGTCCAAATACTCAACCTTAATGCGGCGATAGCGGGTACAGGGACGCTCGCCGGTCAGCGAGAGGCATCCTTCGCTCGTCTGATAGGCATTGACCTGCTCAAGAATTTGAGGGTTGTACATCAGGAGTGTCCTGTTGCCGTCCTTTACGCAGATGATGCGTTTGCGCACGCCGATCATGTTGGCGGCGAGGCCCACGCACTCGCGCTCATGCTCGTGGAGTGTATCCAGGAGATCCTGCCCGGTTGCGGCATCGTCGGGTCCCGCGTCTTCGGAAGGCAGACGCAAAAAGAACTCGGATTTCATGATGGGCTTAATCATGGCGGGCTCCTCATGTCTTATGCTTTCGTGGACTTTTAATAATAGCGCGGAAGGAAAGCTGTGCGTCCGCGTTACAATCTTTCGATGTTGGACCATGTTGCCAGATTCGTCGTGTACGGCGTCTGGCGTAAGTCTAGGGCTCATTTTTCGCCCTGGACCGTTCCTCTGGGGCGATGCGACTGTCGTTCCAAGAGGAAGGAAATGCATGGGGAGCAAATCTCAGCAACAAGTTCAAGTAACGCCATCGGCCTCTGCGGCGATTCTCGTCGTAATGTATATTGCAGCCTTTGTTGCCGCGTTTAACGAGAACATCATTAACGTGGCGTTGCACGACATTATGGCAGCCTTTTCGGTGGGTGCCACCACGGCACAGTGGCTCGTCTCGGGCTACATGATCGTGACGTCGATTTTTACGGCCATCATGGCCTTCCTGTCCGGCCGTTTCTCGACGCGCAAGCTGCTGTTTTTCGCATGCGGATGCATGGTCGCCGGCGAAGTCCTGTGCCTGGTCGCTCCGTCGTTTAGCGTTTTGCTGCCAAGTCGTATTTTGCAGGCTGCGGGATCGGGCATCTTGTTCCCGCTCATGATGAACGTGGTGCTGTCTTGCGCCCCGCGCGAGAAGCTCGGTTTGTATCTGAGCCTGGGCGGCGCCTGCATTACGCTAGGACCGGCGTTTGGACCCGTGATTAGCGGTCTTATGTGCACGTTATTTGGCTGGAGGGCGGTGTTTGTAGTGCCGCTGGTGGGCGGCATTGTGGTCGCTGCGGCGGGCGTTAAGCTTGTTCAGAATGTCGGAGAGCGCTCGAACACCACGCTTGATATTCTGTCGGTTGTTTTGCTCGCCGCCGGCATTACGGCATTTGTGTATTCCGTAGGCGAGTTCTCGACCAATCTGATTGCCGGCATCGTGGCGCTTTTCGCCGCCATTGTGCTGCTCGGCCTGTTTGCGGCCCGTCAGCTCAAGCTCGAGCATCCGGTGCTTAACGTGCGTCCCATGGCGAGCTTTCGCTTTTGGCCTGCGTGTTTGCTTGTGGTGGTGTCGATGATGACGACGTTCTCGATGAGCGTTTTGTTGCCGCTCTATTTTGAGGGCGCATACGGCATGACCGCACTTATTGCGGGCTTGCTCATTTTGCCGGCGATTGCCTGCAACGCCGTGACCTCGATTGTGGGCGGACGCGTGATGGACGCCCGTGGCGCATGGCCGCTGCTGCCGGTCGGTTTTGCCCTGATTGCCGTGGGGCAGACTGCCATCTCGATGACGGCGGCAAGCATGAACATCGGCGTCGTCGTGGCGCTGACCGTTGTGGTGTATGCCGGAGTCGGTTTGGTGCTGAGCCCCTCGCAAACGGCCGGCTTGGAGACGCTACCCGCCGCTGAACATCCTCACGGAACGGCATTGCTTAACACGTGGAATATGATTGCCGCATCGTTTGGCCCGTCGCTGTTTATCGGTCTGCTCTCGAGTTCTGCTGCGACCGCCGGCGCCGCTGGCGCTGCGACAGACGTTGCCCAGGCGATTGGATTTGCAGCTGCCGTGCGTGTAGCGGCTGTAATTGCCGTGGTCGGGTTCGTGGCGTCGCTGGTGTACGCTCGTCGCGAGTCACACATGTCGCATTAATGTGTGCACATAGATTCTGCAGCTAGATTGGATGGCGACACCATAAACTAATGGACGTTTTGCCGAGAGGCATGAATGTTTAAAGCGCAAAGAGTGCGCGACGGGCCCCGCGAATGGGGCGATGATGCCCGAGAGGGCCAAGAAGGAGTCTCATGTCCGAGAACGAAGAGATCATGAACGAGACCGAGAACGAGACCATGGCTGCCGAGGTCGAGGCAGTCGAGACCGTGGAGACCGAAGCTGCCGAGGTTGAGGCTGCTGACGAGGTTTCCGCCGAGGAGGAGGCCGAGGTTGTCGAGGCCGCCGTTGATTACGATGACGAAGAGCTGATGGACAAGATGCAGAAGGCCGCCCGCCTGCTGCGTAGCCGTCGCTTTGCTATTTCCAAGGAGGAGGAGGCCAAGGCCGAGCGCATGGCGAACATCGAGCGCGCCATCAAGCTTCTTGACCTCAAGCCCAAGATGGAGCAGAAGGAAATGTCCGACTTGCTGGGCATGCGCCTTCGTGAGCTCGATGGCCTGATGGCTGAGGCCGAGGCTGCCGATCTGGTCGGCCGCATCGACGACGCCGAGGGCGATATGCGCAAGATTGTTGTCTTCGCCGCCGAGGATGCCGCTGAGGGCCTGGTCGAGCTTGCCAACAAGAAGGAGAAGCTCCTGCCCGAGCTTTCTTACGAGGAGGCCACCGAGCTGATGGCCGCTCTCGATAAGGTTATCGCTCCGCTCGTCGCCATGGGCCTGGACGAGGATCGCGGTCCTCGCGGCGGCCGTGACGACCGTGGTGGCCGTGGCGGCGACCGTGGCGGTCGCGGCGGCTTTGGCGGCAACCGTGGTGGCTATGGCGATCGCGGTGGCAACCGTGGCGGCTTCGGCGGCAACCGCGGTAACGACCGCGGCGGTCGCGGTGGCGATCGTGGCGGCCGCAACGGCGGCGGCTTCCGCGGCAACCGCTTCTAGTTGGGTTACGCGGTTTTACCAAACCGCGTAACTAGTTGACGCTGCGCGACCACCAGAGCGACAACTTGTCATTCAAAGAGGACGGCATGACCAGAAGGT
>UQXB01000075.1:0-9406 GCA_900544935.1 uncultured Collinsella sp.
ATGAACTCGCGGCGCGGCTCGACGCGGTCGCCCATGAGCTGCTCGCCTGCGACCGCCAGCGCATTCGCTGCCTGATCAATCGCGTTCAGGCTGGTTATATGGATGAGCCGCAGGTCGTTAAGGCCGCGGGCTCGACGCTCTGCTTCGAGAACGTCAATACGCCCGAGGAGTTTGCGGCGGCCGAGTTACTCGCCTAGACGATTGGAGTTGCCATGTCTCACGATATTTGCCCCGACACTGGAGAGCCTTGCACTTGCGATGGTTCCGAGCCCTGTACCTGCTGCTGCGGTGGCTGTGGACATACTGCGGAAGAGGAAGCGGCCGCCGCGGCGTATCGTGAGGCACACCGCGAAGGCCCGTCCGGTGATGCTCTCGACCACGAACGCAAGATCATCGTGTCGTTCGACAGCACTTTCGATGTGATGGAATGCGAGCAGCTGTGCCTTGCCGCCGGTGTGCCCGGGCGCATCATGCCGCTGCCTGGCTCCATCACCGCCGGCTGCGGACTGTGCTGGGCCATGCCGTTCTCGGGCGATGCACTCGCCGCCTTCCGCGCTGCCACCGAAGGCCGCGTAACCCCCGCCGACTACCATCAGCTCGTCCTTTAACCCCCACACCACCACAAAGGTGCCCCAATGTGGTTTGGAACATGTGGACGAAACAGGTTTGAAACACAGGTTTTGCACGTCAGGCACTCAAAAACGCTTCTACCTGCATCGTAATCAAAACGAAACATCTGCTCGTCGGCTTATGCGAAACTTTGCTGCAACAGTGCGATATTATTCATACTCGATAAAGCTCGCGGCGCATGGGGCGCCTCGAACGACACTTTTCTTTTCCATCAATTGGAGGAAGCATGAGCTACACGCAGAAAGTTCTCGACGAGCTCAAGGCCCGCTATCCCGAGCAGCCTGAGTTCATCCAGGCCGCGACCGAGATCCTCGGTACCATCCAGCCGGCGCTCGACGCCCATCCCGAGTTCGAGGAGGCCGCCCTGCTTGAGCGCCTCGTCGAGCCCGAGCGCATCGTCATGTTCCGTGTCCCCTGGGTCGACGACCAGGGCAAGGTCCAGGTCAATCGCGGCTACCGCGTCGAGTTCAACTCTGCCATTGGACCCTACAAGGGCGGCCTGCGCTTTAACCCGACGGTCACCCTGGGCATGCTCAAGTTCCTGGGCCTGGAGCAGATCCTCAAGAACAGCCTGACCACTCTTCCCATGGGCGGCGGCAAGGGCGGCTCCGACTTTGACCCCAAGGGCAAGTCCAACAACGAGATCATGCACTTCTGCCAGTCCTTCATGACCGAGCTCTATCGCCACATCGGCCCCAACACCGACGTTCCCGCCGGCGACCTGGGCGTTGGCGGCCGCGAGGTTGCCTACCTGTTCGGTCAGTACAAGCGCTTGACCAACGAGTGGACCGGCGTCCTCACCGGCAAGGGCCTCTCCTTTGGCGGCTCGCTCGCCCGTACCGAGGCCACCGGCTACGGCCTGGCCTACTTTGTGGACGAGTTCCTCAAGAGCCGCGGCGACTCCTTCGAGGGCAAGAACGTCGTCGTTCACGGCTCCGGCAACGTCGCCATCTACGCCGTCCAGAAGGTCTCCCAGCTCGGCGGCAAGGTGCTCGCCTGCTCCGATACCCACGGCTGGGTCGAGGATCCCGACGGCATCGACTACACCGTGCTCGAGCACGTCTACAACAAGAAGCGCTCCGGCCACGACAAGGGCGTCACGCTCGCTATGTACGTTGACGAGAAGCCCAACGCCGTGTGGCACGAGGGCGACGGCCGTGGCGTTTGGCAGCTGCCCTGCGACATCGCGCTGCCCTGCGCTCGCGAGAACACGCTGCTGCTCGAGGATGCCCAGGCGCTCGTCGCCAACGGCTGCAAGGTGGTCGGCGAGGGCGCGAACATGCCCACGACCATCGAGGCCACGACCTACTTCCAGGAGAACGGCGTCGCCTTTATGCCTGGTAAGGCTGCCAACGCCGGCGGCGTGCTCGTGTCCGGTCTGGAGATGAGCCAGAATGCTGAGCACCTGTCCTGGACCTTCGAGGAGGTCGACGGCAAGCTCGAGCAGCTCATGCGCGGCATGTTCCACAACGTGGACGACACCGCCAAGGAGTATGGCCAGGAGGGCAACTTTGTCATGGGCGCCAACATCGCCGGCTTCCTGAAGGTCGCTGACGCCATGCTCGCTCAGGGCGTCTGCTAAATCTTCGCTCGAAATAGCATGTGATGAGGCTCCCAGCCATTCCGGCTGGGAGCCTTTTCTATTCCGGAGGACTCCTCATAACTTGCGGTGATATACGGACTGTTTTGCGTTCCAGAACGGCTAATCAGTCCGTATATCACCGCAAGTTATGTATGGGCGGGTGGATTTTGTCCTAAAACGGTGTGCGACCCCTCGTTTGGTACACTTAAAGGTACTGGACAAGTGAAGAGATGGGGGAGAACGTGCTCAAGTTCGGTACCTACGTCCGTGTTGGAAACGCGGCCGAAGCCTATGAGCTCTTACAGAAGAACCGCAACAACAAGATTGTGGGCGGTGGCATCTGGATGCGCCTTGGTTCGCGTCGCGTGGCGACGGCGATTGACCTTTCGGCCTGCGGACTCGATCAGATCGAGGAGACCGAGACCGAGTTTCGCATCGGCGCCATGTGCACCCTGCGCCAGCTCGAGCGCCATGTCGAGCTCAACGCGCTTGTCAACAACGTCTTTGAGTTCGCCGTCCACGACATCGTGGGCGTGCAGCTGCGAAACACCGCCACGGTGGGCGGCAGCATCTACGGTCGCTTTGGCTTCTCGGACGTTCTCTCCGCCTTCCTCGCGCTCGATTCCTATGTTGAGCTGACGGGGGCCGGCCGCGTGCCGCTCGCCGAGTTCGTGGACATGGGCTACGTGCGCGACGTGATCGAGTACGTCGTGGTCGTTAAGCACGATTACCGCGCAAGCTATGAGGCTGTGCGCAAGGCCGCGACCGACTTCCCCTCCTTAAACGTCACCGCCGCCTGGTGGGATAACACCTGGCATGTCACCGTGGGCGCCCGTCCGCTGCGCGCGACCTTGCTGCAGGGCGAGGCGTGTGGCCTGGTGAACGAGCAACCTTCTGAGGACGAGCTGCGTGCCCTAGCGGCATCCGTGCGTGCCCTGAGCTACGGCACCAACCTGTGGGGCTCTGCCGAGTATCGCCGCCGCATCTCGGCCCCGCTCGCCATCCAGGCTGTGCGTCGCGCCGCCGGCATCGAGCTTTCGGCCGCGCTTGCCCGCGAGCTCGAGACCGTGCAGATCCCCAAGTTTGCCACGGACGAGTATTCCTGCCGCCGCGTGCCCGGCGTCGATTCTAGCGAGGTGCGCTAATGGCTGCCAAACTCATCGATCTTTCCTTTACGCTCAACGGCCGCAAGGTCAAGGTTCAGATTGCCCCCGACACCATGCTCTTTGCACTGTTACGCGAGCAGGGTTGTGCGTCGGTGCGCTGCGCCTGTGAGACCACCAACTGCGGCCTGTGCACGGTGTGGCTCGACGGCGACCCGGTGCTGAGCTGCTCGGTTCCCGCCGCCCGTGTTGAGGGACACACCATCACCACGCTTGAGGGCCTTAAGGCCGAGTCCGAGGCTCTCGCCCGTGCGATGGCTGCCGAAGGCGCTGAGCAGTGCGGTTTTTGCGCCCCCGGCCTCATCATGAACGTGCTGGCGCTCGCCCGTGCCGCCAAGGAGGACCCGAGCCTCGTCGCCACGCGCGAGGAGCTCTCGCGCCAGCTCGCCGGCAACCTCTGCCGCTGCAGCGGCTATGAGAGCCAGCTGCGCGCCATCGTCCGCTTCCTCAACGAGTCTGGCGTGCAGGTGGGCTTTGAGATGCCCGAGCTGCCGGTCAACGACACCAGCTGCGACGGCGTCACCTACAAGCAGATTACCCACAAGCAGCCCAAGAAGGACTCGAAGGCTCTGCTCGAGGGCAGTCCCGTCTACACGGGCGATATGGTGCCCGCCGGCGCGCTCATCGTCAAACTCAAGCGAAGCCCGTATGCCCGCGCCAAGATTCGCTCCATCGATACGTCGCGCGCCCTGAAGGTGCCCGGCGTCGTGGGCGTCTACACCTACGAGGACGTGCCCAAGCGGCGCTTTACCATTGCCGGCCAGAGCTATCCGCAGCCGAGTCCCTACGACCGCCTGATTCTCGAGAACCTCGTCCGTTACCAAAACGAGGAGGTGGCGATCGTCGCCGCCGAGACTGAGGAGGCTGCCGACAAGGCGCTCAAACTCATCAAGGTCGACTATGAGGTGCTCGAGCCGCTGCTCGACTTTACCCAGGCACTCGATAACGACATCGTGGTCCACCCCGAGGGCGACGTGACCTTTATGTTCCCGCAGGGCGGCGACGTTGCTCGCAACCTGGTGTGCAGCGGTACCAGCGATTTTGGCGACCTTGATGAGGCGTTCGCCCAGAGCGACATCGTCTTCACCCGCACCTACACCAGCCAGGCCACCCAGACCGCGCCCATGGAGACCTTCCGCGCCTTCGCGACGACCGACGCCTTCGGCCGCATTTCGGTGACCACCTCCACGCAGGTGCCCTTCCACGTGCGCCGCATGGTCGCGCAGTCGCTCGATATTCCGCAGTCGCAGGTGCAGGTCATTAAGCCGCGCATCGGCGGCGGCTTTGGCTCCAAGCAGACGGGCTGCTGCGAGATCTTCGTGGCGTTCGTCACCCAGCAGACCGGCCGTCCGAGCTACTGCTGCTATACCCGCGAGGAGACCATCACCGCGGGCAACTCGCGCCACCAGATGCAGATGACCGTTAAGCTGGGCGCCATGAACGACGGCACCATCACGGCCATCGATCTGCACACGCTGTCCAACGCCGGCGCGTACGGCGAGCACGCCACCACGACGATCGGCCTTTCGGGTCATAAGAGCCTGCCCATCTACAACCACGTAAAGGCGAGCCGCTTTAGGTGGGACGCCGTCTACACCAACACCAACCGCGGCGGCGCGTATCGCGGCTACGGTGCCACCCAGGGCCAGTTTGCCGTGGAGAGCGCCGTCAACGAGCTCGCCGACATGCTGCACATGGACCCCGCCGACCTGCGCCTTAAGAACATCGTGCGCGAGGGCGAGATCATGCCGCAGTACTACAACGAGAAGCTCAACGCCTGCGCACTCGACCGCTGCCTGCTGCGCGCGATGGACATGATCGGCTGGCGCGACAAGCCGCTGGCCGTGGACCTGGGCGACCGCGTGCGCGCCCTTGGCTGCGCGCTCACCATGCAGGGCTCGGGTATTTCCAACGTGGATATCGCCGGCATCGACATGCGCCTGGAAGAGGACGGCTTTATTACCATCGGCACCGGCGCTACCGATAACGGCATGGGCGTCGACACGATCCTGGCGCAGATTGCCGCCGAGGAGCTGGGCGTGGAGAGCTCGCTGATCGTGGTGCGCGGCGTGGACACCGATGTGTCGCCGTTTGACGCCGGTTCGTACGCGAGTTCGGGCACGTACGTGACGGGCCTGGCAGCCAAGAACGCCGCGACGGAGTTTCGCGAGAAGATCTGCGCTAAGGCCGCCCAGATGTGGGACGTGGACGCCGCCGACGTTGTCTTCGACGGCCAGTACGTGCGCCTGTCCGACGAGCGTGCCGCCCGCGAGCAGAACCGCTACCTCACGCTGCGCGACTTTGCCAACCTGTGCGTCAAGAACATCGCGGGCGGCGACGCGCTCACCTCGCATGCCTCTGCCTGCCTGCCCGTTTCGCCTCCGCCGTTTATGGCCGGCATTGCCGAGGTCGAGGTCGACAAGGCCACCGGCAAGGTGACCGTGGTGGACTACGCGGCGGCCGTGGACTGCGGCACCGTGATCAACGAGGCGCTTGCGCGCGTCCAGGCCGAGGGCGGCATTGCCCAGGGTATCGGCCACGCGCTCTACGAGATCGTCGAGCACGATGATCGCGGCCGCCTGCGCACCGGTAACTTTATGAGCTACAAGCTTCCCACGCGCCTGGATATCGGCAGCATTCGCGTGGCCTTTGAGCCGAGCTACGAGCCGACGGGTCCGTTTGGTGCCAAGTCGATCGGCGAGGTCGTCATCAACACGCCGCTCGCCGCCGTGGCATCGGCCGTGGCGCACGCCACCGGCCACCAGGTGCGCTCGCTGCCCATCACGCCCGAGAAGGCCCTGCTGGGGGAGTAGCGGGTCAGCGAACAAGTCGTAATTGGCGGGGCGGGGCAACTCGCCCCGCCTTTTGCACTCGTGGTGAGGTCGTGAGCCTGTAAAAGGTGTGCGTGCGCTTGCCGTTCGTATCTGCTATCATTCCTAGTCTGTGCGCTCATGCGGGCGTGGCGGAATTGGTAGACGCGCCAGATTTAGGTTCTGGTGGGATTCCCGTGAAGGTTCGAGTCCTTTCGCCCGCACCAACGCACCCGCGTCGGCTTATGCCCTCGCGACGCTTGTTGCATAAAGGTACCAGCACCTCAGATAAGCTGGGCAGTATGAGGAGGAACGTGTTGAACATCACCGCTTCTGACGTCAAGGACGCCAAGCTCACCGCTACGGTCACCATCCCGGCCGCCGACGTCGACGCCGCGATCAAGAAGGCCTACAAGGACACCGCCAAGAAGTACCGCTTCCCGGGCTTCCGCGCCGGTAAGGCCCCCCGTCCGGTCATCGACTCCGCTCTTGGCGCCGAGGCTACCCTCGCTCAGGCCACCAACGACCTGATCGCCGCCAACGAGCCCGCCGTCCTCAACGAGCTGGACATCGTCCCCACCAAGAACGGTGACTACAAGGAGCTCGACCTCGCCAAGGATCACGAGGACTACACCTACACCGTCGAGTTCTCCCTGCGTCCCGCCGCTGAGCTCTCCTCCTTCGACGCTGTCGAGATCGAGATGCCCCCTGCGGAGGTCACCGAGTCCGAGATCAACAACCAGGTCGAGATGCTTCTCAACTACCGTGCCACCTTCGAGGACGTCGAGGGTCGCGCCGTCGAGGCCGAGGACTACGTCACCGTCGACCTCAAGGCCGTCGAGAACGCCGACAACTTTGCCGCCGAGGGCCGCATGCTCATCGCCGGTAGCGACAGCAACCCCAAGGAGTTCAACGAGGCCCTGATCGGCGCTAACGTTGACGACGTCAAGACCGTCACCTGGACCGACGAGGTCGAGGAGGGCGAGGAGGCCGAGACCCACACCGTCGAGGTCACCGTCAAGGGCATCAAGGTCCGCAACACCCCCGAGCTCACCGACGAGCTTGTCAAGTCCGACTTTGGCTTCGACAGCATCGATGCCATGCGCGACGCCATTAAGATCGAGATCGAGCAGGACAAGGCTTCCCGCCTGCCGGCCGAGAAGGAGAACCGTTGCGTCTCCGCTCTTGCTGAGCGTCTGCAGCTCGACGAGATGGACGCCGACTACGAGCAGTCCGTCTTTGAGGAGCTTGGCCAGAACTTCCTGTCCAACCTTGCTGCCCGCGGCATGACCCTGGACACCTGGCTTCCCGCTTCCGGTCTGACCATGGAGCAGTTCATCGGCGACCTGCACAAGCAGGCCAACGACGTTGCCCGTGAGTCCCTGGCTCTGGACGCCCTCGCCCGCGAGCTCAAGATTGAGGTTACCGAGGACGACGTCAACGCCGAGTTCGAGAAGGCTGGCGTCAAGGACGTCGAGGCTTCCAAGGCCGAGTTCATCGCCGATGGCCGCATGCCTGCCGTCCGCGAGTCCATCCGTCGCTCCAAGGCCGTCGACCACCTGGTCGAGAACGCCAAGGTGACCGAGGTCGACGAGACCGCCAAGGACGCCGAGTAATTCTCGCCACCTTGCCCGCGAGCGCATGCGTGCGCCCGTGATGGGGTAAAGTTATACACCGGTTATCCGGTTGCTTCGTACGGTGCCAGCCAATGCATAGCATGCGGGCACCGTACGTTTATCTAGAACCAATTTGGTCCGCAAGAGAGAAATGGAGATGCGTATGATCGCCAAGTTCGATTCCGCCCTCGTGCCATACGTTATCGAGCAGACGCCGCGCGGCGAGCGCAGCTACGATATCTATTCGCGCCTGCTCAACGACCGCATCATCTTCTTGGGCGAGGAGATCAACTCCGTCAGCGCCAACCTGGTCGTTGCCCAGCTGCTGCATCTTGAGAGCCAGGATGCCGAGAAGGATATCTCGCTCTACATCAATTCGCCCGGTGGCGAGGTCTACTCCGGCCTGGCGATTCTTGACACTATGAACTTTATCAAGCCGCAGGTCTCGACCATTTGCGTCGGTATGGCCGCGTCCATGGCCGCCGTGCTGCTTTCGGCCGGCGCCAAGGGCAAGCGTTTCTGCCTGCCGCACTCCAAGGTCATGATTCACCAGCCCAGCGGCGGTGCCCAGGGTCAGCAGACCGAGATCGAGATCGTGGCCGAGGAGATCAAGAAGACTCGCCGCGAGCTCAACCAGATCCTGTCCGACGCCTCGGGCCAGCCCATCGAGAAGGTCCAGGCCGACACCGAGCGCGACAACTACCTGACCGCTGCCGAGGCCCTCGACTACGGCCTGATCGACCGTATCGTCACCTCGCGCGACCTCGCCGCGAAGGACGCCTAGGATGGCCGGTAACATGCAGGACAACTTTGACGAGAACGGCAACCCCATCCGCTGCTCCTTCTGCGGAAAAGAGCAGGGGCAGGTTCGCCGCCTTGTAAAGGGTCCGACCAACATCTTTATCTGCGACGAGTGCGTTGCCGCCTGCTCCGAGATTTTGGAGGAGTCGCTGGCTTCGGACTTTATGGACGCCGCCCGCAACGGCAAGCTGCCGGGCTTCCTCAACGACCACGGCCAGGCTGCATCCCAGCCCGCCGCGGACCCCGAGACCGAGGGTTTTGAGCTCGAGGACGATCGCCAGGTCATCACGCACGTGCCGACGCCGCACGAGATCTATGACGAGCTTTCGGCCTATGTTATGGGTCAGGAGGACGCCAAGCGCGCCATGTCGGTGGCCGTGTACAACCACTATCGCCGCGTGATTGAGGGCGGCGCTGCGGTGTCTGCCTTTGATGACGACATGGGCTCGCAGTTCGATGACGATATGGACGAGGTCGAGCTCGCCAAGTCCAACATCCTGCTGCTCGGTCCCACCGGTACCGGCAAGACCCTGTTGGCCCAGACGCTCGCGCGCATCCTCGAGGTGCCGTTTGCCATCGCCGACGCCACCGCCCTTACCGAGGCAGGTTACGTGGGCGAGGATGTTGAGAACATCCTGCTCAAGCTCATCAACGCTGCCGATGGCGATATTGAGCGCGCGCAGGTCGGCATCATCTATGTCGACGAGATCGACAAGATTGCCCGCAAAGCCGAGAACCTCTCCATTACCCGCGATGTCTCGGGCGAGGGCGTTCAGCAGGCGCTGCTTAAGATTCTTGAGGGCA
>UQXB01000076.1:0-9216 GCA_900544935.1 uncultured Collinsella sp.
AAGTGGGCGCGTGCCTGCTGCCGGACGCAGCATCCGGCGGCCGCACACCGTACCCGACCGTGTTCGTGCACGGTCTGCTGGGCTGGGGCGCGCGCGACGCGCTCTACCGCGCCGTGCCCTACTGGGGGCTCGCGGCGGGCGATGTACTGGGTTATCTCAACGCCTGCGGGTATGACTGCCGCGCCGCCTCGGTGGGCATCATCTCGAGTGCGTGGGACCGCGCTTGCGAGCTCTATGCCGAGCTCACCGGCGGCACTGCCGACTACGGCATCGCGCACGCGCAGCGCTTCGGCCACGCGCGCTTCGGCACGGCGTACCCGAACCCGCTCGTGCCCGATTGGGGCGCGGACAGGCCCGTCGACATCGTGGGCCACAGCTTCGGCGGCGCGACGGCGCGGCTGCTGGCGCAGCTGCTCGCGCACGGCTGCCCGGAGGAGGTGCAGGCGGCCGAGGCCGCGGGCGAGGCGCCCTCACCGCTGTTCACCGGCGGCAAGGCAGACTGGGTGCACGCGCTGGTCGCCATCGCCGCACCGCACGACGGGTCCACGTTTCTCAACGTGCAGCCGGACGCGGCAAATGCGCTCTCGACGCTGTTTCTGGGCGCGGCGCGCGCGCTCGGCATCTCGGCATTCAAGGGCGTGTACGACTTCCAGCTCGACCAGTTCGGCATCCGCAAGGACGACAACGAGACCTTTGCCCAGGCGCTTGACCGCGTGCTGAGATCCGACTTTTTGTCGCACAACGACAACGCCTTCCTCGACCTGACGATCGACAAGTCGCTCGAGATCAATAAGGGCATCGAGATCCAGCCGAACGTCTACTATTTCTCCTACGCGGGCGACCAGACCTCGGCCGATCCGCTCACCGGCAACCACTACCCCACCGTGTCGGCCATACCGTCGAACGGTATGTCCGTGCTGATGATGCCCGGCTCAATCAACATGGGCAAGTACTGCGACAAGTACACCGCCGGCGGCATCTACATCGACCGGAGCTGGCTGCCGAACGACGGCCTTGTCAACACCGTGTCCGCGCTCTACCCGACCACGACGGACAAAAACACCACCGAGTGCCTCAAGCGCGACGGTACGCAGGGCTGGATTAACTATGACGGCTATTCCGACATCACCTTCCGGCCCGGCATCTGGTATGTCATGCCTGTCACGCGCGCCGACCATATGCAGTTCGTCGGCGGCATCGCCAACAAGAGCGTCATCGAGACGCACCTGTTCTATCGAAACCTGATGGACGATATCTACGGCACCTACGGCTCTGGGCAGCCGGAGGAGCAGCCCTTCCCGTTCACGGACGTGGCGGACGGCCGCTGGAGCTATTCGTATATCAGGCAGCTCTATGAAGCCGGCGTGATCGACGGCATGACCCCGACGACCTTCGTCCCGACCGGCGACGTCACACGCGCCCAGTTCGTGAAGATGCTCGCCAGACTGCAGGGCGCGGACGTCTCCGAATACCGGAGTGCCGGGTTTGAGGACGTGCCGGCCGACGCATGGTATGCGCCCTACGTCAACTGGGCAGCTGCCAACGGCATCGTCTACGGCATTTCGAGCACCGAATTTGCGCCGAACGCCGACATTTCGCGCCAGGACATGGCCGTGATGCTCGACCGCTATGCGCAGCAGTCCGGCATCGTGCTCGGCACGGACAATGCGGCCGTGACGTTCACGGATGAAGCCGACATTGCCGCCTATGCACTGCCCGCCGTGCAGGCGCTGCAGCGTGCCGGCATCATCAACGGCATGCCCGACGGCAGCTTCTGCCCGCGCGGCAGCGCGACCCGCGAGCAAGCGTGCGCCATGCTCTGCCGGCTCTGAAGGACAAAACAAGACAACAAAAGGACGCATCCGAATGGATGCGTCCTTCCGCTTGGATAACAGGAAGAGAAAGCAAAATCAGAAAGAGAAAGCAAAAAGCGATGTCGGATCAGGGGTGCGGCTTGCCCTCGCGGTAGTTTTTCATGACGTCGCGGAACAGCTCGCCGCTGGTCGGCGGCGTCCAGATGATGGCGTTGGCGCCGGCGGCGATGGTCTCACGGATGCTCTCGGGCGTTTTGCCGCCCGGTGCGATGAGCGGCAGGTTGGGATAGTGCTCGCGCAGTTCACGCAGGACCTGCGGCGTGTTCTTGCCGGCCGCGATGTTGAGGATCTTGGCTCCGGCGCGCACCTTGGCGTGAGCATCGTCGTCGCAACGTACGACCGTGGCGATGACGGGGATGTCGGCGATGTTGGTGATGTGCTCGACCATCTCGGCGGTAGCGGGGGAATTGACCACGCAGCCCGCCGCGCCCTGCATCTCGGAGACGGCCGCCATCTGCACGGAGCGCTTACCGGTGGTGGTGCCGCCGCCAACGCCCACAAAGACCGGGCACTCGGCAACGGTCAGCAGCGCCTGCGTAATGGCAGGCTGAGGCGTGAAGGGGTAGACGGCAAACACAGCGTCGGCATTGGAGTTGCGGATGACCGCCACGTCGGTGGTGTAGATGAGCGATTTGATGCGGCGGCCAAAGAGCGTAAAGCCGCTGGCCTCCTCGATCTCATCGGGCATGCGGAGGGCCGCCTTGCGCAGGCGCCCGTCGATGGGCAGCGGCTCCATGGGCAAAAGGCCGTTGGGAGTTACGGCCACCTGGGGCTCGGTAAATTCGTCTGCAAGCTCTACCTCGGAGAAGTCGACCGAAGCGACGATGTCCTCGTGAACCTCGGCGGGAACATCGATGGGGGCTTGGTCGTTCGTCGCGGCAGGCGTCTCGAAGGAGCTGGTGCCGACAAAGGCGTCGACGCGCTCGTTCAAATCGTTGAGAGAATCCATGGCGGTCCGTTTCTATGTTGTGCGGTCGGCAGTGTACGACCGGCGTTGCGAGTGCTAAATCGTTTGACGAGTTGATTTTTCCCCGCCGCGCCATCCGTTAGACTGAAGGGCCGGCGAACGTGAAGGAGCTGTGGTGGCGGGAATCGAGGTGCTATCTTGAATGTCCCGTATACAAAAGAGAGGTGACGCGGTATGGAATTCTCGGCAATGTTAGGCTCGATTGGCCTATGCGTGGGCGCAATCGTTGCCGCCGCGGTCATCTACTTTGCGGTCACGGCCATTAAGGGCAAAAAGGCTGAGCGCAAGGAGCGTGAAGCGCTTGCGCGGCATAAGGACCAGCAGGACAGGCGCGCACGGCGATAGCTTGTTGAGTTTTGAATCCGTGCGCTAGCTGCGTTTTCGGACCAGGGCGATATAGAAGCCCTCAAAGTCGCGACTGGGCGGAATGGTCAGCGTGCCGGGCATGCCGTTGGCAATGGCCGAGACGTGGCCTTCGGCAATGGCTTCGGTAAGGGCGTTGCACTCGATATGCGGATCCTCGCCGGTATCCTGTGCGCGACACGCTTCGCTTTCGCTCGGCGTGCCGTCGAGGGGGATGAGCTCGCAGTCCATATGCTTGTCGAGGGCCTCTTGCAGGGCGTCCTCGTTTTCCTGCGGCAAGATTGAACAGGTCGAATAGACGAGCGTGCCGCCCGGTTTGAGGGCCCCCATGGCGCGGTCCAGAAGCGCGCGCTGCGAGCGGGCGCACTTGACGAGCAGCTGCTCGGTGAGGCCGCGCAGACTTTTCTCGTTGCCGCTGATGACGGTGCCCGTACCGGTACAGGGGGCGTCGAGCAGGATACGGTCAAAGCGGAAGAACTCGTCAAGCTCGCGCGCGTCAATACGCATGACGGGCACGTTTTTGGCGCCCTGGCGGCCCAAGTTTGCCTCGAGCTTTTCGGCGCGGGGAATGCTCATCTCACAGGCGGTGAGGTGCGCCTGTCCCTGGGTGAGGGCGGCGATCTGCGTCGTCTTGCCGCCGGGGGCCGCGCACATGTCCAGGATGTCCTCGCCGGCCTGGGCGCCCAGCACCAAAGGCGGCATCATGGACGACAGGCTCTGCAGGTAGATCTTGCCGTCACGGTAGATGTCGAGGTCCCACAGGTCGGATACCTGGGCGTCGGGCAGGATGAAGGCATCCTGATACCACGCGACGGAGCGGTGGGCGATCCCGGCGGCGTCGAGTGCCGCGGCAATGTCCTCGGCGGTCGCCTTGAGCGTGTTGGCGCGCAGCGTGACCGGGCGCGCGGCTGCGGCGCCAAAGCCTTCGATCATGAGCTCGGCATCGGCAGGCGTATAGGCGCCAGCAATCGTGTCGACCATAAAGCGCGGCAGATCGATGGCACAGGGAAGGGCGGCAAGCTGGTCGGAAAGCTCGGTGGAGGCAAACTGCCTAAGCTTGAGCTCGGGCTTAACCTGCTTTTTCTGCCTACGACGACGCGGCTTCGACATCCGTCTTTCCTTCCCGTCCCAAATTGACTACTTTCCGGGCACGCCGCTGCTGGCGTGCTTTAGTACTGGCTCTCGTGCTTGCTAAAGAAGTCGAAGCGCGGGGGCAGCGGCTTTACGCGGTGCTCGCCGGGCTTCTCGCCCAGGCTCTCCACAAACTCGTCCGTGGAGGCAAAGATGTTGTCCCAGCTAAAGAAGGCGACCGGGTCGACGTCGAAGTACTCGCAGATGAGCTCGCAGCCGGCCGGCACGATGCCGTGCATGAGCACGGTCGCTACGCGCAGCTCGGTAAAGGCGTCGACGAGGGCCTGCGTCATGGCGGCGTTGGCCGGCTCGACCTCGAGCTTGTTGGCGGCCTTGGAGGCATCGCTCCAGCGCTTGTTGGCGGCGCGCAGGTAGTCGTCGCACACAGCGAGCGCTCGGTGCGTCTCGAACTTGTACATGGCCTGCTCAAAGGCGAGGGCTGCCTGCTGGGCGGCTTCGACCACGGTGTCAGAAGCGGCACCGGCGGGGATGCAACCGTTGCGATAGGGACTCTCGTCGCCCTCCTTGACGGCGACGCCGTAGAAGCAGCTGCGGGCCAGGCGGTTGAACACGCCGGTCAGCAGCGCGCTCTCCTTAAGGGCGGGGTCGATAACGCGCTTGTCGTCGCAGGCGCGCACCTCGTTGCCGTCCTTGTCCTTGCCGGTCACGCGCGTGTCGTATGCCTTGGGGCTAAAGCTCACCGGCTTCTCGGACAGGCCGAGCGACAGCCAATGCGCGCGCATCTGCTCGCAGGTGTAGTGGTTGAGCAGGTCGTCTGCCGGCGGGGGAGGAGTCTGCGAGGACGAGCTGGCCTTTTTGCCCATGTAGAGCAGGTGGTAGCAGGCGCTGACGGTGCTCTGCGTGAGGTTCCAGCCTAGGGCCTCCCACATGGCGGTCTGCGCGATGCAGTAGAAGTAGATGTTGTCCTGACCGATAAACTGGTAGATCTGAGCGTCGTCAGAGCACCACCAGTCGCGCCAGTCGAGCGAGCTGTGCTGGTAGGTGGGCGCGGGCACCTGCGTGGAGTCGGCAGCGGGCTCGCCCATGAGGGCGGCATCCTGGGCGGCGACGCCCTCGGTCACGCCGGCGGCCTTGGCATCGCGCGCGAGCACGGTACGCGTATAGCTGATGGGCGCCCACAGGCTCTCGGGCCAGCACCAGCAGGTGACGTCGGAGACGCCATCGACCTCGGGCACCGGAACGCCCCAGTCGATGTTGCCGGTGATGCGGAAGGGCACGAGCGCCTTGCCGCTGCGGAAGCGCACGCCGCCGTTGGCGAGCACGGCGTGGGCATCGTCGCGCTCCTTCCAGCTGGGGAAGGTGACGGTAAAGCTGCTCTTGTTGCCCTCGGGCTCCAGCACGGTGTGCTCAGGAAGCTGATCCTCGACGGCATCGAAGGCCTCGCGGAACTTGTTCTGGATGTAGAGCTGGGCCGGCAGCAGCCACTCCTCCATGGTCTTGGAGACCACGGAGCGAACCTGCGGGTTCTGGGCGAGCTTGGCGGTATAGGTCTTCATAAAGTCGAGGTAGGCCGGCAGGTCAAAGTAGAGGTTGTCTACCGGGCGCAGCTCGGGCACCTCGCCGGTGAGCTGGCTCTTGGGCGCGATGAGCTCCTCGGGCTCAAACTGGTGACCCAGGTCGCACTCGTCGGCGTAGGCTTTCTCGGACTTGCAGCCCTGGATGGGGCAGCGGCCGATCACCTGACGGCCGTTGAGGAACGTGCCGGCCTTGGCATCGTAGAACTGCAGCGTGGAGCGCTTGGAGATGGTGCCCTGCTCGTGCAGACGCTCGATAATCTCGGCGGTCACCTCGTTGTGAATCTGCGCAGCCGGCTCAAGGCCCGAGCCGCCGTAGATGTCACAGCTGATGTTGTAGTTGTTGAGGGTCGCGGCCTGGCGGGAGTGATTGGACTCGACATACTCGCTAATGGACTTGTCGTAGCCCTCGTTCTCCTTGAGCTTGCGGTAGCTCTCCATGATGGGCGAGCCATAGCAGTCGGTGCCCGAGGTGAAGATGACGTTCTCGCGGCCCAGACGGTCGCGCAGGAAGCGGGCGAAGAAGTCGGCCGGGACAAAGACGCCGCCAACGTGGCCAAAGTGAAGGCCTTTGTTGCCGTAGGGCTCGCCGGCGGTAACGATGGCGCGGCGAGGCCAGCTGGGACGGTCGTTCATGGAGTATTTGGATGCCATGGGACTCCTTCGCATATGGTGAGGGCGCGGCCGGGCGCAAGGCCTGACGACGCGGTGGTCAATTCGTGCATATCGTTCGACATTATCGCACATGCGGACGGGTACGTGGCAGGGGCGCTATCCTAAGATGCTATGAATGAGATTTCCAACATACATGCGTTTGAGGACGAGGAATTTCTGCACGCCTGCTTTGTGTGGGGGATGGCCGTGCTTGTGGTGTTTGCCGTGTGCCTGGTGCCGGTGTTTATGCTGCTGGGCGGGCCCGCAGACTTGGATGTGGCGGACGCGGGCGGCTGGACGGCGGTTTTGGGCTGGATAGTCGGCTTGGCTGCGGTTTCGGCGGCGTCATTTGCCGTGCACGAGCTGGTGCACGGTGTGTTATTTAAGCTTCTGGCGCCTGCGGGCGCGAAGGTGACCTTTGGGGCGAATCGCGAGACGGCGATGATCTATGCCTGCGCCGAGGGCGTGGTCTATTCGCGCCGGCGGTACGTGGCAGTTTGCCTGGCGCCGACGGTTGTTGTGACGGCGGCGTTTGCCCTGGGGTTTGCGTTTTCGGGCTATCCGCTGATGTGCTACCTGGCGGCCGGCTTGCATTTGTCGGGCTGTGTGGGCGACTGGTATTACGTGCGGACCATCCTGCGCGACCGCCGCATTGTCGCCTGCGAGGACACGTCCTTTGGCGTCCGCTTTTTCGCAAGGTAGTCTTTTGGGATGATTTTTCTGGGACGGGGATTAAAAAATCATTGTGGGAGAGGAGATGTCCATGAAGCCGTTGCTGCTGCATGCTTGCTGCGCGCCGTGCTCGCTGGAGCCGGTTCGCCTGCTGCGCGAGGAAGGGTTTGAGCCCACGATCTGCTGGACAAACCCCAATATTCAACCGCGTGATGAATGGCAGCGGCGTTTGGACGAGCTGCGCCGGTGGTGTGCCGATGGCGACATCGAGCTTATCGAGGCGGGGGAGGACCGCGAGCGCTGGGACGCCGGCGTGGCCCCGCTGGGCGCCGATCGACCTCGTCGCTGTCGCGCGTGCTATGCCCTGCGTCTGGCCGAGGCGTGTCGTGTGGCCCAGGAGCGTGGGTTTGAGTTTGTGGGTACGACGCTCGCCGTCTCGCCGTATCAGTTGTTCGAAACCTGCAATGACGTGCTTGAGCGCTTGGCGGCGGCACATGGGCTCGTCCCGGTCATACGCGATTTTCGCCCGTATTACCCCGAGGCCACGCGTCGTTCGCGCGAGCTTGGCATGTATCGACAGAATTACTGCGGCTGCCGGTTCTCGGCCGTCGAGGCGGCCATGGACCGCGCCCGCATCCGCGACGAGCGCAAAGCCGCCAAAAAGTAGTTCATTTGGGACGTCAGCCTGCTAGGATGTAGAGCGGACTTTAGCTATATAAGGAGAATCCGACGTGTCTATGCGTACCGATGATTTTGACTATAACCTTCCTGAGGAACTGATTGCCCAGGCGCCTGCCGAGCCGCGTGACTCCTGCCGCCTGCTGGTGGTGGATCGCAAGGGCTCCCAGGCGGGAACGCCGCTGGAGCACGGCGGTACCGTCGAGCACCGCATCTTCCGCGACATCATCGACTATATCGAGCCGGGCGATGTGCTCGTCATCAACAAGACGCGCGTGATGCCGGCCCGCCTGATCGGTCGCAAAGCCGGCTCGGGTGGCGTGGTCGAGACGCTGCTGCTCAAGCGCCGCGAGGACGTGGATCCGCTGGGCCATGTTTGGGAGTGCCTGGTCAAGCCGGGCAAGCGTCTGAAGCCCGGTGCTCAGATTGAGTATCGCGCCGGTGGCGCCCATGCGCCCGAGGGTGCGCCCGTGGTGCTGACGGCCGAGGTTGTCGACTTTGTCACCGATAGCCGCGGTGGCCGTCTGGTGCGCTTTGAGCCGGCCGGTTGCAATGCCGCCGGCGAGCAGCGCACGCTCGACGAGGCCATCCATGCTGCCGGTCACGTGCCGCTGCCGCCCTACATTACCGATTACGAGGGCGATCCCGAGAAGTACCAGACCGTCTACGCCATGAAGGAGGAGCACTCGGCTGCCGCTCCCACGGCGGGTCTGCACTTTACTCCCGAGCTCATGGCCGCTATCGAGGCCAAGGGCGCGAAGTTTGCCGCCGTTGAGCTCGAGGTGGGCATCGATACCTTCCGCTTGGTGGAGGAGGACGACCCCACGCAGCACGTCATGCACACCGAGCGCTACCACGTGTCGCAGGAGGTTGTCGACGCCGTGCATAAGGCGAAGGCCGAGGGGCATCGCGTGATCGCTGTCGGTACCACGGCGGTGCGCTCGCTCGAGAGCGCCTTTGACGCGGACGCGCCGGTGTCCGATCCGGCCGTGACGGCGCGCTATTTTGAAGGCCGCGAGGACGGCGCCGACACGCTCGGCCGCGGTGACATCGTGGTGCGCGAGAACGCGACAACGCAGCTCTACCTCATGCCTGGCTCGACCTATCACGTGGTCGACGCACTGATCACCAACTTCCACGTGCCGCGTTCCACGCTCATGATGCTCGTGAGCGCGCTTGCCTCCCGCGACCAGATCATGGATGCCTACGCCGCCGCTATCGAAGAGCGTTACCGCTTCTTCAGCTTTGGCGATGCCATGCTCATTCAGTAGGTTACGGCGTTTTCCAAACGCCGTAACCGGCCGACGCTGCGCGGGCCGCATTTGGACAATCTGACGTTCAA
>UQXB01000077.1:0-9055 GCA_900544935.1 uncultured Collinsella sp.
CGCCGCTACCTGCACATCAACGCCGCCGGAGACGTGGAGCCGTGCGTGTTCATCCATTACTCAAACGCCAACATCCACGATGTGAGCTTACTCGACGCGCTGCGCTCTCCCCTCTTTATGAAGTACTACGAGAACATGCCGTTTAACGACAACTACCTCAAACCATGCCCCATGCTCGAGAATCCCGACGTGCTGCCCAAACTGGTCGCCGAGAGTGGCGCAATGAGCACCGACCTAATCGAGAAGGAGTCACCCGAGCAGCTGCGCGAAAAGACCCAGGCTGCCGCCGAGGCATGGTCACCTGTCGCCGACCGCATCTGGAACGACTCCGACGATCCGTTATACGCCAAGCGTCACGAGGACAAGTCGCAGGGCATGGCCGATAGCGACATGCACAAGTTCGAAAAACAGGGCCGCATACTCAAAAACGGCGATTAATGCTGCCCTACACGACAAACGCTCAGAAATGAAGCGGAGCAGTCTCGAGGCTCATCTTCGAGGCTGCTCCGCCTTACCATCAAAACAGTTTTACTAAGTTGCGGTGAAATAGGGACCAGAACGGCCTTCCAATAACCAAAACAATCCCTATTCCACCGCAACTTCTTTAAGTTGTTGAATTATCGATGCTATTCGAAGCGAGATTCCAGGCTCGACAGGCCGTTGAGTGTGAGGTCGTTGGCGACCTCAGAGACGCGCTCGATAGGAACCGAGCCGTCAGACAGCGCCCACGTGCGATAGATACCGATAATACCCGACAGCAAAAACGCCAGATAGTAGTCGAACATCTCGTCCTTGAGACCTTGGGGCAGCAGATCGCGTTCGGCAATCTCGTGCTCGAGCGGCGCACGAAGACGAGCCATAAAATCATCGAGCGGAATGTTCTCGATCAGCTGACGATTGAGCACCAAGTTGTTGCACAGTGCCTCGTTAACGGTTTTAAAGAAGGTCGCCGCCGCGCCCAGGGCGCGCTCGTTGGTGTCGCCGTCCATGGAAGCAAGCGTTTTCTCGACCGAGTCGACAATCATCTCCACCACATCGACGGCAATGGCATCGAGCAGGCCGTCAACCGTGCCAAAGTGAACGTAAAAGGTCTTGCGGTCGACATTGGCCTCGCGCGCGATGGCACTCACCGTAATGTCTGCCAGCGGCTTTTCCATGAGCAAGCGCTCGAAAGCGGAAAGGATGGCATTGCGGCTGCGAACGATGCGGCGGTCAAGACGCGGTTTGCTGGTTGCCATGGGCATGTCCCTTCGATATGCGAGCATTCATCAACAGATGAGAGATAATCTACGTAAGAGGATTATCCCCCATACAGCACAAATATGCCCCGCATCATGAAGAACGCACGACTACCCTACTGCGACTTAGGGTGCTTCTTCTTATTGAGTGCCGACGGAGATACGCGAATACCGTCGCCTGTCTGGCGCACATAGGCTTTATGAGCCGGCTTAGCGGTCCCAGAAGCCTTCTGAGCCTGCTTCTTGGGATCAACGGTAACAGCATTCGTGGGGTGGGGCTTAGTGGGCGCAGAGGGCGTTTGAGGCGTGCGACCGAGCTTGCGCATCACGCGATCCCAGCGCGCATGGATGCTCTCGTTGTGGGCACTCTTAAGGCCCAGCAGGGGCGCAGCCAAAATGGTCGGCGCAATAAACGTAATGAGGCGCCACAGCAGATAGCCGGCGGTCGAAGCCGACCCAAAGAAATGACCCAAGAACAATGCAAAGCCGCCCTCAGCGCCACCAGTTCCACCGGGCAGGGGGACCGCAGAGCTCAGCAGCTGGACAAAGGCGCTCGCGGCCATGACCGAGAAAAAGTCGACCTCATGGTGGCCAAAGGCAAGCATCAGGAAATACGGCACGAGGTAGAAAAACGCGAGCTGCAGCATGGTGATGACCACCGTGAGCAGCATGGACGAAAAGTGGCCAGCTGAAAGCTTGAACTTCTCGGAGAAGGAGTAGATCTCGCCATCGACAAACGTGCGCCATCCCTCGATCTTAGTGGCCGAGACACCAATGCGCTCAAGCCAATTGATGATGCAATGGGCGACGCGCGTGACGGTCTTAGGCATGAGCGCGACGGCGAAGATGCCCAGCAAGATGCAGCAGTGCCCACCAAAGCTAAAGACACACAGCAGCGTCATGTCGCCATAGCGCTCGGCAAAAAACGGCATGCGAGCAAGCAGTAGGATAGCGCCCCAGGCAACGAGGCCAAACTGATACACGATAAAGCGCGTGAACTGCGTGGCGCCAGCCTCGCCGACATTTTGGCCCGCCTTGGTCAGGCGGTAGATCTGGGCGGGAGTCGAGCCCATCATCATGGGCGTGAGGTTGCCAAAGAAGATGCCACTCGCCTCGACCGAAATCAGGTCGCGGATGCCGACGGGCGAATATGGGTCGAGCCAGACGGCAATCGCATAGGCCACAATGCCAAAGAACAGATACATGAACATGCAAAGACACGCGACAACGAGCCATGGCGCCTGGACGCTCGACATTGCGGCCCAGAACTGCCCCATCTGCCCGGTTACCACCAGATAGACGATATAACCCACCAGCACGACGCCGATAAAGATGGCGCCGCGGCGTGCGCTCTTATTGTCATCTCCGCCCGAGGCCTCAACCTCGACCTGGGGCTTAGACGTATGCTGAGAGGACTCCGTCATGAGACTCCTTCTAACAGTCAAAATATCTTGGATATTGTACCCGCAAGGACCATAGACAGAACGCAAAGCTCTGGTTCAAACGGGAATTGCAGACGGTTGTTTGAAAATAAAAAACCCGGCCTTCCATGGGAAGCCCGGGTATCAAATGCGTGGTAGCCCGTACCAGATTCGAACTGGTGATCTCCGCCTTGAGAGGGCGGCGTCCTAAACCGCTAGACGAACGGGCCACATGACATCTGCACTGCCGTGCTGCGAGGAAATATAATACGGGACAAAAAACATCAGCGCAAGAAGAAATTCCAAATTGCCGAAAAAATGTCGGCAGGTTATGGAACACGCAGGTAAACTGGGTAGCTAATTCAAGTTGAGATGGACCAAAAGAGCTTCGCGATCGTTGGGAATGTTGTCTTCGATCACGGCGTCGAGGGCGGAGTTGAGAAGCTGACCCAGTTCCGGCCCGGGCTTGACTCCGGCACGGATCAGGTCGCCGCCGTTGATGGCGAGCATCTTGAGCGTATAGGGCTCCCCTGCCTTCAGCAGCTCGTGCGCCATCGCGCGCATCTCCTCAATCGTCTCAACGTAATAGAAGCAAGACGGGGCCTTGCCGAGCGTATCAGCACGCTTAAGATCCATGAGCTCATCAATCAGGCGGGCTGTGTCGACGCCCTCGCCCGAAAGCGCGCGCATCATATTGAGCAGGCAGGATCGCTCGGGGCGCAGCGGCTTATCGTGGTATTTGATCAGCAGGCACACATCGCGCACCAAATCGTGCGAGAGTGCCAGGCGATCCATGATGACACGCGCCTTCTTGGCGCCGAGCTCGGGATGACCGTAGAAGTGTCCGCTGCCGGCGTGATCGACCGTAAAGCACTCGGGCTTGGAGACATCGTGCAAAAACGCCGCCCACATAAGGCTCGACGATGGCGCGACGCCGTCGCACAGCGCCAGCTCCCCTGCCACTGTCAGCACACGGGCGATATGCTCGTAGACGTTAAACGCATGGTAGACACTTCGCTGATCAAACCCGCGACCCGCTGCCAACTCGGGCACAGCGGCACAGATGAGCTCGGGATAGCGAAGCATCGCGTCTCCCCCATGACCGGTCGAAAGAATGCCCTCGAGCTCAATACCCACACGCTCGCGCGCCACGGCATCGAGCAGCGGCGCGCACTCGGCAAGCGCACGCTTAGTCTCGGGCTCAATCATAAAGTCCAGACGGCAGGCAAAGCGCACCGCACGCAGCATGCGCAGGGCGTCCTCGTTAAAGCGACGCTTGGGATCACCGACAGCGCGAATCAGCTTGCGCTCCAGATCACCCTGGCCGTCGTAGCGGTCGACAAGCCCGCGCTCGGGATGCCAGGCCATGGCGTTGACGGTAAAGTCGCGACGGGCCAGATCGTCCTCGAGCGAGGCGGCACGCTCGACACTCTGAGGATGGCGCCCATCGGTGTAAAAGCCATCCAGGCGGTACGTGGTGACCTCGATACGCTCGCCATCGGAAATAGCCGTGATTCCGCCAAATTTAATGCCCGACTCCACGACCGCGATATCAGCGGCCTCGAGCGCCGCCTTGGACTCCTGCCACAGGCCGCTACAGCACATATCAACATCGTGGCTGGGGCATCCCATCAGGGCGTCGCGCACCCAACCGCCAACGTACCAAGCCTCTAGACCAGCCGCCTCAAGCGCGTGCAGGACGCGCAGGGAGGCATCGGACGGTTGCGTACCGTTGAGCGAAACATTGCACATGCCTATGGCCTCCTGCACTTGTGAGCGTTAATCGATGGTTCTCAAGAAGTCTAACAAGAAACGAGAAAGCGCGCACACGCAATCGCGTCGTTGATTAGATAAAACGAGACAGCAGATACCACATATGTTCAGCGCGCAAAAAACACCCGCCTTGGTAATCCAAAGCGGGTGTTCGGCAACGATGTATCGATGCGGCTAGCAGACCTGGCGAACCTCGATGTGCTTCTTATATTCGTCCACCTTGGCAAAATCGCCCAAACCGGGGCACTCGACCACGTTGGCACCGGTGGCCATCGACAGGCGCAGGGCATCCTCGACGCGCTCGGGGGCGTCATGCCACACGGACAGGAAGGCAGCGAGCGAGGAATCGCCGGCACACACCGTCGACAGCAGCTTGACGTCGAAGGTGCGGTTAGCAAACCAGATGTGCTTGCCGTTGGAGAAGTACGCACCGGCGCCGCCGAGGGTCAGCAGCACGTTCTTGGCGCCCTTGGCATGAAGCTCAGCCATAGCGCCCTTGACGGACTCATCGTCGCCACCGCTCACCTTAATGCCAAAGATATCGAGCAACTCGTCGTCATTGGGCTTGATCAGCAGCGGCTCCATGGCAATGAGATCTGCCAGCTGATGGCTCGAGATGTCGAGAACGAACTCGGCACCCTTGGCCTTGACGCGGCGCAGAACCTCGGCCAGGAAGCCCTCGGAAGTGTTGGGAGGCAGCGAGCCACTGATTACCAGGCAGGTCATGTCATCGAGCGAATCGATGAGCTCAAACATCTCCTGCTCATTGGCCTCGTTGATGGCGGCACCGGCGTTGACCATGTTGTACTCGGTGTCGGGGCCGGCATTGAGGAAGACGTTGACGCGCGTGATGCCGTCGGTCCACACGGGCTTGACGGGCACGCCCAGGGCCTCGGCGCCCTTGACGATGAACTCGCCCGAGAAGCCAGCGAAGAAGCCCAGGATCGTGGTGTCGACACCGTAGTGGTCAAGCGTAAACGAGACGTTGAGGCCCTTGCCGTTGGGCGTATAGACGGCGTTGCGAGTACGCGTGACGGTGTTGGCAGCAAGGCCGTCGCAGGCGATGTTGTAGTCAATGGCGGGATTTGCAGTGAGCGTGTAAATCATGAATGTTCCTTTCACGAAGCAACGTGTTAATGAAAGTATATTCCACGCATCGGTAAAAGGCTAGGACAACTCGGTGAACGGTGTGGAAGCGATGAAGTACGGCGGGACACCTCTCCCCCGTGGCGGAACAAAAAGGCGCCCCAGCCGAAACCGGGGCGCCGCATGCGCACGAATATGTCGCGTTTCGATTACTGACGATCGAGCTTGCGGACAGCAACGCGCTTGCTGTACTCATCGACGTGACCGAAGTCGCCGATGCCGACGGACTCGGCAACGTTGGCGCCGGTGGCCATAGCGAGCTTCATGGCCTCCTCGACGTTGTCGCGATCCCTGTACCACTTGTGCAGGAACGCAGCGAGGGTGCAGTCGCCGGCGCAGACGGAAGAGACCAGCTTGATGTTGAACTCACGCTTGGCGTACCAGATGTCCTCGCCGTTGGAGAAGTAAGCGTCGCCGCGGCTACCACGGGTGAGCAGCACGTTCTGAACGCCAGCGTCGTGAGCCATCTTCATGGCAACGCGAACCTCGTCGTCGGTATCGACCGGCACGCCGAAGATGGCCTTCATCTCGTGATGGTTCGGCTTGATGAGCAGCGGCTTCTTGTGAGCGAGCTCCTTGAGCTTGTCGGAGGACAGGTCCAGGACGACGTCAGCGCCACGAGCCTGAGCGTGCTCCATGACCTGAGCCAGGAAGTCGGGCGTAGCTTTGGGAGGCACGGAGCCGGAGACGATCAGGCACTCGAGATCGCCCGCGGTGTCCAGGATGTTGTAGAGCTCCTCCTGGTGCTGCGGCGTGATCGGAGCACCCGGGTTCAGAATGCCGTACTCGTGCTGGCCATCGTTGACGTAGGTGTTAATGCGCGTGATACCGTCGGTCCAGACCGGGCGGCAGAGGCAACCCAGGTTCATGACCTCCTCGACGATGAACTTGCCCGTGAAGCCGGCGAAGAAGCCGAGCGCGACGGTGTCGACGCCCATCTTCTTAAAGGCGAAGGACACGTCGAGGCCCTTGCCGTTAGCCGTGTAGCTGGCCGAGCCGGTGCGGACGTTCTCGTCGGGCTCGAGCGGAGAGCTCGAAACCGTCATGTCGACAGCCGGGTTAGCGGTTAGCGTGTAGAACATTTACAGTACCCCCTGTATATGTGAGGGCCGCGTGGCCGGCCCATTCCAACCACGCGGTTACCTCTGATACCAAATTAGCGAGCTGCGGACTCGAGCAGTGCCTTGACCTCGGCGGCGGTGTTGCAGGCGAGCGCCTTCTCGGCGAGCTCGTCGCACTCGGCCTTGGTCCACTGGCTGATGGTCTTGCGGGCGCGCAGGATCGACGGAGCGCTCATCGAGAACTCCTCCAGGCCCCAGCTGATCAGCAGCGGCTCGAGCAGCGGATCGGCAGCGGCCTCGCCGCACATACCGACCATGATGCCGGCCTTCACGCCGCTCTCGATGATGTTCTTGAGCGAGCGGAGCACGGCGGGATAGTACACCTGGTACAGGTTGGAGATGGTGTCGTTGCCACGGTCGGCGCACATGGTGTAGCCGATCAGGTCGTTGGTGCCGATGGAGAAGAAGTCGGCGACCTCGGCCAGACGGTCTGCGAGCAGCGAAGCGGCGGGCGTCTCGACCATGATGCCGACCTCGATGTTCTCGTTGAACTTGCGACCCTCTTCGGTCAGCTCGGCCTTGCACTGCTCGACGAGCTCCTTGACAGCCAAGACCTCCTCGACGCAGGTGACGAGCGGGATCATGATCTTGACGTCACCGAAGGCGCTAGCGCGCAGCAGAGCACGGAGCTGGACCTTGTACTGGTCGGGATTGGCCAAGCAGTAACGCACGGCGCGGAAGCCCATGAAGGGGTTGTCTTCCTTGACCATATGCAGATACGGAATCTCCTTGTCGCCACCCACATCGAGCGTGCGGATGATGACCGGAGCACCCTTGAGCGCGCTGGCGACCTTACGGTAGGCGTTGAACTGCTCCTCCTCGGAAGGAAGCTCAGCAGAGTCCATGAACAGGAACTCGGAGCGGAACAGACCGATGGCCTCGGCGTCGTGATCGAGCGCGTTGGGCACGTCATCGGGGTTACCGATGTTGCAGGCGATGATCTTCTTGATGCCATCGGCAGTCACGGACGGCTTGCCACGGAAGGCCTCGAGGGCTGCCTTCTCGGCAGCGAAGGCCTCGGCCTTGGCGGTGTAGGCAGCGAGCGTCTCCTCGTCGGGATCGGCCTCAACGATACCCTTGCCGCCGTCGACGACAACGGTCATACCGTTGCGCAGCGCGGTGCAGCTGTTGGAAACCGAAAGGACAGCCGGAATCTCAAGGGCGCGCGCGATGATCGCGGAGTGCGACGTGCGGCCACCGGTCTCGGTGACGATACCGGCAACGTGGGCCTTATCGATCGTGGCGGTCATGGACGGCGTGAGGTCGTGCACGACAACGACGGTGTTCTCGGGCAGGACGGAGAGGTCGACGACCTCCTTGCCCAGCAGCTCGGCCAGAATACCGGTGCGGATGTCGGCGATGTCGGCCGCGCGCAGACGGAACATCTCGTCGTCCATGGACAGGAACATGTTCTCGAACATGGTCGAGGTGTCCATGAGCGCCTGCTCGGCGCAGGTGCCGCCGTCAATGGCGGCGTTGATGGCGTCGGTCATGCCCGGGTCCTGAGCCAGGACAATGTGTCCGCTCATGATCTCGGCCTCGGCCTCGCCCACCGTCTCCTTCATGTGGTCGGCCTGAGCCTGGGTCTTCTCGCAGAAGACCGAAAGAGCGGACTGATAGCGCTCCTTCTCTGCTGCCGAATCAGCAACCTCGTGCGGCTCAAACGTCAAGTCGGGATCGACGGCGACCATGACGGTGCCGATACCGATACCCTCGGAAGCGTTGACTCCCTGATACATTCCCATTCCTCTCTCCGTGTCATGTGATAAAGCGTTTTGCCATATCCATGACAAAAGAGCGCAGCTACCTTACAACAGGTCACTGCGCCCCCAAATATGAACTTAGTTGTTCAACATGCGACCCGTTTGAGTTCTACTCGCCAAGACCGCTCTTGATGAGCTCGATGGCAGCAGCCAGAGCCTCGGCCTCGTCGGCGCCGTCGCACTTGACCTCGACCTCAGTACCGCAGGGGATACCAGCAGCCATGAGGGCCATCGGGGACTTGCCGTTGACCTCCTTCTCGGGGGTGACGACCGTCACGTCACAGGCGTACTTGCCCATAGTGGAGGCGAACAGACCAGCCGGACGCATGTGCAGACCCTGAGGATTAACGAGGGTAGCCTTCTCAGAAACCATAATTGACTCCTTTTTGTGTTTAACCCCTGTCATGCATGTGGCAGGAGTCAGATTCACGACGTTGTTTATATTAACTCACATCAAACGGTTTTTCATTATGTTTCAGACGAATTATTGGACAGATGTGTTTGTCGTCCGCTTGCTCGCCCACAGGGGCCCGTGCGCGGCCTGTGAGATTTCCTGCTCTACAGTCCTGCTCGCACGAAGAGCACATTAAGTG
>UQXB01000078.1:0-9049 GCA_900544935.1 uncultured Collinsella sp.
CCACTTCTCAAAACAAAGCAGGCACCCCGGCCCTCGCCCGTACACTTTTCCGCTGAGCGCGTGATTGCCGCCGTGTACCGAAGGGTTGCCGTTGCAACTTCAAATTGGTGCTATATTCGGCTTGAGTTGTTTAATGCTAGTACGGGAGGCTGATATGGGGCTGTTCAAGAAGAAAAACCCGCAGGACGCCTTTGATCCCGATGTGTTTACCATCACGGATACTATTTTGGACCCGCCGCGGTTTACGTTTTTGCCGGCCATCTACCAGGATGCTACGCGTCGCAAGTGGGCCGTGCATCAGCGCGGTGCGCAGCCGAAGATCTTTGACTATGCGGATGTTCTGCAGTGCGAGGTGGCCGAGGCTGGCGATCCGGAGGCTGACGAGACGCCTTCAAAACAGGAATTTGCCCAGCGTATTCTGGCAAATCCCGCGAAGGCGGCAAAAATAAACGCTGCCAAGCGTAATATGTGTCTTGGTATGGGCGTTGTCGTGGCGGTTCAGACGGGAAAAGACGAGGTTTCCAAATTAGAGATTCCCGTTATGACCGACGAAGTCAAACGCGATTCAAACCTATATAAGTCGTATCGGAATGTCGCCGAGAAAATCAAGGCCGAGTTTGATGCCATGGGAGGGCTGGCCTAATTCTGGTGACATACATTTTTGAATGAGGAGTCTGTGCAATGGCAGGCGAATCTTATGCAATTCCCCCCAAAGACCGTGCTGTTGAGGGGATTCTTTGGTACATCCAGCACCATCAGCTTGCCGGCGGCGATCGTCTGCCGGCCGAGCGTGTGCTGTGCGAAGATATTGGCGTTTCGCGAACGGCGTTGCGCGCTGGTATCACGCGGCTCATTTCGTGCGGAACGCTCGAAAGCCGCCGCGGATCGGGTACGTATGTGTGTCCTCCCAAACCGCTAAATATCTTCCAGGAAACGTACAACTTTTCCGATGCCGTGCGAACTGCCGGCCTGCACCCCTCTTCTCGCTTGGTTTCCACCGAGACTGTCGAGGCGGATGAGGCGCTTGCCGACAAGCTTGGGACGGCCGTAGGCGCTCCCTTGCTCCGTATGCAGCGCGTCCGTCTCATTGAGGGCGAGCCGGCATCAATCGAGACGGCCCACGTCAATCTGTCGCTTTGTCCGTCGCTTCCCGACCATGATTTTGAGCACGAGAGCCTCTATGACGTCTTGCTCAAAGAGGGTGGCGTGCGTGTTGAGCATGGACGAGAGCACATCTCAATCTCGCGCTTGAACGCCGAGGAGGCTGAGCTGCTCCAGCAAGAAGAGGGAACGCCGGTATTCTACGAGAGCGCGATTGAGTTTGATAAAGACATGCGCTTTGTGGAGCATTGCAAATCGGTGATTCTGCCCACAAAGTTCCGCTTTGCCGATAACGGCGAAAAGAACGGCATGAGGAGCGTGACAGGTGACCAATGGCTGAAACAGTAGATACCACCCCGGTCTATATGCGCATTCGACGTCGCATTGAGGAGCGGATCGAGCGCGGTATATACCCTACGGGCTCGATGATTCCGTCCGAGAACGAACTCGCCGAGGAGTTTGGCACGACGCGCCTGACTATTCGAAGTGCCGTCGATGAGCTGGTTCGTCGCGGCCAGATTCGCCGTGTTCGGGGAAAGGGCACCTTCGTGGCGCAGAAAGTGCCTGCTATTTTTGAACGCACGGGCGGCTTCCGCGAATCGGTTCGCGCCTCGGGAGGCGAGCCGTCTGTTCGCATTCTGGCGCGCTCCAAGCGCTATGCGGGGCCATACTACGCCGACCTGTTTGGCATCGCCGAGGACGACCTGCTTTATTCCATTCGACGTCTGAACTGCATTAACGGTGACCCCGTATCGATTGAGATGGCGCTGATTCCTTGCTTGCTGTTCCCAACTATCGAAGAGATTGACGTGTCGGTGTTCAGTCTTTACGAGACCTATGAGATGCTGGGGCGAAAGCCGGTCATGGCGCAGGAAAAGCTCGATATCGAAGCGCTGGGGGCGCGAGACGCCGGCCTGCTTGGCCTGGAGCAAGGTGATCTTGCCTTGACGCTGGAGTGCGTGAGCTATGACGCGAGCGGCCAGGCAATCGAATACGTCAAATCGTTCAACCGCGGCGATGCGGGTGGATATACCTATACGTACTAGCTGGTGTTTTTGCATAACGAGCTGAAAAGCTGACTGATTGTGGATCGTTAGGCAGGCTGTATATACAACCTTACATGGTTCAAAATCGACCGTTCACCGAAAGAAAAAAGATTAGTCAGCGAATAGATATCAAAAAGCCGTAACCTGTAACTGTGATTGGTATCAAATACTAATGATTTGTTACGAGGTGAGACGATGAAGATGCTCGATTACGTTCAGCTTGCTCATGTGCGTATGGGCGAGAACCTCGAGCGTTCGTTCGAACTTGTAAGCCAGCTCGTTGATGTTTTCCAGTCCGCATCCTTTGGCGCGCTGCGCATCGTTGCTTCGGGTTCGTCCCGCCATGCCGCCGATTGTGCCCGCGATTACCTACAGGACGCATTGCAGATGCAGGTGTCCGTCGTGACGCCCGAGGCCTTTGTCGATTTCGAGCACACCTATCCGCAAAACGCGCTCAACATTGCCATTTCTCAGAGCGGCTACTCGACCAATACGATTGCGGCGCTCGATTATATGCGAGCGCACGACATGGCAACAGTTGCGCTGACGGCAAACGTCGGGGCTCCCATTAAGGAGCATGCCGATATCGTTCTCGACTACGGCGTGGGCGTCGAGTCGGTGGACTTTGTGACTCTGGGCGTCGAGGTGCTCGTTGAGTACCTGGTGCTCTTTGGTATTTACGGCGGTCAGGCGCGCGGAACGATTGACGCCAAGGGCGTTGCCCAGCGTCTTGACGACCTGCGTGAGGCTATCCAGGCCAATGCCGTGATGTGCAAGACCGCCGAGGCATATGTCCAAGACCACATGCTCGAGCTTTCTGAGCACACGCCCGCCATGGTCGTCGGCAACGGCCCCAACTATGGCGTTGCCGAAGAGGCGGCCCTCAAGCTGAGCGAGACCATCAAGATTCCTGCCATGCATCACGAAGGCGAGGAGTTCGTCCACGGTCCCGAGATGCAGATCGTTCCGGGCTATCTGGTGTTTATCGTCGACGATCCGCAGGGGTCGGAGCGTCTTGCGAATATCGCTGATGCGCTATCGAACGTTACGACAAAAACGGTGCTGCTCACGGCCCATCCCAAGGGTAGGGCTCACGAGGTTGCGGTGCCTCAGGTGGCTCCGCTGCTCAGCGCAATTCCCAATCTTGTGTTCTTCCAGACGATTGCGGCCATGATAGCCGAGCGTCTGAAGTCATGGGACGTGCACCCGTATCTTGATGCCGTCTCCAAGCAAATGGAGGTCAAGGCAGAGGGCTACGAAGAGTCAGTCAATGCGCTTAAGGCCAAAGCGGCCGAGTGTTACGGAATGTAAGCGGGTTTTGATGCCCGTTGGCATGGGGGATGTGGAAACAACCCCAGAAAGGAGAGACAAATGAAGGAAACCGAGAAGATCGAGATCATGCATTTCGACCAGGAGGGCTATCTCGAGGACGGCAAGGCGCTCTACGAGACCGGCAAGAAGATGACCGCGCTCGCCGACAAGGTCGCCGACGAGGGCTACGACGCCCTGTTCCTGATGGGCGTCGGCGGCACCTGGGACGAGCTCATGCAGCTCGAGTACCTCATGAACAAGTTCGGCGACCGCGACCTCGAGGTCTACCTGATCCACGCCGCCGAGTGGAACGCCATGGGCCACAAGCGCATGACCGAGAAGTCCGTCGTGCTCACCGCCTCCGAGTCCGGCACCACCCCCGAGGTCCTCGAGGCCGTCAAGAAGATGAAGGGCATGGGCGTGCGCGTCTACGCCATGACCAAGCCCGAGGGTCTCATCGGCCAGGCTGTCGGTGCCGAGAATTGCGTCAAGATGGCTTCCGATCATGGTAACGGTGGCTGCGAGATGGGCTACTACCTCGCCGACTGCTTCGGCCTGCGCCTGCTCAACCGTCGCGGTTGCTTCCCCAAGTTCGACCTGTTCATCGAGCAGACCAAGGACGTTTGGACCCACCTGGTCGACATCCGCAAGAGCTTCGAGCCGCGCGCCGAGGAGCTCGCCAAGAAGTACGCCCTGGCCCCCTACACCATGTTCATCGGCTCCGGCGCCCTGTGGGGCGAGACCATCCTCTTCTCGATGTGCATCCTGGAGGAGATGCAGTGGAAGCGCACCCGCTACATCACCTCGGCCGACTTCTTCCACGGCACCCTCGAGCTCGTGGAGCCCGGCGTCCCGGTCTTCCTGTTCATGGGCGAGGACGAGAACCGCAAGCTCGACGAGCGCGTCCGCGCCTTCCTGACCCGCGGCGTGACCGGCGACACCGACATCAACATCATCGACACCGCCGAGTTCGCGATCCCCGGCCTTGACGACGAGTTCCGCGTCATCGTCTCCCCGTGGATTCTGACGGTGCTCGTGACCGACCGCCTGGCTCGCTACTACGAGACGGTCACCAAGCACAACCTCAAGTACCGTCGCTACTATCACCAGTTCGACTACTAAAGAAAACGGGTGCGGGAACGTGCCGGGCTATTGAGGGGAACACAGAATGAGACAGTACATCATCGCCAGCCATGCGCACTTCGCTACCGGCATCAAGGAGAGCGTCGAGCTGCTCTCGGGCGCTCGCGACAACGTCCACGATCTTTCGATGTTCGTCGATGGCCGCATGGACGTGGCCGAGGAGGCCCAAAAACTGCTGGCAGGCATGTCTGCTGACGATGATGTCGTTGTCTGCACCGACCTCTTTGGCGGCAGCGTCAACAACGAGTTCACCAAGATCGTCCAGACGCGTCCCCGCACGTACCTCGTTACCAACATGAACCTTCCTCTCCTCATCCAGCTGCTGTTCTCTGACGAGTCGGCGCCGGTTGAGGAGACGATTCGCGCCATCGTCGCTGCGGACGATACGCGCGTGAAGTTTGTCAACGATCTTTTGGTCGATGGCGACGAGGAAGAAGAGTTCTAATCCGCAGCACCTACTGACACGCCGTAAGACGGCACAAGACCTTTGGGGGGTCACATTATGATTCAGCTACTTCGCGTTGACCATCGCCTGCTTCATGGCCAGGTCGCAGTTTCCTGGGTTCAGGGCCTTGGCTCCAACTGCATCTTCTGCGTGGGCGATAAGGTCGCTAACGACCCGGTGTGGAAGACGACGCTCAAGATGGGCAAGCCTGCCGGCTGCAAGCTCGTCATCAAAGATATGGAGCATGCAATCGAAGCTATCAACTCGGGCGTGACCGACAAGTACAAGATGATCATCTGTGTCGCCACTATTGCTGAGGCAAAGCAGCTTGTTGAGGGCTGCCCGCAGATCAAGTCGGTCAACCTGGGCAACACCAAGCCAAAGGACGAGAAGCGTCCCGATGCTCGTCAGGTCTCTCGTCAGATCTTCCTGACCGCGGCCGAGGAAGCCGATGTGCGCGAGATGCTGGATCGTGGCGTCGAGGTCGAGATTCGACCCCTGGCCGACGACCCCAGGGTCGACTGCGCCAGCGTGCTCTAGGCGTTCAATTTCGAAGAGTCTGAGCTCTTCGTAGTGTCCTATTAGGAAAGGGGGATATATGCTTACCCAAGCAATCCTCATCGGACTTATCGCCGCATTTGGTAAGTTCGACTGCCAGCTCGGTACGCTCTATGCGTTCCGCCCCATCGTCCTGTGCCCGCTCGTGGGCCTGGTGCTGGGGGACCTGCAGTCCGGCCTCGCGATCGGTGCGAGTCTGGAGCTGCTGTTCATGGGCTCGATCTCCATCGGCGCCTACGTGCCGCCTGATGAGACGATCGGCGGCGTGCTCGCCTGCGCCTTCGCTATCCAGCTGGGCCAGAGCACTGAGGCAGCCATCGCGCTTGCCATGCCCATCGCCACGCTGTGCCTTGCCATCAAGAACATCCTTAACGCCGCCCTGCCGATCCTGGTTGACCGCGCTGATGTCTTCTCCGGCCAGGGCAACCTTAAGGGCGTCTATGCGATGCACTTCCTGATCGGTTTGACCGGTATCATCATGGCGTTCCTGCTGTGCTCGCTGTCGTTCTATCTGGGTGCTGACGCCATCCAGGGCCTGCTCGACTTCATCCCGCCCTTTGTCCTTGCTGGCTTTGGCGTTGCCGCCAACTTCCTGCCTGCCATGGGCTTCGCCATGCTCGGCCGCCTGGTGCTCACCAAGCAGCTCGTGCCCTTCTACTTCCTGGGCTTCCTGCTGTGCTCCTACGCCAACGTGCCCGTCCTGGGCGTCGCCCTGATCGCCATCATCATCGGCATCGACAAGTTCGACCTGCTCGGCCTGGGCGGAGCCCAGCCCCAGCTCTCCGCGGAAGGGGATGAGGACGATGACTTCTAGTCCCGAGAACAAGATCACGCGCTCCGACCTCATCAAGAGCGCCGTCAACGTCGGCGCCCTGGGCATGGAGTTCTCCTGGACCTACTACAAGCAGATGAACATCGCCTTCTGCCTGATGGTCGCCAACATGCTCAAGAAGATCTACGCCGGCCGCCCCGACGACTACGCCGCGGCCCTGCACCGCCACTGCGCGTTCTTCAACATCACCGTCCAGTTCGCCCCGTTCGTCGGCGGCATCGCGATGGCCATGGAGGAGAAGGTCGCCCGCGGCGAGATCGAGCCCGAGAGCGTCAACGACGTCAAGGCCGCCCTCATGGGCCCGCTGTCCGGCATCGGCGACTCCATCTTCCTGTCGACGCTGCGCGTGGTCGCCGCCGCGGTGGGCATCAGCCTGTGCCAGGCCGGCAACCCCTTCGGCCCCATCGCCTTCCTGCTCATCTACAACGTCCCCGGCTTCGCGCTGCGCGTCTGGGGCGCCGTCAAGGGCTACGAGCTGGGCGTGGGCTTCCTGGACGAGGCCCAGAGGACCGGCCTCATGCAGAAGATCATGACCTGCGTGGGCATCGTGGGCGTCATGGTCGTGGGCGCCATGTGCAAGGACATGTTCTGGGCCAGCATCCCGGTGGCCATCGGCTCGGGCGACGACGCCCAGACCCTCCAGGACATCCTGGACGGCATCATGCCCGGCATGCTCGGCATGATCGCCTTCTGGCTGTACTACTGGCTGCTGTCCAAGAAGATCAACCCCATGGTGCTGATCGTGGCCACCATGGTCGTGGGCATCATCGGCGCGTTCTTCGGCGTGCTGGCGTAGGTTCCTGCGTTCTATTCTGCCCCCAAGGGAAACGGCGACCCATTGCGGTCGCCGTTTTTTATTACCGAAAGCTAGCTGGAGGTGCTTCGTGATTCGATCTGACAATCCACCCGATAATGGCGTGAGCGGGGCGATGTATCTATTTGGCACGGCGCTCTTGTGGAGTTTTATCGGCATCCTCGTTCGCGCCAATTCGCAGTCAGCTCTTTTGATCGGTGCCGTTACGGCAATATTTATGGCGCTCTTTATCCTGCTCGTCGGCAGGCCCGTCCTCCGCGTCAGCCGTCTTATTGTCCTTGTGGCCGTCTGCAACTTCGTGACGGGCACCACGTTTAATTTTGCCAACCAGCTCACGACGGTCGGCAACGCGATCGTCCTGCAGTACACCTCGATGATCTTCGTTATCGTGTATCAATCGCTCGCAACCCGCACGTTGCCCTCGCCTGCGAAGATTGCCTCCGTGGTGGTTGCTTTTACGGGTATGGGACTGTTCTTTTTAGGCGATTTGAGTGCCGAGGGCATGCTCGGCAACCTGCTTGCCGTCATTTCGGGAGCCACCTTTGGGCTGTGTTTCTTTTTGAACTCTCGCCCCGATGCGTCGCCCATGGTGTCCTCGCTCATCTCCTGCGGTATCTCGATGCTGCCGATCGTCTATTTTGCTGGCGCCCTAGACTCCGTGAGACCATTTGAGTGGGGGCTCATGCTGGTGCATGGCCTTTTTTGCAGTGGCCTTGCGAGCGTGCTGTATGCCAAGGGGATCGCGCGGACCAACGCGTTTGCGGCCAACTTGGTTTGCATGAGCGAGGTCGTGCTCGCTCCCTGCTGGTCGGCGCTCTTCTTTGGCGAGGTCTTTCGCTGGAACGAGTTTTTGGGCGCGGCGATTATCGTTTTGGTGATTGTGGCCAACTTGGCATCCGATGCCTTTGGTGATGGCTTTCTGGTGGCGCTTGTCCGCCATCGAAACAAAGAGCGCGCCTGATGAGATACGTCTGCCGTTTACGGTAAAAAACACCCCGCTGAGCGAGTGGTATTAAATAGTAAGAACCTGCATATCTATAATTGGTATCAAATCATTTGTGCCTGGCATGGGTGTTAGCAGCACACCAGGTACGCTTCGAGCCGTGGAATCGAACTCCCGGAATTGATATCAACAACGCGCGCGACGGGAGTGACGACGGTTCGAGATTCCTTATTGGGAGGAATTATGCTTGTCCAAGCAATCCTCGTCGGCTTAGTCGGAGCGTTTGGATGCCTCGACTACCAGCTCGGCACCCTCTACGCGTTCCGTCCCATCGTCCTGTGCCCGCTCGTGGGCCTGGTGCTGGGGGACCTGCAGACCGGCCTTGCCGTTGGCGCCAGCTTGGAGCTACTGTTCATGGGCTCGATCTCCATCGGCGCTTACGTACCGCCTAACGAAACCGTCGGCGGCGTGCTCGCCTGCGCGTTTGCCATTCAGCTCGGTCAGGGTACCGAGACGGCCATTGCGCTCGCCATGCCCATCGCCGTCCTTTCGCTGACGATCGGTAACATTACGGATGCTGGATTCTCGATCATTGTTGACATTGCTGACAAGTGCGCTGCCAAGGGCAACCTCAAGGGTATCTACGCGGCACATTGGAGCATGGGCCTCTTTGGCTGTCTTGAGTACTTCCTGCTGTGCGGCGGCGCATTCTACCTGGGCTCCGACGCCATCCAGGGCCTGCTCGACTTCATCCCGACCTTTGTGATCGATGGTTGCGGCGTTGCAGCCAACATCCTGCCGGCCATGGGCTTCGCCATGCTCGGCCGCCTGGTGCTCACCAAGCAGCTCGTGCCCT
>UQXB01000079.1:0-8952 GCA_900544935.1 uncultured Collinsella sp.
CCGGTATGTTCAACATTCCGGGTTCGGGCCGTACGATGTTTATCGGCGGTATCGTCGGCGGCATCTTCACCGCAACCGAAGGCTCGGCCATCGCGGTCGTCTACCAGGCGACCGTGTTCCCGGCCATGCCGGCGGGCGAGCGCTTTACCGTCAAACAGTTGCCCGAGCTGCTCAAGAACCCGCTCCTGATCGCGCTCTACGCGGTCACGGTTTTTATGGCGACCGGCTACTACGCGGGTTACAGCTATATCGAGCCCTTCCTGGCACAGGTCGCGCACGTCGACGCGGGCGCCATCACCATGACGCTGACGGCGTTTGGCTGCTCTGGTCTGCTCGGAAGCTGGCTGTTTGGCCGCCTGTTCGATGGGCATCGCTTCCCGTTCTTGGCTATTACGCTCTCCGGCGTGCCGGCGGCCCTGCTGCTCATGGGTCCGGCCGCATCGTCGCTCGCGGCAGTGCTTGCCGTCTGCGCACTGTGGGGCTGCTGCGCCACGGCCTTTAACGTGGCGTTCCAGGCCGAGCTCATCAAGAACACGCCGGCGGATTCGTCGGCTGTCGCCATGTCGATCTTCTCGGGCCTGTTCAATCTGGGTATCGGCACGGGCACCGCAATCGGCGGCGCCGTGGTGTCGGGCCCGGGCATCGCTTGGATCGGCTACGCGGGCGGCACGATCGCCGTCGTGGGCGTCATCCTCGCCATTACCGTACTGTTCCCGGCCATACGCCGCGCAAAGCCCGTCGCCTAGCCACATCCCCTCATCAGTTGCGGTGGAATAGTTCTTGTTTAAGGCCTCTGAAGACCCAAGCAGGAACTATTCCACCGCAACTTATTTTGGGGAAGAGGATACAAGCTGGGCATACAATGGGTGGCGTTGCGTGAAGGATTTCTGGGAGGCTGTTATGTGGGCATACGAGACGACGTTCTATCAGATCTATCCGCTGGGCTTTTGCGGAGCTCCGCACGAGAATGCCGCGCCCGTTGCCGAGGACGAGCTCGCCCAGGTTGCCAACGCCGCGCCCAATCCCGACGCTCCCATCATGAAGATCGCCCAATGGGCCGACTACCTGCAGGAACTCGGCGTTGGCGCCGTGCTCATCAACCCGCCGCTCGAGTCCGATAGCCATGGCTACGACACGCGCAGCCTGCGCCATATTGACCGCCGCCTGGGTAGGGATGCCGACTTTGCCGCCGTGTGTGAGACGCTGCATGCCCACGGCATCCGTGTGGTGCTCGATGCCGTCTTCAACCACGTCGGTCGCGGCTTTTGGGCCTTCCGTGATGTGCAGGAGCGCAAGTGGGATTCGCCGTACAAGGACTGGTTCCACATCAGCTTCGACGGTGACTCCTGCTATGGTGACGGCTTTTGGTACGAGGGTTGGGAAGGCCATTTTGAGCTTGTGAAGCTCAACCTGCAAAATCCCGCCGTGGTCGATTACCTGCTTGAGTCCGTGCGTCGCTGGGCCGAGGTCTTTGGCGTCGACGGCCTGCGCTTGGACGTTGCCTATATGCTCGACCGCGACTTCATGCGCCGCCTGCACGCCTTTACCCGTGAGCTCAAGCCCGACTTTGTGCTGATCGGCGAGACGCTCCACGGCGACTACAACCAGATCGTCAGCGACGAAATGCTCGACTCCTGCACCAACTACGAGTGCTACAAGGGCCTGTACTCCAGCTTTAATTCGGTCAACATGTTCGAGATCGCGCACTCGCTGCACCGTCAGTTTGGCGGTGACCCGTGGTGCATCTACCGCGGCAAACACCTGCTGTCGTTTGTCGACAACCACGACGTGCCGCGCCTAGCAAGCATCCTCACCGACAAGTCGTGCCTGCGTCCCGCCTATGGCATGCTGTTTGGCATGCCGGGCATCCCGTGCGTCTACTACGGCAGCGAGTGGGGGATTGCCGGCGAAAAGGGCGGTCCCGATGGCGACTGGGCGCTGCGGCCTGCGCTCGATAAGCCTGCGCCCAACGAGCTGACGACCTTCATCAAGCAGCTCGCGCACCTGCGCTCGACCGACGACGCGGCGGCCCGTGCTCTCAACTACGGCGCGTACCGCAACGTGGTGATACAGAACAAGCAGCTGCTGTTCGAGCGCGCCTGCGATGACGCGACGGTACTCGTGGCGGTCAATGCCGTGAACGAGCCCTATACCTTCACCGCCGGCGAGCTCAACGGTTCCTTCGTCGACCTGCTTGCCGACGACGTGCCCACGGTCGAGCTGCCGGGCTCCCTTGAACTTGCGCCCTATGAGGTGCGTTATCTGCTGAGGGTCTAGCTCGTGGCCGCGACGGACGAGGGCTATCAACATATTGAGCATGGGTTTGAGCCCGTGTTTGACGAGCGCTCGCGCGTTTTGGTGCTGGGGTCGTTTCCCTCGGTGCTCTCGCGCGCCAATGCCTTCTACTATGGCAATCCGCAGAACCGCTTTTGGCGCGTGATAGCCGCATGCCTCGGTGTGTCCGTGCCGCCCAACGAGGGCGACCTTTTGGCAGGCAGTGAGCCTGCGACGCTCGATGCCTCGATTGCCGCCAAGCGCTCCATGCTGCTTAACGGCGGCGTGGCCCTGTGGGACGTGATCGGGAGCTGCGACATCAAGGGCTCGAGTGACGCGAGCATTCGCAACGTTGTGCCGGCACATATCGAGCGCATTGCGGGCAATGCGCCTATTGAGCAGGTGGTATGCAACGGAGGTACGGCGGGGCGCCTCTATAAGCGCTATCTACAGGAGCGGACAGGCCTGCCCGCTGTCGTATTGCCGTCAACTAGTCCCGCTAACGCGGCGTGGCGCCTAGAGCGTCTTGTTGGGCGCTGGCGCGAGGCCGTTGACTGGGGCGCTCGCTAATTTAGATATCTGATTGGGCACGGGCGCCGAGGCGTTTGATGATGGCGCGCCAGATTAGTGCGGGCACAGCGGGCCTAGCGCGCACCATGCCGTCGGCATCGACGCTACCGGCATTGCCACCGCCAAGCAGCTGCGCATGCTCAATGGAGCAGCCCATGCGCACAGCGCCCACAAGCTTATCCATCGCTTCTGAAAGTGGTCGACGCAAGAGACCCATACGCGGGGAGTGGCGAAGCGCCGCAATACCGCTGCCGGCACAGACGACAACGCCGCCACACCACAATTGGTCAAGGCGCTCACATGCCTCGTGCAGACGAACGGCGGTCCCGCGCGCCTGCTTAGCGCCCTCTTGTGCGGCTCGAATCGCGGCATAGACGCGCGTTCCCGTACCGCCAAAGCGCTCAAGCGCCTGCTCGATAGCTGTCAACGTCTCATCGTCAGCCACATCTTCAATGGCTAGCACGATGCCATCGACTGCACCGGCATCATCCGCTTCCAAATCGATCGGGCGGGGGAGCGTGGTGCCAGAAAGCTGTGCATAGGCCGCGATGGCATCCTGGAGGTCCCAAAGCAAAAACTCAAGATCGGCGCTATCGGGAATGCTGATATACGCAATGGTCTGCAACGTTTTTGGTACATCGCCGCGCGCGATCGTCTCCATGCCGCCTCCTTTCCGGTTGGTTTCCGTTTAGGTTACACCGTCTGGCGGCGCCTCGCCGCGCTATCCTAGTGCAACCCTTACGAAAGGAACGCCATGCGCCTGCCCATGAATACTTCGCTTGCCACGCTCAAGCCCTCCGGCATCCGTCGGATTAACGCGCTCGCTGCCCAGCACCCAGGGTGCATCGCGCTTGCGCTCGGCGAGCCCGATTTTCCCACGCCCGACGTGATTAGCGCCGAGGTGACCGCCGCGCTGGACCGCGGTGACACGCATTATCCGCCCAACAACGGTCGCCCTGCCCTGCGCGAGGCGCTGTCCGCATATATGGGCGACGCGGGCCTTTCGTTTTCTGCTGACGAGGTCATCCTGACCGATGGTGCGACTGAGGCCCTGTCGGCTACGTTTATGGCTATGCTCAATCCAGGCGACGAGGTCATCATCCCCACGCCGGCCTTTGGCCTGTACGAGAGCATCGTCGTTGCCAACCACGCCAAAGCGGTCTTTTTGGATACGGAGCCCGCGCAATTTCAGATTGACGAGGAAGCGCTTCGCGCCTGCGTGACCCCGGCGACCAAGGCCATCGTTATCTGCTCGCCCAACAATCCCACGGGCTGCATTCTCAACGCGGCATCGCTCGACGCCGTGGCGCGCGTAGCGGAGCAGGCGGGCATCTACGTAGTCTGCGACGACGTATACAACCGTCTGGTCTATGTGGATGGCTACGAGCGATTTGCCCAGCGCCACCCGGAGCTACGCGAGCAGACGGTGGTCATCGAGAGCTTCTCCAAGCCCTGGGCCATGACCGGCTGGCGCTTGGGTTGGCTCGCAGCTGCAGCCCCCGTCATCGCCGAGATTGCCAAGGCTCACCAATACCTAGTATCGAGCGCCGTCTCCTTTGAGATGGACGCCGCAGCGCGAGCCCTGACCGTCGACCCAACCCCCATGCTCAAAGTCTACCGAGCCCGCCGCGAACGCGTGCTCGCAGCCTTAAACGCCATGGGCCTCGACGTAGTGGAACCAGTCGGCGCCTTCTACGCTTTCCCGAACATCAAACAATTCGGCCTAACAAGCGAAGGCTTCTGCATCAAAGCCATCAAAGAAGCCAACGTAGCCCTAGTCCCGGGAGACCGCTTCGGCACCGAAGGCCACATCCGCCTAAGCTACTGCGTCTCCGACAAAGACCTAGACGAAGGCCTAAATCGCCTGTCCACCTTCATTTCAACCTTGTAGCCATCGGGGACGCAACACATCAGCCCACCGACATAAGGATTATGCGTGGGGCGCGCCGGCCAACGGACACGAGGATTCGCAGTAAAGTTACCGTAGCTCCGGCCGGGAGGGGCAGGGCGAGTTTTCCGTAGATTCCGCACGAGCCGAAGGCCACTTAATGTGGCCTTCGTGCGAGCCCAGGACTTGACCGAGCGGAAAACTCGCCCTGCCCCTCCCGGCCGGAGCGTATGCAGGGTTTGTGTGCGAATCCTCGTGCCCGTTGACCGACGCCGGGGTCCCCGCCATAATACTTTCGGTTCACGCACGAATCCGCTGCCAGAGACAGCCGGTGCAAACGGGCATCGCCCGCGAGCTTAATGGGATATCCCGCCAGCCGAGGTGGTCGAGTAGATATGTCTTCTCGCCCCCGTCGCTCATGCAGCGCGGGGGCTTTCTTTTTGGACATGCCCCCGTCACGTCCTTGTGGCGGACCGTGCCCGGAAAGAATTCGAGGAGGTGTAATTCATGCCCCAGCAGTACAAAATCGACAAGGTTGCAGAGATCGAGTCCCGTATCGCCGAGAACGCCGGTCTGTTCGTCGTCAACTACAACGGTCTGACGGTTAAGCAGGCTCAGGAGCTGCGTCATCAGCTTCGCGAGTGCGGCGCCGAGATGAAGGTCTACAAGAACAACCTGGTCAAGATCGCTCTCAAGAACCAGGAGCAGCCCGAGCTCGACGAGATCCTCGCCGGCCCCGTCGCTTATGTGTTCTACGAGTCCGAGCCGGTCGAGGCCGCTAAGGCCCTTAAGGACTTCTCTGCTAAGTCCAAGGGCGTCCTTGAGATCAAGGGCGGTATCTCCGACGGCAAGGCCGTTTCCGCTGATGATGTTAAGGCTATCGCCGAGCTGCCCACCAAGGATCAGCTTCTCGGCCAGATCGCCGGTCTCATCTCCGGTTTCGCTCGCGACATCGCTGTCTGCGTCAACGGCGTTTCCTCTGGTCTCGCTCGTTCGATCCAGCAGGTCTCCGAGCAGAAGGCAGCCTAGTCGCTGTTTTCACTCACGGCGGCAACGCCGCACCCCTGGCGCATTCGCGCCGTGTTTTAACTGATCTCCGTGCACAGACACGGAAACCGAAAGGACTTAGAAATGGCTAAGCTTACCACCGATGAGATCATCGATGCTCTTAAGGAAATGACCCTTCTCGAGGCTTCCGAGCTCGTTAAGGCTATCGAGGACACCTTCGGCGTTTCCGCCGCTGCTCCTGCCGCCGTTGTCGCCGCTCCCGCTGCTGGCGCTGCTGAGGCCGAGGAGAAGACCGAGTTTGACGTCGTGCTCGAGGGCTTCGGCGACAACAAGATCCAGGTCATCAAGGCCGTCCGTGAGCTCACCAACCTTGGCCTGAAGGAGGCCAAGGAGGTCGTCGAGGGCGCTCCCAAGGCTGTTCTCGAGGGTGCCAAGAAGGAGGACGCCGAGGCTGCCAAGGAGAAGCTCGAGGCTGCTGGCGCTGCTGTCACCCTCAAGTAATCAGGCTTTCTCGCCAGATTTCTTTGCAGACGGGGTTCGCATTGCGAGCCCCGTCTTTTTTGTTATGACCACTCTATTTTGCTGGCTCGGCATGCAAATTGCTGTCGTTTGCGGTGCTTTGGGGTCGCTACCGTTGGGCGATAAAATTGCACCATTCAAGCAATAATTTGCGTTGACCTGCTGAAGAATGGCGCTTGCCTGCATTAACGTTAATTAACAGCGGTAAGATAATCCGGTATCGCAATTTGGTCTGCGGCCGGTGGGCCGCATGCACGGGCGCTATTTGCGCCTGCGAAAGGATCCCTGAATACTATGAAGGCAATCATCCCCGCCGCCGGTCTTGGCACGCGTTTTCTGCCTGGCACCAAGTGCACGCCCAAAGAGATGCTGCCGGTGCTCGACAAGCCGGTCATCCAGTACGTCGTTGAGGAGGCACTCGACCCCGAGGAGGTCGACGATGCCATTATCGTCACCTCTCCCGGCAAGCCTGAGCTGCTGAGCTATTTCCAGCCCGATCGCTCGCTCGAGAACCTGCTTCGCGAGCGCGGCAAGGATGCTTATGCCGACGCCGTCGCCCATGCGGGTGGTATGCCGGTCGACTTCCGTTATCAGTACGAGCCCAAGGGCCTTGGCCACGCCATTCGCTCTGCCGCCGACGCTGTGGCAGGGGAGAACTTCCTGGTTCTTCTGGGCGATTACGTTGTGCCCAACCGTGACATCTGCGACAAGATGCTTGCCGTCTCTAAGGAGCATGGTGGCGCTTCTGTTATCGCCGTTGCCGCGTGCGCTCCCGAGGAGGTCAGCCGCTACGGCGTTATCGCCGGCGATCGCGTGGGCTCTCTCGAGGGCTTCGAGAATGCTGCCGATGCCGAGCCGGGCGCTGTCTGGCGCATCGGCGGTCTGGTCGAGAAGCCCGCTCCCGAGGCGGCTCCGTCCAACCTGTACATCGTCGGTCGCTACCTGCTGAGCCCGCTGGTCATGGACCTGCTGGCCGACCAGCAGGCCGGTAAGGGCGGCGAGATCCAGCTGACCGACGCTATGGCCCGTTCGCTCGATCGCGAGGCCATGTACGCTGTCGTCATCGACCCGCTGTCGGGCTACGACACCGGTACCCCGTCTGGCTGGATGGCCACCAACGCTCTTATGGCTGCAAGCGATCCTCGCTTTGCAAGCGCCTTCTGGGACGCCATCGACGAGCGCGGCGGCTTGATGCGCAAGTAAGCCTTCGGGCATCGACATTTACGGGTGCGGACTTCGGTCTGCGCCCGTTTTTTATAAGAGCTGCGATTGTTGGCTCTCTGTTCACAGAAAATATATGAACAGATGTTCGATACACATGCATCTACCTGCGTGTTTTCTGTCGAAAAACTTTGCTACTCCAAAAACTCAATCGCGTCAAGGCTTTTCTTGCTCAACGGTCGGTACCTGATAAACTATTAGGTTGCGATAACTGGCGAAGCTATGCCTCGCCAACCCACCGAGCATTTCCGTGAAGGAGGAAAAACCTGGTGACCTACGCATACACTGCCACTGAGCGCAAGCGCGTCAGCTTCGGGAAAATCCCGGAGGCCATGGAGCTCCCCAACCTTATCTCTGTTCAAAGGGAATCCTTTGAGCGTTTTAAGGACGAGGGCCTTCGTGAGGCGTTCAAGGAATCCAGCCCCATCCAGAGCCAGAACCATGTTCTCGAGGTTACCTTCGGCGAGCATCAGTTCGGCGACCCCGCGCATACCGTCGAGGAGTGCCGCGAGAAGGATATGACCTATCAGGCTCCGCTTCTGACCGACGTCCGTCTTACCAACAAGGAGACCGGCGAGATCAAGGAGCAGCTCGTCTTCATGGGTGACTTCCCCATGATGACTGATCAGGGCACCTTCATCATCAACGGTACTGAGCGTATCGTCGTCTCGCAGCTCGTCCGCTCCCCGGGCGTGTACTACAGCTCCGAGATGGATTCGGGCAAGCAGATCTACAAGGCCCAGATCATCCCGTCCCGCGGTGCCTGGCTCGAGTTTGAGGTCGACAAGCGCGACCAGCTCATGGTCTCCATCGACCGTAAGCGCAAGCAGAGCGCCACGATGTTTCTGCGCGCCCTTGGCATCGCCGTCACCAACGACGACATCATCGAGCTGCTCGGCAACTCCGATGTGATCAAGCGCACCCTGGAGCGCGATACCGCCCTCACCCGCGAGGATGCCCTCATCGAGATCTACCGTCGCCTGCGCCCGGGCGAGCCTCCCACCGTGGATGCTTCCCGCAGCCTGCTCGAGGGCCTGCTCTTCAACCCGCAGCGCTACGATCTGGCCCGCGTCGGTCGTTACAAGGTCAACAAGAAGCTTAACCTCACCACCGAGGAAGAGGTCACGGTGCTCACCGACGAGGATATCGTCGCTACGCTGCGCTACCTGCTGTCCCTCGCTGCTGGCGAGCAGGGCTTCAAGGTCGACGACATCGACCACTTTGGCAACCGCCGCATCCGTACCGTCGGCGAGCTCGTCGCCAACCAGTTCCGTATCGGCATGAGCCGTATGGAGCGCGTCGTCCGTGAGCGCATGAGCTCCCAGGACATCGATGAGATCACCCCGCAGTCGCTCATCAACATCCGCCCGATCGTGGCCTCCATCAAGGAGTTCTTCGGTTCCTCGCAGCTCTCGCAGTTCATGGACCAGGCGAACCCCCTGACCGGTCTGACCCACAAGCGCCGTCTGCCC
>UQXB01000080.1:0-8884 GCA_900544935.1 uncultured Collinsella sp.
GCTTTCCGTCTTGCGCAGGACTGTAGAGCAGCAAACTTAACCCCCGCCCTCGGCCCCGGAGACCCTCCCGGAGGGACCGCAAAAATTTTTCAAAAAAGTTGTTGCGCGGCGGACAGACTTCTGTGTATACTAATCCCCGCAGCGCACGCGAGCGGAAACAAACGCGAACGACTGCCTGGGGAGTTAGCTCAGTTTGGTTAGAGCGCCGGCCTGTCACGTCGGAGGTCGCGGGTTCGAGCCCCGTACTTCCCGCCAACGCAATTAAAGCCACGTCTTCGGACGTGGCTTTTTGCGTTTAATAGGCCATCGATCTTATAGGCCTCTTTATTCAAATCACCACATTTGCAACGAGTGAGTCAGCCTCTACTGATATATGTGCTCAAGCAGGGGGTTTGTTGCGCAACATCTGTTCAATGAAGCAGGGGGTTCGGTTATACTAAATTGCACTGTAGGCCGTACCTGATTCATCCAGTCTTCAAGCGCGGCATTCAGTGGACACCCAATTTATAATTTGGTTGCCCAGGCGGTCATTTGGCGTCTCGACACAAGCTCGGCCCCGGAGCTCGTTCGAGCTGTTCGTATTCCTTGAAAGGGGAAAAAATGGACATATCGAGGAAGACTGATTACGCCCTTCGCATGCTGGCGATGCTTGCCGAGGATCCGGAGCGTTTGCTTTCTGTTCGCACCGCTGCCGAAGAGGTCAATGTCCCGTATTCGTTTGCCCGCTCGATTCAGCACGGTTTGGTCCAGGCCGGTATTGTGGAGAGCCTGCGTGGCGTCCACGGTGGCATGCGTCTCAAGGTCAGTCCGGACGACGTCACTATCCGCCAGGTCGTCGAGGCCGTTCAGGGTCCTATGGTTATGAACGATTGCACCGCGCCCGATGGTGACTGTGCGCGCATGGGCGCGTGCTGCTATCATCCCCTGTGGGCCGGAGCCCAGGCGTTGATGCGCGACTACCTCGATTCCGTTTCGCTCGGCGACATCGTCGCTCACCGCCAGTTCCCGGCCGTCGATCCCAAGTTCGCCGACCGCGAAGCGTTTCCCGAGTACGCCACCTGCGCGTGCGCTTACCGGGAGGAATAGCGCCGCATAAGGAGCATAGCCATGATTCAGGACCCCTTTCGTTCGATGATTCGTTCGGAAGGGGTCCTGCGTTATCGCGACCTTCCGTGGCGCCGCACGCGCGACCCGTATATCATCTGGCTTTCCGAGGTCATGCTGCAGCAGACGCAGGTGCCGCGCGTGGAGACGCGCATGCCGGCGTGGCTCGATCGCTTTCCGACTGTCCGGGCGCTTGCTCAGGCCGCCCCTTCCGATGTCTTGGATGCGTGGCAGGGGATGGGCTACAATCGCCGCGCCCTGGCGCTTCACAGGGCTGCACAGTGCGTTGTGGAGGACTGGGATGGGGAGTTTCCGCGTGAGATGCACGATCTGGTCGCGTTGCCCGGCATTGGCCCGGCAACGGCGCAGGGCATCCGTTCGTTTGCATTCGATCTTCCGGGCGTGTATCTGGAGACCAACGTGCGCACGGTCTTTTTGCATCATTTCTTTCCCGATGTGCCGGCCGTTCCCGATCGCGAGCTGGTGCCGCTGATTCAAGCTGCCTGTCCGGCGGCCCCCGGTGCGGCGGCGGATGAGATTGCGCCCTTTGCCGCGCCTCAAGACGATGCCGACACGCCGCGCGCATGGTATTACGCGTTGCTGGATTACGGCGCGTATCTTAAAAAGACGCTGCCCAATCCGTCCAGGCGGTCGGCGGGCTATAGTCGTCAGTCCAAGTTTGAGGGCTCGCGTCGCCAAAAGCGCGCCCACATTGTGCGCATGCTGCTGGCGGCGCGCGATGGACAACCGGCAGGTATTACGCTCGATGAAGCCGTTGCAGGCGTTAACGAGATGGAGACGGCAGCCGGCCGAGAGCCGGTCGAGCGCGAGCTGGTCGCAAGCATTCTTGCCGATCTGGAGCGCGAGGGCTTTTGCGGCTCCGAGGGCGATCGTTGGCTGAGTGTGTAGCTCACTCGAATCTGAAGAACGGGATTGTAAGGTTTAAATTCTCGGCATGAGGGCATCCTTAAAGCAAGGCCGCTCAAAGTCTGTGGGCGGCATGCGTTGAAGGGAAGTACACCTATGGATTTTGAGAATTCCCAAACCAAGAAGAACCTCGAGACCGCTTTTGCCGGTGAGTCCCAGGCACACACCAAGTATCGCTACTATGCATCCAAGGCCAAAAAGGACGGCTACGTTCAGATCTCGAATATTTTTGCCGAGACGGCGGGCAACGAGTCCGAGCACGCCAAGCTGTGGTTTAAGTATCTGCACGACGGCGCCGTTCCGGGCACTCTGGACAACCTGCGCGACGCCGCTGCGGGCGAGAACTACGAGTGGACCACGATGTACGACGAGTTTGCCAAGACCGCCGAGGAGGAGGGCTTTGTCGAGATCGCCGAGAAGTTCCGTGGTGTCGCCGCCGTCGAGAAGGCCCACGAGGAGCGCTACAACAAACTCGTCGAGCGCATCGAGTCGGGCGAGGTGTTTGAGCGTGAGGGCGTGAAGGTGTGGAAGTGCCTGAACTGCGGGCACCTGCACGTTGGTGCCGAGGCGCCTGAGGTGTGCCCGGTGTGTAACCACCCGAAGGCGTACTTTGAGGAGCAGGTGGTGAACTACTAGCGCGTGGCGCTAGCGTGAGCTGGGCCGGGAGGGCCGGACTACCTTCCCTCCTCGCTCACGGCTTCGCAGGGTCGCGTTGAGGGAAGGTAGTCCGGCCCTCCCGGCCCGCTTTGGGTCGTCGCGTGCTCGCTACAGAAAAGCTGATAAAAAAGTTTGTGTGCCGCCCCTTATGGGGCGGCACGTTTTTGTGGGGGCCGGTTGGGGCGGTGACGTTGCTTAGAGGGTACACTGGGTAGCGTTGGCTATTCGTTTCCTCTTGTGAGGTGTTGGTTATGGGTAAGAAGTCTCGGGCTCGGGTTGCTGCGGCGGGGACTCGCAAGGATCCTGGTCGTCGGGTTGCCGAGGGTAAAAAGGTCGATCGTGTCGAGAAGGACAAGAAGGTTGGCGCGCATGCTCATCCTGAGTGGGCGCCTCACCTCAATACGGCTAGCGAGGATCTGACTGCTAAGTTGTTTACTCTGGTCGAGGTTATCTTGGGCGTGGTACCCGTGGTGGTCATTGGCTTGTTCTTGGCTTCGAAAGATGCCACGAGTGTCGATAAACTCACCGATGTCTTTTCTCAGGACCCCTCGATGGTGGTTACGTTTATCTCTGCGTGCCTGCAGCCGTTTGTGGCGTACATGTTGTACATGATTTATCGCAAATACTGCGAGGGCGACGCTGGTTTTGCCGCCGGCAACCTGATCGGTCTTTTGTGCTCCGAGATCCTACTGCTCAATATCCCAGGCGTCATCGGTATGGGCATCTTGCTGTGGCGTGTTTGGCGCAACGTCGCCCCGCACTTTGAGAGCTGGTTGTTTGAGCGTCGTGCAATGGGCGTGCTGGCAGACATTGCGGGCTCGCTCGTGATTTTAGCCTTGGCGTTTATGTGCGCCACCGCCGCCCGCGGTCTCGCGGGCATGTAGTCTGTCCTCACCGACCACGGAGCGCAGGGCAACTGCTGGTTTCACCGCTCCGGACGTCAGACCCGCGGCGCATCCCTTTCCCTCTCGCTCACGGCTTCGCAGAGTCACGCGAGGCAAAGGCATGCGCCGCGGGTCTGACGACGCGGGCTTGCCAACGAGTTTTGGCTAATAGATTGGTTTGTGTGCCGCCCCTTTGGGGCGGCACTTTTTGTGTGGGGTCCCGGTCTCCACAATTTTCGTCAAGCTTTTGGTTAGATTTTGGTCAGTTGGCGTAAGGGTGGAAGGCCAAAAGATTGCTGGCGAAAAAAGCTCAGAGAAAGTGCTGGTAGGGGAGTTGTTGAGCTTTTCGACAGCTTTTGAGCAGAAGAAACTTTGTGGCTATTGCCGGCGATTGCGTTGTCGCGGTCATGGCGGTGCGGGATGCTGGTCGTAAGCGTCGAATGCTCCGATTTTGGAGGCCAGCATGGATCTGTTTCTTGAGACTCCGCAGCAACAAGCCGAGCGCATGTTGCGCCAACAGCAACGGCTTATGGAGATGCAAATGCAAGGGGTAGCCGCCCAGCCCCCTGCGCAAAATGCCACGCCTGCGGTTTCGCCTGCGGGCGGATCGGCGCCAGAGAACTATTCCGTACAACAAGATTCATATGCGCAGGAGCTTGCGTTCGACAAACGCCGCACGCGTCGTCGCCGCGTGGGCCAGCGCCTGCGCACATTGGCGATGATCGTGCTCATTCCGCTAGGACTTGCGGCGATTTTCTTGGTCTCGTATGCGCTCACCTGCATCCTCAACGGTGCTTCGCCCGGCGAAGTGCTCCAACATCTGTCAGCCCTGGGCCAGCGCCTAGGCGACGTCATGACAACCATTCGCACCGGCTGGGAGAGCTAGCGTTTTAGCGTCCGCGGCTCTAAGAGAAATTTGTCTGCAAGGCAGTGGGTGATCCGTGCGTGTGGCGGGGTAAGATTGATCGCGGTTTTGATTGATGACCGATTGAGTTTGTTGGGCGGAGTCTATGTCTGCTATTGATATCGTGCTTGTTGTGATCGCCTTGGTGGCGGTGGGGGTTGCTGTGGCTTGCGCCCTCCAGCTCAAGAGCCTGCGTGCCGAGTTGCGGGAGCGTGGCGACAGTAGCGCGGAAACGCTGGCAGCACTCGAGCAGGCCAACAACGCGCTCGATGCCCTGAACGTCGCGCTGGCCGAAACTCGCCGCACGGCCAACGCCATCGCGCAGCAGCAGACGACAGATGCGGCCGTGGGGCAGCAACGTTACCTGACCATTGCACGTGAGTTTTCGCAAGCTGGTGACCGGATGGATGACCTTCGCCGCGAGACGGCCCAACAGCTCGGTGCCAACCGCGAGGGCATCGAGCACCGCCTGGACAAGGTGCGCGAGACGGTCGATGCCCAGCTGGGTGCTATCCGCAAAGACAACAACGTGCAACTCGATCAGATGCGCGCGACGGTGGACGAGAAACTCTCCCGCACGCTCAACGATCGCCTGTCGGCATCGTTTAAGCAGGTGAGCGACCAGCTCGAGGCCGTGTACAAGGGCCTGGGCGACATGCAGTCCATCGCCACCGGCGTGGGCGACCTTAAGCGCGTGCTGGGCAACGTGAAGGCGCGTGGTATTTTGGGCGAGGTGCAGCTGGGTGCAATTCTGGCGGACATTCTTACACCCGACCAGTATCTGGAAAACGTCGCCACCAAGCCCGGCGCCTCGGAGCGCGTTGAGTTTGCCGTCAAGCTGCCGGTGGACGAGGGCGATCCCGTGCTGCTGCCGATTGACTCCAAGTTTCCGGGCGACGCGTACGAGCATTTGCTCGACGCGCAGGAGTCGGGCGATGCGGAGACCGTGGCGGCTGCGCGCAAGACGCTCGACACCATGGTCAAGCGCGAGGCCAAGGATATCTGCGAAAAGTACCTGAGTGTGCCGGCAACGACCAACTTTGGCATCATGTTCGTGCCGTTTGAAGGACTGTACGCCGAGGTCGTCAGCCGCCCCGGGCTTATCGAGACCCTGGGCCGCGACTATCACGTCAACGTTGCCGGCCCCAGCACCATGGCGGCCATTCTCAACAGCCTGCAGATGAGTTACCAAACGTTTAAGCTGCAAAAACGCACCGACGATGTACTGCGCGTGCTCTCCGCTGTCAAGGCCGAGCTGCCGCGCTATCAAAAGGCGCTGCGCCGCGCCCAGCAGCAGATCGAGACCGCGGGCAAAACGGTCGAGGGCATCATCACCACGCGCACCAACGTCATGGAGCGCAAGCTCAAGGACATCGACGCCCTGGAAGATGCCGAGGAGGCCGACGAGATCTTGGGGCTTACGTCTGCGAGCTTGCTCGCAGACCAAAAAGACGAGGACTAGCTTCATCTGACGGCGGGGCGCCTGCGCAAGCGCGGGGCGCGGGCGCTTTTCGCGTCGCACTTGCCTGAAGTGCGCTTTAGTGTGCAACAATGGCGTTTCGCCCTATCAGACGCGAAAGGAAGCCCATGTCTCAGAGAAACACCAGTCCGCTCAAACGCTCCACCGTGCGTCGCACGCTGCAGCGTTTTTGGGACGTCACGCGCACGCAGCCGCTGATCGTCTTTCTCTCGGTGTTCTCGTCGGCGGGCTACATCTTTTTGCTCACGTTTGCCAACACCTATGTGATGGCCCTCATCGTCGACCGCGTCCAGGCCGGTCCCGTGGCAGGCGACCAGGTGTTTGAGGTCTTTGGTCCTTACATTCTGGCGCTCGTGCTCGTTAACCTAGTGGGCCAAATCCTCTCCAAGCTGCAGGACTACACCGTCTACAAGCTCGAGATTGCGGGCAACTATCACCTGGCGCGCCTGTGCTTCGACACGCTCTCCAATCAATCCATGACATTTCACACCAGCCGCTTTGGCGGATCGCTTGTGAGCCAGACAAGCCGTTTTATGAGCGGCTACACGGGTCTGGTCGACGTGACGGTGTATTCGCTCATCCCCACCATCACCTCGGTTGTCTGCACGGTGGCGGCGCTCGCCCCGGTGGTACCGACGTTTACCGTGATCCTGGTGTGCATCATGGTCGTCTACATTGCGTTTGTCTGGCTTATGTACAAGCGCATCATGCCGCTTTCGGCCGCGACGTCCGCCGCGCAGAACAAGCTCTCGGGCGTGCTCTCCGACGCGGTCACGAACATCTTGGCCGTCAAGACCTGCGGGCGCGAGGACTTTGAACGCGATCTGTTCGACGCCGCCGATCGTGCCGCGCGCGACGCCGAGACGGTCTCGATGCACGCCATGATGCAGCGCAACTTTACGACCTCGGGCCTCATCGTCATCACCATGGCCGTGGTGAGTGTGTTCGTGTCGGGCGGCAACGCGTGGTTTGGCATTTCGGCCGGCTCGCTCGTCATGATCTTTACCTACACCTATAACCTCACCATGCGCCTGAACTACGTAAGCTCCATGATGCAGCGCATTAACCGCGCGCTGGGCGATGCGGCCGAGATGACGCGCGTGCTGGACGAGCCACGTTTGGTGGCAGATGACCCGGACGCCCCTGAGCTCAAAGTGACCGAGGGCGCGATTGATTTTGAGCAGCTGAGCTTTGCGTACCGTGACGCTGCGGCGGGCGAGAGCGTGTTCGATGACCTGACACTTCATGTGGCGGCGGGCCAGCGCGTGGGCCTGGTGGGCAAATCGGGCTCGGGCAAGACGACGCTCACCAAGTTGTTGTTGCGCCTGGACGATGTACAGGGCGGCCGCGTGCTCGTGGACGGCCAGGACGTCTCGCGCTGCACGCAGCAGAGCCTGCGCCGTCAGGTTGCCTACGTGCCGCAGGAGGCGCTGCTGTTCCACCGCTCCATTCGAGAGAATATTGCCTACGGTCGTCCCAACGCCACTGATGAGCAGATTCGCGAGGCGGCTCGCTTGGCTAATGCGACCGAGTTTATCGACCGCTTGCCCCGTGGCTTTGACACTATGGTGGGCGAGCGCGGCGTCAAGCTCTCTGGCGGTCAGCGTCAGCGCGTGGCTATCGCCCGCGCCATCCTAACCGACGCGCCGATTCTGGTGCTCGACGAGGCGACGTCTGCCTTGGACAGCGAGTCCGAGGCGTTGGTGCAGGAGGCGCTCGAGAATCTGATGCGCGGCCGCACCTCCATTGTGGTGGCGCACCGCCTGTCCACCGTGGCGGCGCTTGACCGCATTGTGGTGCTGGCCGATGGCGAGATTGTCGAGGACGGCACGCATACGCAGCTCGTCGAGGCTGGCGAGTACGCGAGCCTGTGGAGCCGTCAGACCGGCGCATTCTTGGAGGCGTAAGCGTCTCGGACGTGGGACAATTGTGCCCATAAGTTTATTGTGCCGTTGAGCCGAGGAGTCGTTATGCCACGCGAGACCAATGCCGCCAAACGCGAGCGCGCCGTTGAGGTGTGTGAGCGCCTCAACCGTCGCTATGGCCCGGTCGAGTGCTTTTTGGACCACGAGAATCCCTTCCGCCTGCTGATCGCGGTGTTGCTCTCGGCGCAAACGACCGACGCGCAGGTCAACAAGGTGACGCCGAAGCTGTTTGCCCAGTGGCCCACGCCCGAGGCCATGGCCGGGGCGAGCGTGGCTGACGTGGCAGACACCATCAAGTCACTCGGCTTTTATAAGAGCAAGGCCAAGCACGCCGTGGAGGCCGCGCAGATGATCGTCGCCGACTATGGCGGCGAGGTGCCGGCCGACATGAAGGAACTCGTGAAGCTGCCGGGCGTGGGACGCAAGACGGCGAACATCGTGCTCAACGTGGGGTATGGCATCGTGGAGGGCATTGCGGTGGACACGCACGTCAACCGCATTGCGCATCGCCTGATGTTGAGTCCCAAGACACATGCCAAGGAGCCGCTCAAGACCGAGCAGGATCTGCTCAAGATTTTGCCGCACGAGTATTGGGAGTCGGTCAACCATCAGTGGATCACCTTCGGTCGCGAGATCTGCGACGCCCGCAAACCCAAGTGTGACGAGTGTCCGCTGGCAGATTTGTGCCCCAGCGTGCGCGTAGCGGGGTAGGGCGGAACGCATCTTCGTCTGGCGTTTTTTGCGGGGCTGGGTTTGCTCTTGAGCCGGAGTCCTCTCCATGCGCTACCATGACAGGCAATGAAATCCGCCGCATACCCGCCGAGCTTGCCCCGGCGGGCTTTTGGCGTTGCAATGCCGGAGGAACAGCATGCTCATTCACCGTATAGCCGCGCAGCTCTACACTGCCGAGGCGCTGCAGACCGTCGAGGCCGGACTCGATGCTGGCGAGGACGTGACGCTGGCTGTGTCGCAGTCGGGCCGCACGCTTATGGCGGCCGCCCAG
>UQXB01000081.1:0-8519 GCA_900544935.1 uncultured Collinsella sp.
TTCCACCGGGCCGCGCGGCAAGGAGATATATTGCCAGACCGCGAAGCTCTGTGGGACGTCAATTCCGCTCTTCACAAGTCCTACACAACATATTGCTTTCTATAGGTAATAGAAAGACTGGTGCGGATCTTCCGCACGTATCAGATGATGACCCTTTGGTTCAGGAATATATAGAGATCGGTCACCTGTAAGTGTTTATCTACCCGCGCTTTTAGCAATGTAAACCGCGCTTCAGATAAAAAGAGGGAGCGCCGCGCACAACGCGACACTCCCCTAGCGATTCAAGAGAATCTATTAGGCCTCGAGAGCCTTCTTGGCGATGGTAGCCAGCTCGTTGAAGGACTCGATGTCCTCGTAAGCCATCTGAGCCAGGACCTTGCGGTCGAGCTCGATGCCGGCAACCTTCAGGCCGTGCATGAACTGAGAGTAAGAGATGTCGTTCAGGCGAGCAGCAGCGTTGATACGAGTGATCCAAAGAGAACGGATCTCGCGCTTCTTGTTGCGGCGATCACGATACTGATACTGCAGGGAGTGCTGGACCTGCTCTTTAGCATGCTTGTAAGTACGCGAAGCGGCACCGTAGTAACCCTTCGCACGGTGCATAACGGTACGGCGCTTCTTCTTGGCGGCAACAGCGCGCTTAATACGTGCCATGTTCTATCAACTCCTAGACGGTAAAACGAAAAACGGGAACGCGAACTTAGGCGAGACGCGACTTGATGACCTTGCGGTCGGCAGCGGCAATCTCGGTCTCCTGACGGAAGCCACGCTTACGCTTGGTGGACTTCTTGCTCAGGATGTGGCTCTTGAAAGCCTTGGCGCGCATAAGCTTGCCGGTACCAGTCTTGCGGAAACGCTTCTTGGTGCCGCTGTGGGACTTCATCTTAGGCATGAAATACTCCTTAATCGGTTACAGAACACTAGTTACTTAGTATCGCTTGCCGCTTTATCCTCATCGAAGGCGCCCTTAATCGGGGCGAGCAGCATAAGCATGTTACGGCCTTCCATCTTAGGCTTGGACTCGACCGTAGCGTAAGGCTTGAGATCCTCGGCGAGACGCTCGAGAACGTTAAGGCCCTGCTCCGGGTGAGCCATCTCACGGCCGCGGAACATGATGGTGATCTTAACGCGTGCGCCCTTCTTGAGGAAACGCAGAACGTGGCCCTTCTTGGTCTCGTAGTCGCCAACGTCGATCTTGGGTCGGAACTTCATTTCCTTGACCTCGACCTTGGACTGGTTCTTACGAGCAGCCTTGGCCTTCATGGCCTGCTGGTACTTGAACTTACCGTAGTCCATGACCTTGCAGACCGGCGGCTCCGCGTTGGGAGCGATCTCGACCAGGTCGAGACCCTGATCGTCGGCGACGCGCTGGGCATCGCGAATGGCGAACAGGCCGAGCTGAGAGCCATCGACGCCAATCAAACGGCACGACGATGCAGTGATCTCGTCGTTGATGCGAGTGTCATCAGACTTAGCTATTTTCCCTACCTCCATTCATAAAAAAATAACCCGGCGCTTCTCAGCAACCAGGTCGTACACATAGACTTCCTCGATTTGAGGAAGGGAATCTAAGTTGTATGACCAGTCAGCTGCTCATTGGCGCCAAAAGGTGGGAACCCTCGGGTTCCTCTTTAGGGCATTGCGGGAACAACGCCTTGCGAATAATAACACGTACAGCGCGTTATCACATTACGTACACGAAAAAGGGGCCTTGACCCCCTTGAACGCTCGCTTGCATGTATGGTGCCCGAGGCGAGACTCGAAGGGCCTTCGCTTCGCGAAGCCCCGGGGTTCGGACGCGTGGCGCCCTCGCCACGCTCCGCTACAAACAGGCCGCAGGCCTGTTTGCTTAACGCTTCGCGCGCTCACGCGAGTTCGGCACGAAAAAGGGGGCCGCAACCCCCTTGAACGCTCACTTGCATGTATGGTGCCCGAGGCGAGACTCGAACTCGCACGTTGTTGCCAACGGTGGATTTTGAGTCCACTGCGTCTGCCAATTCCGCCACTCGGGCACGTAATGCGTGAGTTAGTTTATCACAGCTTTCTGTTGATTAGTCCGAAAATGGAACTTCAAGCATTTCGATGAGTTCGACCGTGCGTAGCATCTCGCGCTGACGGCATCCGCGACCGTCGACCGAAGCCTCACCCATCTGGTTATCGTAAGGGTCCTCGCGCATGCCGTCGAAAGAGGGCTCAAACTCTGCCTGGAATCGATTGTTGGCCACCATACGCCATGGGTCGAGATTGCCAAAGTAGTGACGGCGGCGCCACTCCTCCCCCATCCTGCGAGCAGAAGATCCAAATGACACGTCGGCGTTGAGCCAACCGGTCTGCGGCGTATAGAACTCTGCCCAGTCGTGCGACCCCACCGAATCGGGCGCAACGTACAGGCCGCTCTGCCAACGGGCAGGCACGCCCGCGATACGGCACATGGTGATAAACGTGAGCGCCATAACGCCGCAATCGCCGCGGAGCGAATGCGCGCAGTCATCGGCAATAGATCCCAAAAGCAAGTACGGCGGCTGATAGCGATAGTCGATATACTGCGTCAGGTAATCATAGATAGCACGAGCGCGATCGAGCGGATCCTCGAGTCCGTCAACAACACCGGCCGTCAGCTGCTGCAGATACGGCGTAAATGCAATGTGCGGACGGTCCTCGGAAATATCCTCGGGCAGAGGCGCGTCCATACGCGGATGAACCGGAAGTGTGCCACCGTAGACATCACAATAAGCAGCATCGATGTGATAACGATAGGTCACCGAGAATGAGCGCTCACTCGAAGAAGACCACGAGGCGGTACGCGCCGAAGCGTTCGCGGGAGCAACAGTACCCTCCGGCGTCATGTCGAGAATCTCGACCTGAGACTGTTGGCGGCAGGTGGCGGCAACGGGAAGCCAAGCGTGAACGGTCTCCCCCTCTAGAGCGCCGGGGACAGACAAGGACGCCTGAAGCGTAATAACGCGAGTCAATCCGTTTTGCGACTCCATCTCCTTGAGCATCTCGTTGCGCAGTGCTATTCCGTCCGTAGAATCGGGACGCATGCCGGGGACCTCTTTGGGATATACGCGAAGCGAATCGAGGAAGTTGTCGAGAACGAACAGCTCGCCGTCGATAAAGCGCCAGTCAATACGCTTACGGTCAATCAGATCGTCAAACTGCTCCTCGGTAAACTCAGGCCACTCCTCGCGAATCATCGCAATAGCTCGATCGCGCGACACCGAAAAATGAAGCGGCGTCTCAAGCATGCGATACCGCTCGGCACGAACGCAGGCTGCCAGGGAAGGCTCAGGATTCTGCTCCAAAAGGCGATCGCAGGCGGCAACAGCCTGCGTCAAATACCCGGCATCCTTAAGACGAAGAATCTCAGGCGGTAGTCCAATATCGAGATGGCGAAAGTCATCGCAGCAAACATCAACAGAGCAACCAACAGGCCCCTCGTCAATAACCTTCCCATCCGAAGGCAGCACATTAATAACAGCCATACCAAACTCCAAGTCATTAGAACTCTTGAAGCCCATTGTAGCGAGATAAAAAAGAAAGCCCCAATAAAGGAACCCTCAACACCGATAAACGGTACCTCTAAAAATGAATTCAGCCCAGTAACCCTGTAGCGAGTTAACAAAGGAGGCCCCGTTCACCCGGAGCTGATTCCGTCGCGCGACTTCTAGCGAAGCCAGTAGCCACCTTAATTCAGACTCGTAACCCTGCGGCGTTAAACGAAGGAAGCCCCGTCTCCCGGAACTGTTTCCTTGGCGCGACTTCTGGCGAAGCCAGGTGAGCGCAAAGGAAACAGTGTAGGGAGACGGGGCTTCCGGTGGGAAGTTTAGCTACGCTTACGCCTTGTTGACGGAGCCAAACTCCTCCATGAGCTCCTTGGTGCGGGCAACGATGTTGTCGCGACCAGGCTTGAGGAGCTTGCGGGGGTCAAAGCCCTTGCCCTGCTGATCCTTGCCGGCCTCGATGTACTCGCGAACGCCCTTGGCGAAGACGAGCTGCAGGTCGGTGTTGACGTTGATCTTGGAGATACCCAGGGAGATGGCCTTCTTGATCTGATCCTCGGGGATGCCGGTACCACCGTGCAGAACGAGGGGCAGGTCGCCGGTCTGAGCCTTGATCTCGCCCAGACGCTCGAAGGAAAGGCCAGCCCAGTCGGCGGGATACACGCCGTGGATGTTGCCGATACCGCAGGCGAGGAAGTCGACGCCCAGGTCAGCAATCTGCTTGCACTCAGCGGGGTCAGCGAGCTCGCCGTTGGAGGTCACGCCGTCCTCGGTGCCGCCGATGCCGCCGACCTCGGCCTCGATGGACATGCCCTTGGAGTGGGCAAGCTCAACGAGCTCCTTGGTGCGGTCGAGGTTAAGCTGGAAGGTCTCCTCGTGAGAGCCGTCATACATGATGGACGTGAAGCCGGCCTCGATGCACTTGAAGCAGTCCTCGTAAGAACCGTGATCGAGGTGAAGGGCGACGGGAACGGTAACGCCCGTGGCCTCGACGGCAGCCTTGACCATGTCGGCGCAGACCTTGAAACCGCCCATCCACTTAGCGGCACCAGCGGTGCACTGAAGGATCAGCGGAGACTTGGCCTCCTCGGCGGCCTGGAGAATAGCCAGGGTCCACTCGAGGTTGTTGGTGTTGAAGGCACCGAGAGCGTACTTGCCGGCCTCGGCCTTCTTGAGCATGTCTGCTGCGTTGACGAGCATAAAAGAAACCTCCTGTAAGGTTGCTCCGATAACGCCTGAGATTTTACCACGACATACCCGAGCATAAACGTTCGTTTGTTCACGAATACCATCCGATTGGACAAATTTTGACCGTTTGCCCCACAGAATCGACCCACTGGGGAAAATAGCTTGACGATTGAGCGGTCTTCGTGGTTCGAAAGACGGCTTCGAGCCTACATCTGCATAAACGGGTTCTGCATAAGTTCGCGCGCCATCGTGGTCGAATCGCCATGGCCCGTCAAGCAAACGGTATCGGGCGGAAGCGTCTTGGCAAGTTTGGAAAGCGAGCGCATAATCGCCGCCTCGTCACCGCCGGAAAGATCGGTACGACCGTGGCTGCCCGGGAAAAGCGTGTCGCCCACAAAGGCGATGTTCCCCTGCTCGGTCGCGGCGAACAGGACGATGCCGCCCGGCGTATGCCCCGGCGTCTCGATCACCTGCAGGCAGACGTCGCCCACCTCGATTGTATCGCCCTCGGCAAGCAAGCGCGTCGGCTCACCCGGATCGGGCGTCTCGATGCCCCACATGGCGCGCTGATCCTCGATATTTGCGCGAGGTACCGTCACGTCCTTAGCGCACAACTCATATAGTGCGCTGTCGCCAACGACAGCTCGAACCCCGGCAACCCCGCCAACATGGTCGGCATGACCGTGCGTGCAGACAGAGCCGAGTACGCGCACCTCGGGATGCGCGGTGCGGATATGCTCCACAAGACGCTCGCCCTCCCACGCCGGATCGACGATTAAGCACTCGTCATTCGAAATCACGGCGTAACTGTTGGTCTGAATCGGGCCGTTGACGAGCGCCTCAATCGAAGCCGCACCTCGGGGTGTCAGGTCCAAAGTCATATCGCCCATGCGCATACCCTCCTTCTAAAATACGTTCGAGGCACCAAACGATGCCTCGAACGTAACCAATATCTATGATGCTGAGAGGCTCTCGCACCTACACACGGCGCTTGAGCTGAGCTCCGCCTTCGCCGGGCATAAGACGGCGAGCGTCGTAGACCGAATCGACACTGCTGATGGAAGCCAGCAGCGGATCCAGACCACTCGCGTCCGAGATCTCGACCATAAAGCGCAGGGTTGCAATACCCTCGCGGTTGGTCGACGTGGCGGCAGAAAGGATATTGCCGCCCGCATCGCCAATGGCAATGGTGACATCCTTGAGCAGGCCCATACGGTCCAAGCACTCGACCACGATCTCGACCTGGAAGAGGGTGTCGGCAGCGCCGTCCCACTCCACATCGATCATGCGCTCGGGATGTTCCATAAGACCCTTGACGTTGGGGCAGTTGGCGCGATGTACCGAAACGCCACGACCGCGCGTGATGAAGCCGACGATGTCGTCGCCCGTCACGGGGTTGCAGCAATGAGCCAGACGGACCAGCAGGCCGCTGTTGCTCTCGCCCTTGACGATAATGCCGTTACTGGCGCTCTTGCCGCGCTTTTGCGGCTTGCGGTTGGAGCCGCGAGCAGGCTGTTTCACGACCTCGGCGATAGCCTCGGCCTTGGTGAGCTGTTCCTCGGGCTTGGGGTCCAAGATTTGCTCGACCTTATTGCCCACAGTGCGCGGGGCAACCTTGCCGGCGCCGACGGCGGCAAACAGGTCCTCGAGCTGCTTGAAGTTAAACTGCTCCGCTACGGCGTTGAGCGCACGCGTCGAACGCGGCGTAGAAATGCCATAGCCACGCTTCCGCAGGTCCTTGGCCAGCATATCGCGGCCGGCAGCAGCGTCGTCATCCTTGGTCGCAGCGGCAAAATAGCGGCGGATCTTTGACTTGGCGGAAGGCGTCTTAACGATCTTGAGCCAATCACGCGACGGCTTGGAACTCTTGTTAGTCAGGATCTCGACACGGTCACCCGTCTTAATCTCGTGCGTGAGCGGAGCCACCGCACCGTTGATTTTGGCGCCGACGCAATGGTTTCCCACCTCGGTGTGAACGGCATAGGCAAAGTCGAGCGGCGTGGAGCCGGCACGAAGCGCCATGACCTCGCCCTTGGGCGTAAAGACGAAGATCTCCTGATCGAAGAGGTCGACCTTCAGCGAATGCAGGTATTCCTTGGCGTCGGTGATCTCATCAGACGCAGCCCAATCGAGCGAATGCTTGAGCCAGTTGATCTGGTCGTCCAAACGTTGAGCGTCATTGGTCTTGGAAGCAGACGATCCGCCCGACTTCTTATATAGCCAGTGGGCGGCAATGCCGTACTCGGCCTGCTCATGCATCTCATAGGTTCGAATCTGAATCTCGAGCGGGCGGGCCGTGGGGCCGATAACCGTCGTATGGAGCGACTGGTAGTTATTGACCTTGGGCATGGCGATATAGTCTTTAAAGCGACCGGGCATGGGGTGCCACAGCGTATGCACTGCGCCGAGCGTGGAGTAGCAATCGCGCACCGAATGGGTAATAACGCGCAGCGCCACCAAATCGTAGATCTCGGAGAATTCCTTGCCCTTGCGCTTCATCTTTTGGTAGATGGACCAATAGTGCTTGGAGCGGCCGTTGATCTGGAAGCCCTCCAGGCCAATGCGGTTGAGCTCGTCGGTGAGCGTCTTGATGGTCTCGGCCAGATAGCGCTCGCGAACCTCGCGCGACTCAGCCACCATGCGCGCGATGCGCTGGTAGGCGTCGGGCTCAAGGTAGAAGAAGGACAGGTCCTCGAGCTCCCATTTAATGGAGCTCATGCCCAGACGGTCGGCCAGAGGCGCATACACGTCCATGGTCTCGCGAGCCTTAAACAGGCGACGGTCCTCACGCAGGGCTGCAAGGGTGCGCATGTTGTGCAGACGGTCGGCAAGCTTAACGATGATGACGCGGATGTCCTTGGACATGGCGAGGAACATCTTGCGCAGCGTGAGGGCCTGTTTCTCGTCCATGCTGTCGACTTCGATGTTGGTGAGCTTGGTCACGCCATCGACGAGCTCGGCCACCGTATCGCCAAACAGGCCGGAAACATCGGCAAGCGAAGTCTCGGTATCCTCGACGGTATCGTGCAGCAGCGCGGCGCACACCACGTCACAGTCCATCTTAAGATCGGCCAGAATGATGGCCACCTCGACGGGATGGTTGATGTACATCTCACCCGAGCGCCGCTTTTGGTTGCAATGCTTCTCGGCAGCAAAGCAGTAGGCCTGCTCAACCTTAGAAAAGTCGTCCTCATTCATATATTTGAGGCACAGACGCTCCAGCTTGTCGTAGCTGTCCGCCATAATCTCGGGCGGCAGCTCATCGGCATGCTTATAGTGCTCCATCTCCGAAAACGGCTGGAGGGTGGAATCATGGGCGGTACGGGCTGCGGCATCCATCGAGGTCCCCTTCCCCTAGGCCCGCGGTACGATCGGGCGGTTAACTTTGGCTAGCATATCAGAAGCGCACGAATCGAGCGCCCAGCTCCGGAAAGCCGAAAACTCCATGCGCGAGCGCAAGCCCTCCAAATAGCGAATTGACCTGCTCAATTGCACGCGGCCGGGGTTTTCGGCCATCGCGATGCGACGGGTGTCGTCAAACCCCGAAACGCGACAGAAACCAAGCTCTTCGAAGATTCCTAGGCCGCTTTCCACCGAGCGCTCGTCGACCGGCGTGCGGGCATCGATGGCAAGGCACATCTGCGCGATGTCGATATCGCTTGCGCAGAATGAATCATCCCCGGTCTTGCCGCGGTTGGAGCGCCACATGGTCTGCAGCGCGCGATAGAGTGTGACGAGCTCGTCGCGCTCGGGTGCGTAGCAGTCGAGCAGGCGCTCGTTAATGCGGGCATCGCGAGCAGAATAGAGTAGATGGATGCGAGCGGCGGC
>UQXB01000082.1:0-8199 GCA_900544935.1 uncultured Collinsella sp.
GCAGGCTCAAAGGAAATGGTCCTGCCACGCAGCAGGTCCAGCACGGACACGACGGAATACTCGGATACCGGCAACTGACGCTCGGCGACAAAACCGCTGCGGGCAAAGTCGTACGACGCCGAACGCGAGCTTGTGATGTCATCGAGATAGGCAACTGTCGTCACAACAAGGTTGAGCAGCTTTGTCGACACGTCTTCGAAGGCTTCGGGCGTATGGGCAAACGTGAGCTTCTTGCCGTACGAGAAGGTGCCGCCTCGGACATAGGCGTCGGCCATGCCGTCGATATCCTTGACCACGTAGGACACCGAACCGCAGCGAATGCGGAACTCGAGCGCCCAGCTAAAGCGGTCGGCAAACAGCGGATTGTAGTACGGCACCAGCGAGGGCTCCAGCACCGCCTTGGGCGCATCGGGGTCAATGGTGCCGGCGAGCTTGCGACGCATGGCCACGAGCTCGTCCATGCGCGCGTCCGAAAGATCGGAAAGCGCCGCCACAAGGCTCGGGCTCGTGGGGACGGGCGCCGGGAAGGGAAAGTTGGGGTTGACCGCAGATGCGGTGGGCACGGGGCGCGTGGGCTGCTTGGACTGTGCGGGCGGTACCGTAAACGTGCGGACCGGCGTACGCAAGCCCTCGACGGGCTCGGCGCCACTGGCATCCAGATACGCCAGCGCCGTGGCGATAACGTGCTTGCACATGCCGGAATAGCGGAAGGCGGCGGGACAATCGCAGTCGTAGTCGATAACCTCGTGCTCGTCCATATCGAGCGCCACGTGCGTCTTGTACAGGTCGCCGCGCGAGCCACGCACCGTGCCCTCGATGTTCACGTTTTTGGAGAAGCGCGAGCCGGAGTCCTCAAACGACAGCACGGCACCGTTGAGCATGAGCGAGCGCCCCTTCATAAAGGTGCTGCTAAGCGCCGCCTCCTTACGAAGCGCCTGCACAAACGTCCCCTGCGCCATCACTTCCTCCAATCTCGCGCGGACCAGCAACGCCGTCCCTAGATCACCGTCACTCTGCCTTGGTTACCCACGATGGCCTTTGCCTCTGCCAACAACGGAATCGAGCGTGCGTTGACCTTGGCCGGCACCTCGGCACGCAGTACGCGCCCGTCCACCTGCTCGATAAAGATCTCCACGCGGTCGCCGCCCGGGTTGGCGGTAAGCACCGTGGCAAGACGCGCCATATTGCCCTGGCTAAAGCGGCTATTGGGCACCATGACCTCAAACACCTTGGGCTTGTTGCTCTCCTCGTTAAGCTCCAGCGGCACGATCTCCTGCGCGATGATCTGGTCGCCGCGGTCCGAGCGCTCGAGCTTGCCCTTAATGCGCACAAACGCATCGGACAGCTGTGCACCGGTCTCGGGATCGACCTCGCCGTATAGATACCCCTCGGCTTCCTTGTAGGTCTTGGGGAACACCACGACCGTGGCCTCGCCTTCCATGTCCTCGAGCTGCACGATGCCCATGGGGTCGCCGTTTTTGGTCACGCGCTTGGACACGCTCGAGACCATGCCGGCCCACCACAGCGCCTTGCCCTCGGGAATCTCCTGGTTGATGGTACCGCCCGTGGGGTTTTGCACCTCGTAGCCGGTATCGATCTGCGAGAACGAGAAGTCGCGTGCCTTGGCTAGCGCATACTCAAACGGGCGCAGCGGGTGGTCCGAGACATAGATGCCCAGAACCTCCTTCTCCTGGCTCAGCTTAAGGTGGCGGTCCCACTCCTGGCCATCCGGATCGGGCACGCTCACCTCAAAGCCCGAGCCCTCAACGTCGCCAAACATATCGAAGAACGACGTCTGACCGCTCGCACGATCCTTCTGGCGCTTCACAGCGGCATCGATGATGTTCTCGGGGTTGTTCTTGTCCACAAAGTGCATCATCTGGCGACGCGGATACCCCGTGGAGTCGAAAGCGCCTGCCTTGATGAGCGATTCGATCACGCGACGGTTAGCCTGGCTCGAGTCCACGCGCTCGACAAAGTCGTGCAGCGTCTTAAACGGGCCGCCCGCCTCGCGCTCGGCGATAATCGCCTGCGCCACGCCGGTGCCCACGCCGCGGATGCCGGCCAGACCAAAGCGCACGCCCTCCTTGGTAGCCGTGAACTCGGTACCCGACTCGTTGACATCTGGCGACAGCACGGGGATGCCGTCATGACGGCACGCCGAGACGTAGTGAACGATCTTGTCGGTCTTGCCCGTATAGGACGTCAGAACGGCCGCCATGTACTCGTGCGGATAGTGCGCCTTGAGCCATGCCGTCTGCATAACCAGGATGGCGTAGCCGGCGGAGTGCGACTTGTTAAAGGCGTAGGACGCGAACTCGAGAACATCGTCCCAAATCTTCTGGGCGACCTCGCGCGTGTAGTTGTTCTTGATAGCGCCGTTCATCCAGTGGTCGTAGGTGGTCTCGTCCGAGCCATCCTCCCAGTGGAGCACCGTCGACGTGAGCAGCTTGATCTTTTTCTTAGCCACGGGCTTACGGATACGCGAGTCCGATTCGCCCTTGGAGAAGCCGCACATCTCGACGGAGATGAGCATAACCTGCTCCTGGTAGACCATGGTGCCGTAGGTTTCGCCCAGGATGTCGTCCAGGCGGTCGTCGTAGGAGACCGCCGGCTCCTTGCCGTTCATACGGTTGATGTAGGACGAAACCATGCCGGCACCCAGCGGGCCCGGGCGGTACAGGGCGATCAATGCCACAACGTGCTTGTACTCGGTGGGCTTCATATTCTTGATCGTGGCCGTCATGCCGGCGGACTCGACCTGGAAGACGCCGGCGGTGTGACCGGAGCCCATGAGCTTAAAGATCTCGGGGTCGTCAAAGGGAATCTCTTCCTCTTTGATGTCGATGCCGAAATTCTTTTTGATGTTGGCCTTGGCCTTGGAGATAACCGTCAGCGTGCGCAGGCCCAGGAAGTCCATCTTGAGCAGGCCCATGTCGGCAACGGTATGGCCCTCGTACTGGGTAATCTCGACGCCGCCCTTGGTATCGAGCTTGGTGGGCACATGCTCGTTGACGGGATCGCGGCAGATCAGGACGGCGCACGCGTGCACACCCTCGCCACGGGTGAGGCCCTCGATCGAGAGCGCCGTGTCGATGATACGGCGGGCGTCGTCATCCTTTTTATAGGCCTCGGCAAAGTCGGGGTTAAACAGATCCTCTTTGCCGGGTTGCTTTTCGAGCACCTGCTTGAGCTTGACCTTGGGGTCGCTCGAGACCATCTTGGACAGGCGCTGGCCCATGTAGACCGGGTAGTCCAGCACGCGCGCGGCGTCGTTGATGGCCTGCTTGGCCTTAATGGTCGAGTAGGTGATGACGTGGGTGACCTTCTCGGGACCGTAGAGCTGGCGAACGTGCTCCACGACCTCGAGGCGCCGCTCATCGTCGAAGTCCATATCGATATCGGGCATCTCGGTACGCTGCGGGGACAGGAACCTCTCGAACATCAGGCCGTTCTCGAGCGGGTCGAACGCGGTGATGTTCATGGCGTAAGCGACGATAGCGCCGGCGGCCGAGCCACGGCCGGGACCGACGCCGATGCCGTTGTCCTTGGCCCATTGCACGTACTCGGCGACGATCAAAAAGTAGGCGGCAAAGCCCTTGTCGCAGATGACCTTGTATTCGTACTCAAAGCGCTCTTTGATGTTGACGCCACAGATCTCGCGCGTGGCCCAGTCGTCACCGTAGTGTTGGCGCAGGCCCTTCTCGCACTCGCGGCGGAACTGGCTCTCGTGCGTCTCGCCGGGGTCGAGCAGCGGGAAGCGCGGCAGGATGATGGAATCCCAGTCCAGCTCCACGTAGCACTTGTCGGCGATCTCGAGCGTGTTGTCGCAGGCCTCGGGGCAATACGGGAACATCGCCCGCATCTCCTCCTCGGTCTTCATGTAAAACTCCGAGCCGGTCATGCGCATGCGGTTGGGGTCGTCGACCTTGGCGTTCATGCCGATGCACATGATGACGTCCTGCACGGGCGCACCCTCGCGGCGCAGGTAGTGGAAGTCGTTGGTGGCGATGACCTTGACGCCCACCTGCTTGGCGATATCGATGAGCGTGCGGTCCATCTGCTCGTCAGTCAGGCCGTTATCGGTGGTGATGCCGTGTTCCTGGATCTCGATGTAGAAGTCGCCGGGGTCGAAGGTGTCGCGGAAGGTCTCGGCCCACTTGATGGCGCCCTCCATGTCGCCGCGGTCGATGTATTTGGGGATGATGCCCGCGATACAGGCGCTCGTGCAGATCATGCCCTTGGCATGGCGGCGCAGGTTGTCGAGCGTCACGCGCGGCTTGTAGTAAAAGCCCTGCACGGCGGCCTCGGAGACCGTCTGCATCAGGTTGACGTAGCCCTCCTGGTCCTTGGCCAGAAGGATCATGTGGTAGAGCTCGGGTTTATGGTCGCGGGCGAGCGTCTCGTCCGGCGTAAAGTAAACCTCGCAGCCAAAGATGGGCTTGATGACCAGGGGCGGCTTAAGCTCGTCGATGTTGCCCTTCTCGTCCCACATGGCCATGTCCTTGACGTACTGGGCGTGCTCGCGCGGGTTTGCCTCGGGGTCGGGCTCCACCAGCTCGTCGCGGCGGTCCTTTTCCAAGAAGGCCTTGTCGTGGCTCCACGTTTTGTACTCGGGCGTGTTGTGGTTGACGGCGTCGCAGGCCAGCGCCAGGTCGGGCACGCCGTACATGTAGCCGTGGTCGGTGATGGCCACGGCGGGCATGCCCAGCTCAACGGCACGGTTGACCATATCCTGGATACGGGTTGCACCGTCGAGCATGGAGAAAACAGTGTGATTGTGCAGATGGACGAATGCCATGTGATGAGCTCCGATGCGGGTTCGTGTTCTGACTGAACGATTTTACCGCACGGCGCGGACGGCACCCGAACCTAGCCAAACCAACACGGGTAGCTAATCACCCGAACCTAGCCAAACCCACACGGGTAGCTAATTTGGGACCTTCAAAAAGGGGAATGAGGGCATCCCGATATATCGAGTATTACTGGAACCCCGGCGATGCGCGGAATGATTTGTGACGAATAGTCATGTCCATCAAGAAGGCTCGACGCTTCGGATAGCTCGTCAATCGATATATCAATTCTTGGAGATCTGTATTCCTACCATTTTTAATGAAACAACGGCGGTAATTGCTATCGCGATTGCACCAATAATACCGAGCGCTATCTGAATGGGATATAACCCCAACACATGTCCAAATATGGAGAAAAACATTGCGGAAAAGAGAGCCCTTACCAGAGACGCGACGGAAAGGATCGTCGCACGGAGATCGTCCGCTATCGCGTCTTGGATTAAGTTTTCCGAAGTGATGTACACCACTTCTGGGAGAAAACAAAGCACCATGCTAAGGCCAAACAAACACAGCGGATTTGAAGCGAACCACGGAAGAATCATGAAAAGGCCAGCCTCGATTAGCATCGAGCCGAGCATGGTATTTCTTTTCCCGAAACGCGACGAGAAGAAATCTGCTGCAATGTAGGCCGTCGCATTTACTGCATAGGATGCACCGAAAAAGATTCCTATTATGGAGACGGGAGCATCAAATGCGTCGAATACCAACTGATTCAAGTTGTAATAACTCCCATAGAATCCATCGAGCATGCTTGTGCCGATTAGAAGAAGCAATACCGCAAAAGCGGATTCTCCAACACGCCAGGTTTCGCGTCTGAACATCTTGGCTGTGTCAAACCTTCCCTTTTCAGAGCTTTCAGAACGGGTCGCTTCCGTCCTCTCAATGGGATACAGAAGGAAAAGCTGCAGGAGATAGAAAATGGAGACACATACGTAGAGGGCGCTCCAAGATACTTGGGCAATGAAAGATCCGAGCACAATTGCCATTCCCGTAGCGATTGATTGCGCGGCAAGCAGCCGAGCGTTGATGGTGAGGAAGCGCTCTCCTTGACCGGCATTTCGGGCAATTTCATATAAAAGAGCTTGTTCGGATCCCGATTGAAGGGAGTAGGCGAGTGCCTCAACAAGGGAAAGCACGACAAGAAAGGGACCGGAGAACAACAGCATGCCAGCCGTATGGAAGAAAAGCAGCAGCACGCCCACTTGAATCGAGAACTTCTTTCCAAAGAAATCGCCTATCAGCCCTGTTGGCAGCTCGAGGACGACCGTTGCGATGTTGAACAGGGCTTGATAAAGCGCAATTTCCGTGACAGACATTCCTTTCTCTGCAAGGAAAAGTAGAAACACTCCCCGATTTAAAACAAATCCCGCGAGAACGAAAAAGACGGAATAGATGTGCAGTTGCGTAGTGGCATTCTTATTCATTTGGCACTTCCATCAACCAATTATGTCAGGCCACTCGCTACTGACTCGAAGCCTGAAGTGTTCACAGTTGCTGTGGAGAGCGGTAAAGCTTTTGAACAGGGTATCAATGGAATACATCCGAAGCGTTTTCGGCAGCATTATCGGCGAAGGCGGGATTAGCCTTTACACGGCGCTCACCCTCGATGTATTTGACGATTTGATCAATCGTCTGGTTGGCGTGGCTCTTGAGCTTGCGCTCATAGAAGAAGAGGCCGAGCTTGCCGCGCGTGCCAGACGTGTTGCCACCCACACCCTGAAAATCCTCGGTATAGGTGAGCTCGCAGGCACCATCGCCAGCAGGTACAGCCTCATAGCGCATGGTATTGATGCCCGCCGCATACTGAAAACGGACCTCATAGAGGCACGGGTAGTCAAAGTGCTTGATCTTAACCTTGATCGCCGTGCCCTTGGCCTTGCCTTTTGCGGACTGGGCGCGTTTCTCGTACTTATAGCCATTGAGCTTGTTGCGGCTGGGACGCTTGCCCGTGGCGTTCTCGATATCCTGCATGATGGACCCCGCCAGAGCGTCAAAAAGCTCCTCCGGCGTCACCTTAAGCGTTTTGGTGAGCTGCATGATGGCTCCTTATTCGTTTGAACCGTTCGAGCCATTGTACCGCCCCAGGCTCTCCCATGCGTTGCGGTGAAATACGGACTGTTTGGCAGCTTTTTTGGCCAAAACAGTCCGTATTCCACCGCAAGCTATCTGAGGGCTAGAGATTGTAGGTGACCACTTGGGGCTCGGCGGGATTGACGAAGAGAGTCGGATCGGCCTGCTCCACGCGAACGAACTTGACCGTCACCGTCTCAAAGCCCGCCTTGTGCAACACGTCGGCGTAGACGCGCGCCTGCAGGGCGTGCTTCTCGAGCAGCTGGTCCGGCGTCTCGTCCGGTGTGCCGCCCGTCTTGTAGTCGATGACCAGCGCGCGTGACGAATTCGCCGGGTTCGTCGCCAAAGCGTCGATGGCGCCTTCGGCATAGGCGCCGTAGCGGGCGATGTCCTCGTCCTCGCAGCCCAGCGAGAAGAACGGCACCTCGGCGCGAACGCACGGCCACGCGAGCAGGTCGGCACGAACAGCCGACTTGAGCCAGCGGTTCAGGGCAACGTCGAAGCGTTCGCGCTGCTCCGGCGTCAGGCGCCACTGGCGCGCCAGTGCATCGGCACGCGCGGCGGGCAGCGCATCGGCGCCCATCTCGATGAGCCACTGGCAGGCAGCGTGGAAGGCCGAGCCCAACGCCATAGGGTTGCCGGCGGGCTCAACGGCGGCCACGTCTGCATCCGTCATCTCGGAACCATCCGACTCCGCATCATCGCCGGACTCGTCCATGGGAACAAGCGCCTCGGCGGCACGGTCCTCGGACTCGGCGTGCAGCGCCACGGCAATTGACGAGTAGCTATACGAGTCACGCACCGGGAACGGACAGATGCCCATGCGCACGCCCACTGCCTGGGGATACACGAGCTCAAACGCATCGGGCTTGGGGTCGGCAGGACCGGGCACAGTTGAGCGCGCAGCATTATCAGCGACATCGACATCGCCGCGAACGAGCCTGCCCTCGGCATCCAGCGAAGCGTTAGCCTCAAACGCCTGCTCACCAAACGTAAAGTCCGCCAGCGAGATGAGCTCGTAGTCGCCCGGCTGGGAGTTGTCGAACACCAGACGGTCGCTATCGAGCTGCGGCATGTCCAGACTATCGGTCGGCAGGATGCGGCGCAGCACGTCGTAGAGGCCGAGGACGAAGGCGTGCTGCTGCGCGCCGAGCGCGCAGGAATGGCGGTTCATATCCCACTTGACATAGGAAATTGGCGCGGAATCAAGAACCTTGCCGACACTTTCGACGATATAGTCCCGCACGTCCGGCTTTGTGAGGTCAAGCAGCAGCTG
>UQXB01000083.1:0-8113 GCA_900544935.1 uncultured Collinsella sp.
TGGTATACGGGTGCATCATCGACGTCTTCAATACAGAAAATATCAGTGCGGAATGTTTCGGAGAGAAGCCCCGTCCCGCCCCCGGATTCCCTGCGTTTACGGCCTTGAGGTCGGCGTGGGCGGAGATCGTGGCTGATGGGGATACGTGTCCTGGTCGCTGTTTCGCGGCTTTGCCGCGAAAGGCGCGTTACTTTGGCGTGGACGGAGAACGTGGTTGTCGCGTTAACTTGTCCCGGTCGCATTTCTGGAGCGTTCCCCCGCCATAAATTAGCCTCAGCATACTTGCACGAATACCCTCTCGTGCTACACTTGCAATTGCTGTTTCAGGGCGGGGTGGAATTCCCCACTGGCGGTAAATCGGGCGGTGTCAAAGGGACGCCGTGGCGCAGGCGAGGTGTCTGCGACCGAGCCGATGAGTCCGCGACCCGTGCGTGTGTTGGTTCGCATGCCGGCTGAACTGGTGAGATCCCAGTACCAACGGTTAGAGTCCGGATGAAAGAGGCAGGTGATCTTATGTCTGAACAGTCGCAGCATATCCATTTTGAGAACACGAATAGGTGGAGCACCAAACAGCTCGTTACCATGGCGTTGATGTGCGCCTTGGGCGCCCTGTTTATGTACGTGCAGCTGCCTATCCTTCCTTCGGCGCCGTTTTTGACGTATGACCCGTCGCTGGTACCGGCGATGGTGTGCGGGTTTGCGTATGGTCCTGGCGCCGGCACTGCTGTTGCCGCTATGGCTATCGTTATCCATGCGCTCACCACGGGTGACTGGGTCGGCGCGCTTATGAACCTGGTTGCCACGCTGGGCTACATTCTGCCCGCGGCTATCGTCTATCAGAAGATGCATACCTATAAGGGTGCCGTGATTGGCCTGGTGCTCGGCGTTATTGCCGCTACGGCGTTGTCTATGGTCGCAAACCTTACCATTGGCGTATGGTTCTGGTATGGCTCGGTCGATGTGATCGCCCCGCTCATGATTCCTGCCGTGCTGCCGTTCAACCTTATCAAGACCGTGCTTAACTCGGTGTTGACACTGGCGGTGTATAAAGCGGTCTCCAACCTCATCACGCCTAAAAAGGACCAGGTCAAAGGCCGCGCATGATTGAGTGTCGGGGCGTTTCCTTTAGCTATGACGGTGCCGTACCGGCGCTCGACGGCGTCGATCTGAATATCGAGGACGGCGAGTTTTTCTGCATCCTCGGTGGCAATGGGTCGGGCAAGTCGACGTTTGCCAAGCATCTGAATGCGCTGTTGCAGCCCGATGCGGGCACGGTACGCATCAACGGCATGGATGCGTCCGACCCCGAGCTGGTCTACGACATTCGTTCGACCGCGGGCATGGTATTCCAGAATCCCGACGACCAGCTGGTGGCAACGCTTGTCGAAGATGACGTTGCGTTTGGTCCCGAAAACCTTGGCGTGCCATCGGCGCAAATTGCGCAGCGCGTACGCGAGGCGCTGAAGGCCGTGGGTCTGGTGGGCTTTGAGCGCCACGAGACCCATGCGCTTTCGGGTGGCCAAAAGCAACGCGTGGCGCTTGCCGGCGTGCTTGCCATGGAACCGCGCGTTCTCATTTTGGACGAGGCTTCCTCGATGCTCGATCCGCGTGGACGTAAGGGCCTCATGAAGGCTTGCCGCGCGTTGCACGCTCGCGGTATGACCATCGTGATGATTACGCACTTTATGGAAGAAGCCGCCGAGGCCGATCGTGTCGCGGTGTTTCGGGCGGGGCACGTTGCCATGCTCGGTACGCCCGAGGAAATTTTGACGCGGGCGGATGAGCTTGCGCAGCTCAACCTGGATATGCCGGAGTCGTGTCGTCTGGGCATGGCGCTTCGTACGAAGGGCGTGCCTGTTCATGCGCAGGTGCGCGAGGTGGATATGGTCGCTGAGATTGCGCAGGCTTATGCCGAGCGAAGTGGGGCAGACACCGCGGGACAGTCTTCCGCATCCCAGTTGGAAATCGCTGACGGCACTGTTCCGGTAGACAACGAGGACAACGCGTCGGAGCCCGTCATCGAACTATCCCATGTTTCGTACAGTTATTCGCTCAGTCCGCGCGAGCGCCGCCGCTGGCATAAGCGCTCGGCCACTGCGGGCAAATCGAGCAAACAGGCTCTCTGGGGAAACGACCCAAGCAGCCCGTGGGCGCTGCGCGATGTATCGCTGACGGTGCGTCGCGGCGAGTTCCTGGGCTTGGCAGGTCATACCGGTTCGGGTAAGTCGACGCTGGTCCAGCATCTCAACGGTTTGATTCGCCCCCAGGAGGGATCCGTTCGCGCGCTGGGGCTCGATCTGTCAAACAAGAAAGACGCCGCCGCGGTTAAGGCCAAGGTCGGCGTGGTGTTTCAATATCCTGAGCGTCAGCTGTTTGCCGAAACCGTGGCGCAGGACGTGGCGTTTGGTCCGCATAACCTTGGCTTGCCGCAAGATGAAGTCGACCGTCGTGTCGAGTCATCGCTCTCGCGCGTGGGCCTCGACCTTTCCACGGTCGGCGACAAGAGTCCCTTTGAGCTTTCGGGCGGTCAGCAACGGCGCGTGGCATTCGCCGGCGTGCTCGCCATGGAGCCCGAAGTCCTGGTGCTCGATGAACCCATGGCGGGGCTCGATCCGGCTGCGCGCAGGGATTTCCTAGGGCTCATCGATCGACTTCACCGCGATGGCCTGACCGTTGTCATGGTTTCGCACAGCATGGATGACCTGGCCAATTTCTGCGACCGTATCGTCGTAATGAACGAGGGCGCGGTATTTGCCGAGGGTACGCCCGCTCAGGTTTTTGCGCATGCGGATGAGCTTAAATCAATCGGCTTGGGTGTTCCCGCTGCCCAGCGCATGGCGCTGGCGCTTGCGAAGACAGGCGTGCCGCTGCGTCGCGGCGGGCTCTATACGGTTGAGTCGTTGGCCGACGAGTTGGTAGATTTGCTGATCGGTCGCTCGGACGGTCCTTCTAACGTCGCGGACATTGCTAAATCCAAGACGGTCTCGCGAGAGGAGGGCTGCTGATGGAGGCGTTTTCGTTTGGCAGTTACTATCCCGGCGATAGTGCAATCCACCGCCTGGACCCGCGAACCAAGTTGCTCTTGGGCTTTGTGTTTCTGATCACGACGCTCACGGTCAGTGGCTTCCGCGGACTGGCCCCGGTCGCAATTTTCGTTGTGCTGACCTATGCCGTGTCTCGGGTGCCGGTTCGTCGCGTTCTGTCGTCGATGGCGCCGCTGCTGGCAATCGTCGTCGTGGTCGCGGTGCTCAACTTGTTTACCGATCAGAGTGGGCGCATCCTGTGGCAGCTCGGCTTTCTGCAGATAAGCGAGGGCTCGCTGCGTTCTGCGGCGTTTATGGCGTGCCGCCTGACCCTGATGATGGCCGGCATGAGCGCCATTACGCTCACCACCCCCACGCTCGACCTCACCGCGGGCTTGGAGCGTCTGCTCGCACCGTTTGCGCGCGTGGGGCTTCCGGCGCATGAGCTCGGCATGATCATGGGTATCGCGTTGCGCTTTATGCCGCAGTTCGCTACCGAGATGAAGCAGACGGCCGATGCGCAGGCGAGCCGCGGTGCGCGCGTGACGGGAGGCCCGCTCGGCGGCGTGCGTATGCTCGGCAGTGTGGCCATTCCGCTGTTCACGGGCGTGTTCCGTCATGCCGAGACGCTTTCGGCCGCCATGGATGCGCGTTGCTATCACGGCGAACAGGGACGCACGCGTCTGCATGCACTTACGTTTGGCCGCGGCGATGCGTTGGCGGCGGTGGTGACGGCGTTGCTGCTCATCTGCGTCATCGTCATCAACCTTCAACTTGTTTAGGCGCGATTCGAGCGCAAGAAAGGGGTCCCTATGACCGACAACGACCGCACGGCTCAGCTTGAGCGCGCCTGTTCGTATCTCAGGCGCATTCCGGCGTGGTATCTGGCCACGACCGATGTAGCCGACGGGCATCAGCCTCGCGTGAGGCCGTTTTCGTTTGCCATGGTCGATGACGGTAAACTGTGGTTTTGTACGTCGCGCGACAAAGATGTGTGGGCGGAGCTGAGCGCGAATCCCAAGTTTGAGGTATCGGGCTGGAAGCCGGGGGAATGTTGGATCGTATTGACCGGCGAAGCCGCACTTGAGGACGACGCAGTTGCGAGCGACAAGGTGCGTCAAGCGGGTTTTAAGCACATGGTGGGCATTGGCGAGGAACACGAGAGTGCCAACGACGGCCGCCTTGCTTTCTTTTCGGTCCGCAATATTGCCGCGCGCTTCTGTGATATCGACGGCAGGGAGGAGCGCCTGGAGCTCTAGCTCGCACAAACCAGGTTCCCAAACTAACTAGTACAGGAGGAAACGTGGACGGATTGAATACGGTGTTGGAGTATCTGACGTCGGTGCCGGCATGGTATTTAGCGACGAGCGTTGACGGACAGCCTCATGTGCGTCCGTTTTCGTTTGCGCAGATCCAGGATGGCAAGCTGTGGTTTGTAACAGCGCGCACCAAAGATGTGTGGCAAGAGCTGCTGCAAAACCAGCGCTTTGAGGCCACGAGTTGGTGGCCGGGCCATGGCTGGCTCATCTTGCGCGGGCGTGCCGGCTTGGATGACCGGGCTTTAGGCGAAATGCGCGAAGCCGGGTGGAAGCATCTAGAGCACCTGGGCGAGCACTATGAGGGGCCTAACGACCCCACGCTCGTCTTCTTTAGCGTCGAGGATCTCGAGGCTTTTATCTGCAATCACGACGAATGGGTGCCGGTCGAGCTCTAGCCGGCTGGCTCATCCTAACAACTTGGTTTTCGCATGGGCGGGCCCCGTATTGCCCGACGCCGTTAGGAGCGCCGGTCAATACGGGGCCCGCTCCATTTGTCAATTCCTTCAAGCGAATGTGTCGGGAATGTTTCAATGCATGAATATGCAAGCCATTTACGTGTTCATGCATCTTTTGGTGCTAAAGTTTCAACCCACTTCATAACGACCACTGCGAAATGCGCATCGGTGCATAAATCGCAGACAAGGAGTCTGATATGTCATTGAAGGTTGGAATCGTCGGCGCGGCTGGATATGCCGGAGCCGAGCTCATTCGCCTCGTGCTCGGCCATCCCGAGTTTGAACTTGTTGCCATTACGTCCAACGCCGATGCCGGCCAGCCGCTGTCCGCGGTGTATCCGAGCTTTGCTGGCGTGAGCGATCTGGTTTTCACCACGCATGACGCCCCCGAGCTTAAGAGCTGCGATGCGGTTTTTCTTGCCGTGCCGCACACGGCTGCCATGGCACAGGTGCCCGCGCTGCTTGCATCGGGCGTCTCCTGCTTTGATCTTTCGGCCGACTACCGCCTGAACGACGCGTCTGTCTTTGAGGCATGGTATGCCGCCGAGCATACGAGCCCCGAGCTGCTCAAGACCCGTGCCTTTGGCCTGCCCGAGCTGTTCTGCCAGGACTTGGAGACCGCTGCTTCCAGCCATGCTGCTGGCAGGCCCGTGTTGGTCGCCTGCGCCGGCTGCTATCCCACCGCAACGAGCCTTGCTGCCGCTCCTGCCGTGCGTGCGGGCTGGGTGGCCGAGAACGGTCCCGTGATTGTCGATGCCATCAGCGGTGTGACGGGTGCCGGCAAGTCCTGCAACGCTCGTACGCATTTTTGCAGCGCCGACGAGAATTTGGAGGCCTACGGCGTGGGCAAGCATCGTCACACGCCCGAAATCGAGCAAATCCTCGGTCTAACCGATCGCGTCGTTTTTACCCCGCACCTGGCACCGCTCAAGCGCGGCCTGCTCTCCACGGTGACGCTGCCGCTCACGCCGCAGGCCATCGACTCCCTGGCTCTTGAGGATGTCGTCGACTATTACAAGCAGTTCTACGCTGGACGCACCTTTGTGCGCGTGCTCGACGCCGGCCAGCAGCCCAAGACGGCTTCGGTCGTCGGAACCAACGCCGCCCAGATTGGCCTCGCGCTCAACAAGCGCGCGGGCGTGCTGGTGGCGACGGGCGCCATTGACAATCTGTGCAAGGGCGCTGCGGGCCAAGCGGTCCAGTGCGCCAATATCGTCTTTGGCTTTGACGAGCGACGAGGCTTGCCCACAGTGGCGTGCCCGGTGTAGCACATTCGATTGTTAACGATTTGGTAGTCGGGCATCGAGTGAGGCGCCACTCTTAAGCTGGTCTCATGATCACGACTGGCATGGCGCACCAACCGATGCCCGTTTTTTGTTTGATATAAGGAGTCATAAAGACGATGAATACCGACCTGATTGATATCAAGATTCGCGCCGTCGAGGGTGGCGTTACGGCAGCTGCCGGCTTTAAGGCCGCAGGCATCCATGCGGGATTCCGGAAGAATCCCGAGCGCTTGGACTATGCGCTCGTCGTGCCCGATAAGCCCTGTCCCGGTGCCGGCGTGTTTACCATCAATCGCTTTTGCGCGGCGCCCGTGCAGGTGAGCCGTGCCAACCTGGGCGGTGCCGACAAGGGCTACGGTATCATCGCCGGTGTTTCGGTCAACTCTGGCAATGCCAACGCCGCCACGGGTGAGACAGGCCTTGCATGCGCGCGCGAGACGTGCAGCATCGCATCGCAGGTCATCGGCTGCGAGCCCCAACAGATCCTGGTTGCCTCCACGGGTGTGATCGGGCAGATTCTGCCGATCGACACGTTTGAGACCGCCATTCCTGCTGCCTACGAGGCACTCTCCGCCCACGGTGGCGCCGATGCCGCTCGCGCCATCATGACGACCGACACGCATTCCAAGGAGTACGCCGTGTCCTACGTCAGTGAGGCTGCGGGTCATGCGAGCAATGTCTATACGGTAGGCGGAATGTGCAAGGGCTCGGGCATGATCATGCCCAACATGGCCACCATGATTGCAGTTATCACCACCGATGCCCCCGTCGAGCCTGCGGCACTTCATGCCCTGCTGCTCTCGACCGTCAAGCAGACCTTTAATAAAGTGACGGTCGATTCCGACACCTCGACCAACGACACCTGCATCATGCTTGCTTCTGGCGCTGCTGCCGCAGATGCCGAGGCCATCGTCGAGGGCACTGACGCCTTTGACGAGCTGGCCTTTGCCGTGCACGAGGTGTGCGAGAGCCTGGCGCGCAACATTGCGGCCGATGGCGAGGGTGCGTCAAAGCTCGTGACGGTTAACGTTACCGGCGCCGTGAACGACGAGGAGGCCGATATCGCCGCTCGCGCCGTTGCCAACTCGCCGCTCGTTAAGACCTGCATCGCCGGCCACGACTGCAACTGGGGCCGCGTCGCCATGGCACTCGGCAAGTGCGGCGTGAAGTTTAATCAGGAAGACGTTTCCATCGACATGATGGGCATGCCTGTCTGTCGCGACGGTCTGACTGTTCCCTTTGACGAGGACGAGGCTCTGCGACGTTTCGAGGCACCCGAGATCGTGATCTCGGCCGACCTGGGCGCAGGCGACGCGGCAACGACCGTGTGGACCTGCGACCTCACGCATGAGTACATCTCCATCAACGGCGACTACCGTTCCTAGATTCCGGGCACGCTGCGCATCTTGCCGCGATTGCGGACAGTGGAGCACGGCGCGATAACGATACGAAAGACGAGGCAGATTATGAAATTCGCACGCGATTGTCGTTCGAGCGAATCCAACGAAGCAACCGCGCAGCTGCTGTTCGAAGCACTGCCGTGGATTAAAAACCTGACCGGCAAGACGGTTGTTATCAAATATGGCGGAGCAGCCATGGTTGACGAGCAGCTGCGCCGCGACGTGATGAGCGACATCGTTTTGCTCAAGATCATCGGTATGCGCCCCGTCATCGTGCATGGCGGCGGCAAGGCTATCAACGAGGCGCTGAGCCATTACGATATTCCCGTCGAGTTTAAGAACGGCCAGCGCGTGACCACGCCGGCGACTATGGATATCGTGCGCGAGGTGCTGGGCGGCAAGGTTAACCAGGAGCTGGTTGCTGCCATCAACCACCACGGCAACCTGGCCGTGGGCGTGTCGGGCAGCGATGCCGGCACGCTCATCGCCGAGCCGCTCGACCCCGAGCTCGGTCGCGTGGGCAAAGTGACGCACGTCAACACCGACTATATCGAGCGCTTACTCGATAGCGAGTACATCCCCGTCATCGCTACCGTCGCGGCGGGGGAGGACGGCGGTTTCTTCAACATC
>UQXB01000084.1:0-7839 GCA_900544935.1 uncultured Collinsella sp.
TGGAAAAGCAGAAGGAAGGCAAAAAGAAGATGCGCCAGCTGGGCAGCGTGACCCTGCCGAGCGAGGCGTTTACCGCGGTGCTGAAGCTGGATTCGGATTCTTAACGGGGGTTTGTTCCTTCTTTGCAAAGAAGGAACCGAAGAAATTCCAAACAAAATCACAATATTTGTAGGGGCCGGGCATGCCCGGCCCGCGGCTTTCCGGTAAAATTGCTTTTGCCATAAGGTTGCGGGCCGCACATGTGCGGCCCCTACCCTGCTTGTAGGGAGGGGTCTTGACCCCTCCGGGCTGTTTGCGGCCATCGTCACGTTCCCGGAGCGGTCAAGACCGCTCCCTACGGACCACCCATAAAACGATATAACAGCAAAAAAGAGGGTATCTGCCATTTCAGCAGATACCCTCTTACATTATGTAATGCTAAATTACATCAGGCTGCGGTACAGCTCCTTGATCTCCTCAACGCTGGTGTCGCGGGGGTTGCCCGGGCAGCAGGCATCGGCAAAGGCGGACTCGGCCAGGAACTGGACGTCCTCCTCCTTCAGGATGCCCTTCAGGTCGGCGGGGATGCCCACGTCGGCGCTCAGCTTCTTGACGGCGGCAATCGTGGCATCGGCGGCCTCGACGTCGTTCATCTCATCAATGCCGGTCACGCCCATCGCCTTGCCGACGGCACGGTAACGCTCGCCAGCCACGGTCTTGTTGTACTCCAGACCGGTGGGCAGGATGATGGCACAGGCAACGCCGTGGGGGGTGTCATACAGGGCGGACAGGCCGTGGGCCATGCTGTGGACGATGCCCAGGCCGACGTTGGAGAAGCCCATACCGGCAATGTACTGGCCCAGAGCCATGCCCTCGCGGCCCTCCGGGGTGTTCTGCACAGCGCCGCGCAGGTTCTCGGAAATCAGCTTGATGGCCTCGAGATGGAACATATCGGAGATGGTGCAGTGGCCCTTGGTGATGTAGCCCTCAATGGCGTGGGTCAGGGCGTCCATGCCGGTAGCGGCGGTCAGGCCCTTGGGCATGCTGGACATCATATCGGGATCGACAACGGCGATCTCGGGGATGTCGTTGGTGTCCACGCAGACGAACTTGCGCTTCTTCTCGACATCGGTGATGACGTAGTTGATCGTGACCTCGGCAGCGGTGCCGGCGGTGGTGGGCACCGCAATGGTGAACACGGCGTGCTTCTTGGTGGGGGCAACGCCCTCCAGGCTGCGGACGTCCGCGAACTCGGGGTTGTTGATGATGATGCCGATGGCCTTGGCGGTGTCCATGGAGGAGCCGCCACCGATTGTCACGATAGCGTCAGCCTCGGCGGCCTTGAAGGCCTCGACGCCGTCCTTGACGTTCTGAATCGTGGGGTTGGGCTTGATCTCGGAGTAGAGGCTCCAAGCGATGCCGGCGGCGTCGAGCTCGTCGGTCACCTTAGCGGTAACGCCAAACTTGACCAGATCGGGGTCGGAGCAGACGAAGATCTTCTTGTAGCCGCGACGCTGGAGCTCGCCGGGGATCTCCTTGATGGCGCCGGAACCATGATAAGAGATGGTATTGAGAACGAAACGATTAGCCATTGATAGCCTCCCATCGTGTGCGGGGCATCCATTACGCCCCACGCTATGAGTCCCATCCTAACGCTTTTGAAACAAAAAACGCGTGAGAACGTCAAACTATTTAAAGCGTTTCAACAGACGATGAAAAATATTGCGGCAAAGGGACAGCCCCTTTGCCGCATTCGGTTACTTCCGGCAGCCCTCTTTCCAAGCCTCGGCCGCAACCTTCCAGCGTAAGCGCAAGTCACGCTCGCGGTCGATAAACATGATGGCAAACGCGATAAACAGCAGCACACTCGCCACCGCAATGGAGTGCAACCCCATGCGCTCAATACACCAGTTGCCCAGCACGGCGCCAAACACAAAGGTAAAGATCACGCCAAAGTACAGCACGCCGTTTTCCAAAAAGCCGCGCTTGTGGGTGATGATGTAGTCGTCCACGTTTTGCAGCGCATTGCGCAGGTTACCGATGCACATGGTCGTGGCGATGCCGTGTCCATGTATCTTGCGGAAGCTCTCGACCTGCATGCCGCAGGCAAACGAGGTGAGGCAGTTGGCGAGCAGGTTGTAACCGCCACCGGGGATAAAGCTCACGCCCAGCAAGATGATGGCTTCAAAGAACACCGTCACTTGGCGCCAGTGAATCACGCTGCCAAACCGCTCGTGAACCAGGTCGGCAAGCATAATACCCACGGCAAACGACACCACGGGGAAGAAGTAACGCCCCGCCAGCGCCCAATTGCCCTCTGAGATGCTCACGCCCACCAGCAAGATATTGCCCGTCTGCGCGTTGGCGAAAACATGGTCGCGCCCAATGTACGAATACACATCCATAAAGCCACCGGCGAGCGCCAAGATGATGCCCAGCTCAATAGACTCCGATATCTGTTTGGCACGCTGCATCGTCGTGCATCCTCCTTGTTGACGACTCTCTCGTGCGTTGGCGGAGACATAGCCGCCGTTCATACTGTAACCCATTGACAACATGGCGTGCGCGCGAGACGGGTTCCCCAACGCGCAGATACACAGTCTGGAAACAAACGACACACGCATCGACGCGCCGATCCGCCAGCCCATGTACTCCACCAGTCTTTTTAGCGCCGTCCCAAAAAGACTGGTTACAATTACGTACAGCATACTAACAACGGGAGGGATCGTGGCAAAAAAGCCCCAGGACGCTCAGCACAACCAGCACGGCAAGCATGCCCAGCGCGGCCAACAGCAAAAGCGCGGCGGCAAGGCCCAGAGCGGCCACGCCGCTCATGCCCCGGCAGCGCCCGCCCGTCCCTGGCGCCCGGGCCGCGATAAGTTCCTCCCTGTCAGTCGCGCCGACATGGATGCGCGCGGCTGGGACCAGTGCGACTTTGTCTACATCTGCGGCGACGCCTACGTGGACCATCCCAGCTTTGGCATGGCCATCGTCAGCCGCGTCCTCGACGCGCACGGCTACAAGGTGGGCATCATCTGCCAACCCGACTGGACCGACCCCGCCAGCATCACCGTGCTCGGCGAGCCGCGCCTGGGCTTTCTCGTCAGTGCCGGTAACATGGACTCCATGGTCAACCACTATTCGGTGACCAAGCACCGCCGCCACACCGATGCCTATACCCCCGGTGGCGAGGAGGGGCACCGCCCCAATCGCGCCGTCACGGTCTACGGCAACCTCATCCGCCAAACGTTCAAGGATGCCCCCATCATTATCGGCGGCATCGAGGCAAGTCTGCGTCGCCTGGCCCACTACGACTACTGGCAGGACAAACTCAAGCGCTCGGTACTGCTCGACTCGGGCGCCGACATCCTCATCTACGGCATGGGCGAGCACGCGATCGTCGAGATCGCCGACGCGCTCGACGCGGGACTGCCCGTCGATCAGATTACCTATATCAACGGCACCGTCTACCGCACCAGCTCGCTCGACGAGGTCTACGACTACGACCTACTGCCCAGCTGGGACGACCTTACCGCCGACAAGCTCAACTACGCGCGCAGCTTTAACGTGCAGCAGCAGAATATGGACCCCATCACCGGGCATCGCCTGGTAGAGCCCTACCCCAACAGCGTCTATGTGGTGCAGAACCCGCCGTCGGCGACGCTCACCACCGACGAGATGGACGAGGTGGCCGAACTCCCCTACGCACGCGACTGGCATCCCGACTACGACGCGGCGGGCGGCGTGCCGGCCTTTGCCGAGATCAAATTTTCCATTAGCTCCAACCGCGGCTGTTTTGGCGAGTGCTCGTTTTGCGCCCTCACCTTCCACCAGGGCCGCGTGCTGCAGATGCGCAGCCACGACTCGATCATGCGCGAGGCCGAGCTACTCACGCACGACCCCGAGTTTAAGGGCTACATCAACGACGTGGGCGGACCGACGGCCAACTTTAGCCGTCCCGCCTGCGACAAGCAGCTCAAGCACGGCGTGTGCAAGAACAAGCGCTGTCTGTGGCCGAGCGTGTGCAAGAACATGGTGGTCGACGAGAGCGGTTACACACAGCTGCTGCGCGACCTGCGCCAGCTGCCGGGCGTCAAAAAGGTCTTCGTCCGCAGCGGCATCCGCTTTGACTACACCATGGCCGATGCCTCGGACGAGTTTTTGCGCGAGCTGCTGGAGCACCATGTCTCGGGCCAGCTCCGCGTGGCACCCGAGCACGTGAGCGATGCGGTGCTCTCCGTAATGGGCAAACCGAGCCGCGCCGTCTACGATGCGTTCTGTCGCAAATTCGAGCGCCTGAACCGCGAGTACGGACTCAAGCAGTACGTGGTGCCGTACCTGATCTCGAGCCACCCCGGTTCAACGATGAAGGAAGCTGTGGACCTCGCCGAGGCCGTGCGCGACATGGGCTACATGCCCGAACAGGTGCAGGACTTCTACCCCACCCCGTCCACCATGTCGACGTGCATGTACTACACCGGCGTGGATCCGCGCACCATGCAACCGATCTACGTGGCGCGCGACCCGCACGAGAAGGCCATGCAGCGTGCGCTCATCCAGTATCGCAAGCCCGAGAACTACAAGCTCGTACGCGAGGCGCTGGAAAAGGCCGGGCGTCGTGACCTGATCGGCTACACCAAGCATTGTCTGATTCGCCCCGTGCCGCCACGCCCGGGCGAGACATCTGCTGGCGGCGGACACGGCGCTGGCAAGAAGGGCGGCAAGACCCACGGTGGCGCCGCCGGCAAGGGGCCCAAGGGCAGCAAGGGCCACGGCGGCATGTCGCGTGCGCAGAACACCGCCGGTCGCAACCGTGCAGCTCAGGGGCGTCAGGGTGCCAACGGCGGCGGGCGTCGCAACTAGGGCAGCGGTGCGCTCGCTGCGTCCATCCCACACGCGTGGCGCAGCGAGCGCATTGCCTCAACGAGGATGACGCCGGCGATAGCGACCGTAATTGCCACGTCGAACGGCGTGTTCACAAACCAGAGCAACGTCATGAGATACGACCCGGCATTAAAGGCAAAATGCAGCAGGATCGTATAGCGAAGCTTTCCGGTCGTCACGAGCACCCAGCCAAAGATGAGGCCGGCGGCACCCGCGTAGCAACCTTGCACCCAATTCATGTGCATAAAACCGAAGATTGCCGCCTGCAACACAATCGCCGCGGCGATACCCCACGTGCTTGGGGCCGCCCAGGGCACCATGGCGCCGTCCTGCGCGCTCGCACGACGCCGGCGCTTCCAAAGTGGGCGGCACTGCGGATTAAACGCTCGGAGCGAAAACTCAAAGATGATGCCGCGCACCAGGAGCTCTTCGCAAAACGGCGCGCCGAGCACCGTGGTCAGGACGGCCAGATAGCTCGTGTCGCCCATGCCCGTCTCCTCGACAAGTTCGCTGTAATCGGCCGCCGCCTCGGGCAACAGCGACAGCACGGCGTCGGTCACGTAGCCAACGACCACCTGCATGGACAGACCGATCACGACAACGCAGACGATGCGCTTCCATGCCGCGCCTGTTCCCCCACCGAGCGGGCGCTCGCCCTGCCGGCGCGCCATGAAGGAGCGGGGCCACAGATAACGCCACCACAGCAGCGCCATCAAATACGACGCAGTCTGAGCGGCAGCCTGGAACCATTGAATATCGAGATTGTCGACCGGATAGCCCGTCAGCACCGACAGGGCATCGAGAACCAAAAACAGAACCACGCTCAGGGCTATATCGGCAGCGACAACGCCAAAACAGGCAAGTGCCCAAACCAGCGCATTGAGCATGCCAACCTCCTCAAAACCGTTCCCTAGTTCTACCACAACTCGGCAGAGAGCTGATCCCATGGGGACGGAGGAAAACGGATCACTTATTGACGAGAATCGGGCGCAGCGCCAAAGGCCCCGCTGGGCGAAATGTCGAACGGAAAGGTGCCGCAGCGATTGAACGCGGCGATGAACATGCGGATGGCGTTGGACGGCGTGGTACCCACGAGCTGGGTTGCCGCCGCGAAGGCCGCCTTTTCCTCGGGCAAGACCTTCGCGACAACCGGGGTCATGTGTTCTGCCATGGCGCTTCCTTTTTGAAACGGCGGTGGTGTGGATAGATGCGGGCCACGCGGCTGGGCGACGGGCTGTGAAGGCAACCCGATTGGCCCGCATCTGGAGTTTGTTTCTACGGCGTTGGTATTACTCTGTATTCTTAAGTATTACCCCCGCAGATAGAATACCATACCCGACCCCATGGGGACGGAGAAATACGGATCATTTTGTTGCTAAGTAGTATTTAGAGCGTGATGATGTCCGAGATATTGAGGGCCCGAGCGTCAGCGGCATCGTGCGTGGCAAGCAGGAGCATGCGGCCGTCGAGCGCCGGCGCCCAGGGCGCGCGATCGCCCACGGCAAGCGCAAGCTCCGCTGCAACCCCGCCGTCAGCAGGGCCGCCCGCACGCCCATAACTGCCCTCGCCTTTTGATTCGCGCACGGCGCGGAAGGGACGCGGCGAACGTCGGCGTATGGCGCGCCCAATCTGGGCATCCGGCGCATGGCGCCCTATTGTCTTGCATATTTTCGCTTGTGCCATGCATAAATAGATGGGGGCGCCCCTTCCCGTCTCAACGTACCCCCGCTTGGACCGTGTAAAAACCGGAGTATTCAGCATCGCGACCCCCGCCGGCGACGCCGCGAACCGGGAGCATCGCGCGGCCGGCGTCGCTTTGGGGCACGGCACGGCGCGAAACGCGCGCTATCGCCACGCCGTACGCCGCCTGCCGACCCAAATCGCCCGTCGAGGGATCTCGCGAGATCAAATAGACGCTTCCGGCGCGTATGCAGCCACCCCGGCTTGCTGAAAACTCCCGAAAATGCACGTCGCACCCCGGGGGACACGTGCATGCCGTGAAAAAACACGCCCGCATCCAGAACAATGCGAGCGTGAAAGTCAGATGGCAGCAAGGGCGCCAGGCAGCGAGCGGAATCCCGAGTGTGTCCGCCCGGGCACTGCGGCCACCGTGCGTCAGTAGGGAGCTTCACGTTCTCCGTCTATGCCAGAACCCCGCATACGCGAATCTCCAACTAAGCCGATAACCCACATCTCTTGCCGCGACCGCCTCCGTGCTTTTTCGTGAGGGGGCCGGCCCACCTCAAACTACGCCCACAAAAAGGGCCCCGAGCATAGTCTGCTCGGGGCCCGAACTCGTCTCGCCTTACCGCGCGACGCGTATGTTACTTGCGCTTGCCGCCGCCGTCACCGGGGCGACGGGAGCTACCGCCGCGCTTGCCGCCACGATTGTTACCATAGCTGCCACGGTTATCGCGACCGCCGGCACGACCGCCACGGGAACCCACCTGGTTGCCGCCGCGACCACCACGGTAGCCGCCGCGACGCTCTTCGCGGGTATCGTCGTAGTTGCGCCAGTCATCGCGACGATCGCGGCTGGCACGCGGATCGCGACGATCGCGCGACTCACCAGAACGCCCAGCGCCGCTGCGCCCGCCATTACCGCGAGCACCCTCGCGACGCTCGCCGCCACGGCCGCTGCGCTCTTCAAAGCGCTTGCCGCCACGGGACTCACCGCTTCGGGCGCCACGCGCACCGCGACCCTCGCTGCCGCGACGCTCGTCACGGTCACCGCGCTCGTCATTGCGACCGGAACGACGACGATCGCTCGAGCCACGCTTGCCGCCACGAGGACCGCGGCCCTCGTCCTCGCGCTCAACACGGCGACGACCGCCGCGGTCCTCGTCCTCGCGACGACGACGATGCGCCTCGTAGTGGCCCAAGATCAAACTCATCTGCAAAAATAATGCTTTTTCTCCAAACAACATCTTAATTTCATGGAAAAAACGTCGCTGGCTCTACGATTGATGCGGATTT
>UQXB01000085.1:0-7537 GCA_900544935.1 uncultured Collinsella sp.
TTGCCGCTCTTGCGGGCTTGCAGCGTCGAGCAGTTACGGCGTTTGGTAAAACGCCGCAACGAACTAGCTCAGCATTGCATCCATCATCTCGGAGTTGACGGAGTCGTCGGCAGACCACTCGCCATCGTCGTTGCAGGTGTACTTGAAGATAACCGTGGTCTTCCTGGGCTCGGTGGCCTTGGTCACATCGACCATAACCTGACCGGCCATCTTGTACAGCTCGTCATCGGAAGGAACCGTGTCAAGCGCAGCGACCTTCTCCTGATACTGGGTGGAGAAGTCCTCGACGATCTTGTTCATAGATTTGCATGTAATAGAGACCTCGGCGGTCGCGACACCCTTGTCCTCGTCGACCGTCACGTCGCCGATCTTGTAGTCAAAGCCCTCAAGATAGGTCTTGGCGTACTCCTTGGGATCGATACCCAGCTGCTCGAACTCGTCGCCCGAAGCCTCCTCCAGACCAGAAAGGAAGTCGTCGCCACCGTTCTTGACCTCATCAAACTGCGTCGTAAGATCCTCGGTGATGAGCTCCTCAACCGAAGGACCTCCACAGCCGGAAAGCACGACCACGCATGCAACCAAGACGGCCATGAGGGGCGCAAGCAGCAGCTTCTTTTTCATGTTGTTCCTCCCAATGAGCGGCACCGCGCTTCCCGGACGCGGCACACGTTGTAATAAGTAAGCCCATACTATCCACTTATGAACACCCTCGGCAACGCGAAGGCGCGGTCGGTTCGTTTTAGCGTCCGAACGGTTTGCAAGCCCACCCAACGTGCAATAAAACGCTTTCCCGCGGTGCAATAAAAAAGGTGGCCGGAAAACCCGACCACCCTCGCACAGCCTTTGGATGCCGCAGTTTACTTGCGGACGACCTTGACGATGGCGTCACCGGCGGCGACGGCGGACTCTGCCTCAACGGTGAGCTCGACATCGGCAAACTCGGCGGTGTTGGACACGGCCACGACGACGCAGTCCTTGTAACCGGCAGCGGCGATCTTGGCGCGGTCGATCTTGAGTATGGGCTGGCCAGCCTTCACAACGTCGTCGGCCTTGACGAAGCCCTCGAAGCCATCGCCGTTCATGTTGACGGTATCGACGCCAACGTGCACCAGAACCTCGATGCCGCTATCGGACTGCAGGCCCACGGCGTGACCCATGGTGACGGTCACCTTACCGTCGCAGGGAGCGTAGACCAGATCGTCCTCGGGCCACACGGCACAGCCCTTGCCCAGAACCTCGCCACCAAAGACGGGATCGGGCACGTCGGCCATCTTGATGACCTTGCCCTTGACGGGCGAGCACAGCACGTCGGCGCCGGCAGAAGCAGAGATGGAGGCCGGAGCAGCGGCAGCCGCGGGCTCAGCCTTCTTCTTGAACATATCAAACAGACCCATACGTTTTCTCCTCTTGATTAAGCGCAACGTTGTGCGCATGCCTACGGTAATTATAGTGCCAAATGGTTCAAATGCTAAGGTGGGGACTCGAATCGCAAGCCCTTCCCGGTAGTGCTCGTGGGATGAGCATCTCCTTTGCATCGCGGTTCGATAAGCCGAGTATCGCCCACGCGCGGGACGGGCAGAAGCGGGCACGCCAAACCCGATACTTCTTTTCGCAGCGGCACCCCGCCGCCACCCCGCTCCTGGCACCTCCTGATACCTACCGAAACGTGCCAAAATAAACCCGTCCCTTTTTGGTAGGTTTGGCGAGTGTGGATTTTCGGACGCTTAACTAACGAGCGTGGATAATCTCCCACTTTGACTTTGAGGCCGTCACCGAGCCAAAAACGGGAGATTATCCACGTTCATTTTGGATGACCCCCCCCTGTACCAAGCCGAGCTCCATGGTCAAGTAATAACGACTTCTCATCATTAGATTGTTTACATCAATTCTAATAACTATTTAATCCTTAAACTCGTTATTAGAATTGATATGATTGGCCTAATAACGAGTTTCCGGCACTAAAGATATGGAGGGCGCGATGCAAATCGAGGAGAACGGCCAGGGAACGCTCCGCAATAATCTATCGGGGAAATTGGCTTACTATTCGTTTTTTCCAACGCCCTTGCAATCATTGAGGCAGCTAAACCTCACCGAGGAAACCTATCGCACGCTTTCCGCATGCTCACGAAAGCTTGGAGAGCTTGAAGGCATGCTCTACTTTGTTCCCAACGCCGATATGTATCTGACAATGTACGTGCGCAAAGAAGCACTCCTTTCTTCGCAAATTGAGGGAACCCAGTGCACGTTTGACGACCTACTTAGTCCATCGCAAACACAACTCCATCATAAAGATGTCGCAGACGTCGTGAATTACGTCCGTGCTGTCGACCGCGGCGTAGAACTGCTCAAAAAGATGCCCTTGTGCACGAGACTTCTTAGGCAAGTTCATGCGGTCCTGCTGGACGGAGTGCGCGGAACGGAGAAGAATCCAGGCGAGCTGCGCTCCTCACAAAACTGGATTGGCCCCTCAGGCTGCACCATTGCAACCGCATCGTTTGTCCCTCCAAACATTGAAGATTTGAGTAACACGCTCCAGGACCTCGAACGCTTTATCAATGAGCCTCAAGTCGAAATGGATCCGATTGTGCGGGCGGCGCTCGTCCATTACCAATTTGAAACTGCCCATCCATTCCTAGACGGAAACGGTCGCCTGGGCAGGCTTCTCATTACACTTATGCTCATCAATGATGGCGTTCTTCATTCTTGCTTGTTCTATCCATCGTTCCAGTTCAAGAAAAATCGAAGCGAGTACTACCGGCAACTCACATCCGTAAGGGAGAGAGGCACTTACGAGGAATGGATAGAGTTTTTCTGCAACAGTCTTCTCGAAAGTGCGAAGGACTCGGTAGGGTCTTTAAAAAACCTTGTTGACCTCCATAACCGTTCCACAGCAACCATTACCGAAAATCTCGGAAGGACTGCTGCAAACGGGCAAAGGCTGTTGGGCATTCTTGAAGAGCACCCCATCGTCGACACCGCATTCATCGCTGCCCAACTCGATATCGGCAGGAGTACCGCGAGCGCGCTCGTCAAATCATTTGAAGAATTGGGTATCCTCCGTCCGCTCGACGAGTCAAGACAGAGATACCGGCAGTACGGGTATGAAGAGTATCTTTCGATTCTCAGGGAAGACGCCGAGCCGATTAGATAGGCATCGCAGCCCAGGCAAATTAAAGCGAGCGTGGATAATCTCCCACTTTGAGCCCGCACACAGGCCAAAACCGGGAGATTATCCACGCTCATTCCTGAGTAGTCATTTATGAACGTCCCCAATGACTACTCCGGCATCGCCGATGTTTCGGCAACGACAGCGAACGGGCCGCATTCGGAGCAAGACGACGCCGCAGGTAGAGAACGGACAGCGAGCGGGTCGCATTTGTGACAAGGTGACGTGAAACAAAAGGGCGCTGACCTTCTGGTCGCGCCCTTGAAGTTGAACGTCAGATTGTCCAAATGCGGCCCGCGCAGCGTCGAGCAGTTACGGCGTTTGGTAAAACGCCGTAACTAACGTGCTCCGTACTGCTCGTAGTAGGCGTCGATGGCGGTCTTGAGCTCGTCGTCGATGACAACCTTGCCGTCGATCTCGTGGTTGTAGAGGGTCTCGACGACCTCAGCCATGGAGACGATGCTCGCGACGGGGAAACCGTACTTGGCCTCGATCTCCTTCTGAGCGGTGGTCACACCGCCCTTGCCGACCTCCATGCGGTTGAGGGACACGATGAGGCCCTTGATCTCGACATCGGCAGCAGCCTTGACCTTGGGATAGGTCTCGTCGATGGACTTACCGCTGGTGGTGACGTCCTCGACCATGACCACGCGGTCGCCGTCCTGGGGCTCATAGCCCAGCAGGTTACCCTTGTCGGCGCCGTGGTCCTTGGCCTCCTTGCGGTCGCAGCAGTACTTGACCTCCTTGCCGTACAGCTCATGGTAGGCAATGGCGGTCACGACGGCCAGCGGAATACCCTTGTAGGCCGGTCCAAACAGCACGTCAAAGTCGTCGCCAAAGTTATCGTGGATGGCCTGGGCGTAATACTCGCCCAGCTTCTTGAGCTGATAGCCCGTCACGTAAGCGCCGGCGTTCATAAAGAACGGGGACTGACGGCCGCTCTTGAGCGTAAAGCTGCCGAACTTAAGGACGTCGGACTCGACCATAAACTTGATGAACTCTTGCTTGTAAGCCTCCATGCGGGCTCCTCTCGTAATCGCGTACGTGCCTTCCAGTTTAGCGCAGGCGAAGCGTAGATGCGGACGCGCTTTGGGGCCACGGCATTCTGTAAAGGCTTTGTCAGGGGGAATGGTTTTCCGAACAATGGGGTTGACATGTCAAACCCCCTCATCAAGAATACGGGCGGATTAAAAAGGGGTACGAGATACCCAAAGCGCACTGCGCTCAGCCTTTAGGAGGTGTGCCATGGAAGGCAGTCCTAGTCGAAAAACCTGCATGTCGCCCTCGGCACGCCGCGAGGACTCCGCACACGCATAAACGCCACCGGCAGATCGCCAAAACCACCGCAAAGGCGCGCTGCACCCTTTGTGGGCTCAAGAGCTTGACGTGAGCGACATCTAGGTTTTTTGAAGCAAATACGACACGTACGCTAACTCCCCTCAACAAGGAGGACCCTATGCTGATGCTCAAAACCGTCACGGTACTCGAAGCCATCTCCAAGCGCCGCCGCACGGCGCGCCCTGCCGCTCATACCGGCCTGTCCAAGAACACCATATTCGCCGCCACCCATAGTGCCGAGGACGCCCTCGTACTGCTTGACGCCACGGCAAACGGCCTCACCGTCGAGCAGGCAACTGAGCGCCTGAACGCCGTCGGCCCCAACACCATCGAGGCAACGACCAAAACGCTCGCCCGCCGCATCGCCGACGCGTTCATCGATCCCTTCGCCGGCATCCTCGCCGCGCTCGCACTGGTCTCGCTCTACATCGACGTGCTCGCCGTGCCCGAACCGCAGCGCGACCCCTCCACGGTCATCGTCATCGGCACCATGCTGCTGGTATCGGGCGGCATGAAGTTTATCCAGGAAGCCCGCAGCGGCAATGCGGCAGAGGCCCTCAAGGACCTGGTCTCCAACACTTGCACCGCCCTGCGCGACGGCGGGCGCATCGAGATCCCCTTCGACGAGCTCGTCCCCGGCGATGTAATCCGCCTCTCTGCCGGCGATATGGTGCCGGCAGACGCCCGCATCATCACCGCGCGCGACCTGTTTGTGATCGAGTCCGCACTCACCGGCGAGAGCGAGGCCGTCGAGAAGACCACCGCCGTCACCGTCGTCGAGGGCGCCGACGGCTCCGCACTGCCACTCTCTGCCTGCAAGAACATCGTCTTTACCGGCACCTCCGTGCAAAACGGCGCCGCCATGGCGCTTGTCGTTGCCACCGGCTCGGACACCTACCTGGGCGGCATCGCCAAGATGCTCAACGGGCGCGGCGAAAAAAGCGCGTTTGACCGCGGCGTCTCGAGCGTCTCCATGCTGCTGGTGCGCCTGATGCTCGTTATGGCGCCGGCCGTCTTTGCCATCAACGCCGCCACCAAGGGCAACGTCATCGACGCGCTGCTGTTCGCCACGAGCGTGGCCGTGGGCATCACGCCGCAGATGCTTCCCGTCATCGTGACCACGAGCCTGTCGCAGGGCGCCAAGGACCTCGCCCGTCGCCAGGTTATCGTCAAGGAGCTGCCGGCGATTCAAAACCTCGGAGCGATGGACGTCCTGTGCTGCGACAAGACCGGCACCCTCACCGAAGACCGCATCGTGCTCGAGCGCTACCTCAACACCGATGGCAACGAGGACGCGCGCGTGCTGCGCCATGCGTTTTTGAACAGCTTCTTCCAGACCGGCCTCAAAAATCTTATCGACCTGGCCGTAATCGACCGTGCCGATGTGACGCCCTCGGCCGTCGTGCCCGATTCTATGCTGGGCCAGAGTCTGCGCGACCGCTATACCAAGGTCGACGAGGTTCCCTTCGATTTCTCGCGCCGTCGCCTGAGCGTAGTTGTCGCCGACGCCCAAGGCAAAACCCAGATGGTTACCAAGGGCGCTGCCGAGGAAATGCTCGAGATCTGCTCCTTTGTCGAGATCGATGGCATCGCTCAGCCGCTCACCGACGAGAAGCTCGCCCAGATTCGCAAGCAGATCGCCGGACTTAACGCCGAGGGCCTACGCGTAATTGCCGTGGCGCAGAAGACCAATCCGCGCTGCGTGGGCGAGTTTGGCATCGCCGACGAGTGCGACATGGTGCTGATGGGCTTTTTGGCCTTCCTCGATCCGCCCAAAGCAAGTGCTGCGGGCGCCGTCGCCACCCTCGAGGCCAAGGGCGTGGCGGTCAAGGTCCTAACCGGCGACAACGACCGCGTCGCCGCCACCGTCTGCGAGCAGATTGGTATCGATGCGAGCAACGTCTTGCTCGGCTCCGAGATCGATGCGCTCGATGACGCCGAACTTGCCGAGCGCGCCGAGAAAACCCACCTCTTCGCCAAGCTCTCGCCGCTGCAGAAGGCGCGCCTGGTACGTGTCATGCGCGAGATGCTCGGCCACACCGTGGGCTTTATGGGCGACGGCATCAACGACGCCGCCGCCATGCGTGCGAGCGATTGCGGCATCTCGGTCGATTCGGCCGTCGATATTGCCAAGGAATCCGCCGATATCATCTTGCTTCAGAAGGACTTGGGCGTGCTCGAGCGCGGCATCATCGAAGGCCGCCGCACTTACGGCAACCTGCTCAAGTACCTCAAGACCACGGTGAGCTCCAACTTTGGCAATGTGCTGTCCGTGACCGTCGCGAGCCTGTTCTTGCCGTTTTTGCCCATGAGCGCCCTGCAGCTGGTACTGCTGTCGCTGGTCTACGAGATCGTGTGCATCGCACTGCCGTGGGACACCGTCGATGACGCCTGGACTGCCCGCCCGCGTGCCTGGGACGCCGCGTCCATCAAGGGCTTTATGCTCGAGCTGGGCCCCGTGAGCTCGCTGTTTGACATCGTGACCTTCGCCGCGCTCTTCTTTGTCGTGTGCCCCGCCGCCGTGGACGCAAGCTGGTCCGAGCTTGCCGCCGCGGGCGACGTCGCGGGTATGGCGACCTTTGCTGCGCTCTTCCAGAGCGGCTGGTTTGTCGAGTCCATGTGGTCGCAGACACTCGTGGTCCACATGTTGCGCTCCCCGCATCTGCCGAGCCCGCGCGACCACGCCGCGCCCGCATTGTGCGTTCTTACCGTGCTGGGCCTGGCGCTCGTCACCTGGCTGCCGGCAAGCCCCATCGCCGATGCGCTCGGCCTCATGCCGCTGCCCACGAGCTTTTTTGGGCTGCTCATTGGCATCGTTACCGCCTATATCGCGCTCACCCAGCTGGCGAAGCGCCGCTACATTGCCCGCCACGGCGAGCTGCTGTAGCAAGTAGACGGAAAACACCCTGCCAGCTGCCGTTGCCACTACCACAGCTGCCAACGCCGCTGCCGTTGCCTCTGCCGCCGCAGTCTATCCCCCCCATTACAGTCTGAAATAGGCCATCGATAAATTTCGATGGCGAGCATTCGGCG
>UQXB01000086.1:0-7097 GCA_900544935.1 uncultured Collinsella sp.
AACAGGAGGCCACTTAATGTGGCCTCCGTCGTGAGCAGGACTGTAGAGCAGGAAAGTTCATATGCGGCCGCTGGCGCCCGGGCAGCGTCGGGGACCGCACCCGTACGACTACAGCGTCATGTTTGGATCGGCGTCGACGTCGAACGGCGAGATTTCACCTCGGTCGAATTTACGGCGGGCGACCTCCGCGATCATGGCTGCGTTATCGGTGCAGGCAGACAAGGGCGGCACCGTCACGCGGATCCCCTGACGACCGAGCTTCTTGATCATCATCTCGCGCAGATGCGGATTAGCCGAGACACCGCCGCCGATGCAATACTCCTTGCATCCGGTGGCATGCAGCGCGTTCTTGGCCTTCTTGTACTGCACGTCAAAGACAGCTGCCTCAAACGAAGCCGCCAGATCGGGCAGGTGAATCGTGCGCCCGGCCTTGGTCTCCTGCTCGATGTAGAGCGTCACGGCCGTTTTAAGACCCGAAAGCGAGAAACGATAGTCTCCTCTGCTGTTAAGCGCACGGGGGAAATCGATCGCCTTGGGGTTGCCCGTCTCGGCCAGCTTGGAGATGATGGGGCCACCGGGATAGCCCAGGCCCAGCGCCTTGGCCACCTTGTCGAAGGCCTCGCCCACGGCGTCGTCGAGCGTCTCACCGAGCACCTCGTAGTCGCCCCACGCCTTCACATGCACGAGCATGGTGTGCCCACCCGAGACAAGCGTGAAGATAAACGGCGGCTTGAGGTCGGGTTGCGCCAGCAGGTTGGCAAACAGGTGCCCCTCCAGATGGTTGACGCATACGAGCGGCTTACCGGCAGCGTAGGCAAAGCCTTTGGCAAAGGCAACGCCCACCACGAGGGCGCCCACTAGGCCCGGACCCTGTGTCACGCCCACGGCGGCAAGCTCGCTGGGGGCAATGGCTCCACCCTCAAGGCCAAGCGATGTCGCGGCATCCTCGAGCGCCGCATCCACGACGCTCACAATCACCTCAACGTGTTTGCGCGAGGCGATCTCGGGCACCACGCCGCCAAAGCGGGCATGAAAATCAATCTGTGTTGACACCTGGTTGGCCAGCATATTGCCATCCGCATCGATAATCGCCACGGCCGTCTCGTCGCAGGAACTCTCGATAGCGAGCACTAGGCGGCGGCGCTCAATTTCGGCACGCTCCCCCTCGGAGCGCCCAGGCGCAGGCAGCGGCCATACGCGCTGCTCTGCCGCCGTCGGCTCGGGCGAAGCGTTGTCGACCGGGAGCACCAAGGGCAGCGGCGCCGTCATGACGATGGCATCTTTGCCAACACCGTAGTAACCGCGGCGACGGCCAGCCTCGGTAAAGCCCAGAGCGTTATAAAGCGCGATCGCTCCCTCGTTACCGTCCTCGACCTCGAGCGAAGCCGTGGTGCAGCCGAGCATCTGGGCATCATAGCTCACGTGCGACAGCAGCTTGCGGGCAATGCCCTCACGGCGATGTGCCGGGTCGACGGCGACATCCAGAATCTGCACATCACCGTCCACGACCATACCGCCGGCAAGGCCCAGCAGCTTGCCGTCGTCGTGTGCCACCCACCAACTACGCGGCGCAGCGACGTCCTCGCCCAGTTCGGACAGGAACATGCCCGGCGTCCACGCCTCGTGTCCGGCACCTTCAAAGCAGGCAGCCTCCAGCGCGCTCGCGCCCTCGGCATCCGCCGCGCCCATGGGACGGAACTGCAGATGACGACCGGCGAGCTCATCGGCAACACCCGTAATTTCGCTCTGCGCACTCTCGGCAAGACCAAGACGCTTGCGCTCGTTTTCCTCGGCATCCGAAAGGCGCGTGTAAATCGGCAAGACGCGGGCCGGATCGCCGTCACCCGCAGCGTGCGCGAGCAGCAAGCCCTCGCCCGAAGGCCACCACAGGTCGCGCTCCACGCAGCGGGCGGTCTCGTCCTCACCCAGCAGCTTGCCATAGCGCACGAGACCGTCACCGGTCAGCTGAACCTGGTCCCAGTCCGCTGCTTGGCGCCACTCATCGAGCGCCACGGCGGCCTTGACCACGTGTTCGCGCTCAAATTGACGCTCGGGACCCTCATCGACCAGCATATACAGCGCCGGATACACCTCACCGCGCATAGCATCGGCCAAGATACCAAGCTTGCCGCGCACGCCAGCCTTCCACGCCGTCCAAGCGCAAGCGTCGAGCGTCGACACGCCCAGCAGCGGAACATTGGCACCGCGCGCGAGGCCCTTGGCAGTGGAGATGCCGATGCGCACGCCCGTAAAGGACCCCGGGCCGCGGCCGACCACATAGCAACCAACATCGCTGCGATCCAGACCGGCTTGAGCCAGCACGCCATCAACGGTATTCACGAGCTCAACGTTGGCGTGACGGCGACACATGTGGTCGCCACTCACGAGCTTCGTCTCGCCCGTCTGCCCATCAATCCAGCTTGCCGCGCAGGCAAGCATGTCGGTCGAGGTATCGAGCGCCACCACCAGCGCGTTGTCGTTATGCAAGCTCATCTTGTACAGCCTTATCAATCAAATGGGAAAGCTCCATTGCGCGGTCACCGTGCGCCTCAAGCGTTATCGTTCGCACATCGCTGTCGCCCTCATCACGCTTGAGCGTCACCGAAAGATACTCATCCGTCAGCTCGTCCTGGAATTGTTCGCCCCATTCCAGCAGGCAAGCACCCTCATAGCCCAGCACATCGAAAATGCCCGTATCCTCGAGCTCGTAGGCATGCTCCAGGCGGTATAGATCAAAGTGAAACAGCGGAATACGACCTTGATCGTGAACGGCCATGAGCGCAAACGTAGGACTCGTAACCATATGCCCATCGCCCAGCCCGCGCGAGACGCCCTTGGTAAAGTGAGTTTTGCCCACTCCCAGGCCACCGGTCAGGATGAGCACATCGCCGTCCTCAAGACACGGTGCAATTAGCTCGCCAAAGTACTCCGTATCGGCAGCGCAAGTCGTTTTGTAAGTACCTACCCCCAGGCGCTCCAGGGACATATATGCTCCTTATTATTCCGAGGCGTCCTCTGGTGCGGGATGTCGCTCCAGATAATCGCCCAGCATCTTAAAGTCTTCCTCCAGCAGCTCCTGCCACGCCGGATTGCGCAGCGCTGCTGCCGGATGGAACGTGGGCATTACTACAAAATGCCCCATCTGGTGGAACCTGCCGCGCAGCTTAGTAATGCCAATCTCGGTCTTAAGCACAAAGTGCGTCGCGGGGTTGCCGAGCGTCACGATAATATCAGGCCAGATGCTTCGAATCTGCTCACGCAAAAACGGCGAGCAAGCCAGCACTTCCTCGGGACGCGGATTGCGGTTTCCCGGCGGGCGGCACTTAAGCACGTTGGCAATGTAGACGTCTTCGCGTTTGAGCCCCGCCAGCGACAAAATGCCGTTGAGGTCCTCGCCTGCCGCCCCCACAAAGGGCTCGCCCTGCAAATCCTCATTGCGGCCCGGCGCCTCACCAATAAACATCACGCGAGCGCGGGGGTTTCCCACGCCAAACACGATATTGTGACGCGACTGGTAGAGCTGGCAGAGGTGACAATCGCCCAGAACGGCCTCAATTTCCTCGAGTGCGACCTCACGTGGCGCCTGATGGGTATGGCCGGGGATGTGCATGACGCCCATAGTGGCTCCTACACGTAGATCTTGTCGAGACGCATGCCAAAGCCGCAGGCGACCTCGTAGTTAATCGTTCCGCGCAGTCGGGCCATCTCGTCCATAGTGATCTCGGCATCGCCATCGCGGCCGACAATGATCATCTCGTCACCATACTCGGCCTCGGGAATCTCGTGTGCCGGGTTGGACTGAATGGCGACCATAAACTGGTCCATGCAGATATTGCCAACCTGATGCACGCGCTCGCCGCGATACAGCACATCCATACGATTGGAAAGCGTACGCGATAGGCCATCGGCATAACCGATCGGCAGCGTGCAGATCTGAACGCGCGTACGCGGTACGCGGTAGGTAAAACCGTAGCCCACGCCCTCACCCATCGCAGGGTGTGCCACGCGCGTCACACGCGCATGGACGCTCATAACGGGATCAAGCTGCATCACGCGGCCACTCAGCTCGCACGGCTGCATGCCATACAAGCCAACGCCGGCGCGGATCATATCAAAATGCATCGAGGGGTCGAGCATCGAGGACGGCGTGTTGGCGCAGTGCACGATACCGCACTCAAAACCCGCATCCTTAATGGCCTGAACGGCCTCGGTAAAGCGCTGACACTGCAGCTTGTAGTCCCAGCCCGAAGGTTCATCGGCCGTGGCGAAGTGCGTAAATACGCCGTCGCACTGAATACCGCGATGGAAATTTATACCGCGGATAAAGTCGAGCACCTGCGTGTAGTGAACGCCGATACGATTCATGCCCGTCTCGATGGCGAGATGATACTTGCCCACTTTGCCCGCCGCGACGGCACATTCGCCATACGCAAGAGCAAAGTCAGACGTATAGACCGAGGGCATGATATCAAACTCGAGCAACGTCGGAATGGCCTCGATAGGTGGCTCGCTTAGGATGAGGATGGGTTTCGTAATCCCGCCCTGTCGGAGCTCAACGCCCTCGTTAACCGTCGCCACGGCAAACATGTCGGCACCGGCCGAATACATGATCTTGGCGCACTCAACAGCTCCATGACCATAAGCATCGGCCTTGACCACGCAGCACAGGCGCTGACGTGGATTCAGCAAGTTCTTATAGGCCCTCGTGTTGCGACGGAGCGCCCCGCGGTCGATCTCGACCCAGGACCAGCGCGTCAAATCGGCTTTATTCATGATTAGTCATCCGACCCTTCGTCCATGATTCCCAGATCTTCGAGCGCATCCTTTGCCGCCAGTTCCATGGCAGGACCGATCAAGTCGATAAGATCGGTCGCGATGACGCTCTTCTCACCATACTCCGTCGCCGCGGCAAAACCGGCGTAGCTGTGAAGTGCGACGGCGTACGAATACAGCAACTCCCAACGATCCATCTCGTCGCGCATGGTGGCAAGCGTGCCGGCCAAAATACCCGCGAGAACATCACCCGAACCGGCAGTTGCCAGAGAAGCCGGACCCGAGAGCGGCAGCAGCACACGCTCAACGCCACAGATAGCCGTCGTCGGCCCCTTGGCAATGACCACCAGATTGTCGGAGCCTGCAGCCCAGACAACCTTCTGCGCGGCCGCAATCGCGGTACCAAGGTCGTTCACCTCGTCACCGGCAACCAGACGCGAAAGCTCACGATAGTGCGGCGTCATAACCAACGGCTGCTCGCGACGATACATCTCGGGATTACTATCAATACCGTCAATGGCAATCTTAGCAAGGCAGTTGAGTGCATCGGCGTCCAAAATAAGCGGCACATCAAGCTCGAGCAAGCCCGAAACCACCTGCATAGCGCCGGCAGATGTCGTCATACCGGGACCGCACAGTACACAGCTGTACTTCTTTGCAATCTCGCACACAGTCATGCGCGCAGCGGCGCCAAAGGAGCCGCGGGAATCAGACGGAATAGCAAAGACGGGAATCGAAGGAAGTGCCATGCGAATAAGATTGGCGCAGGCGTCAGGAGCCGCGACTGCCACGTAACCAGCACCCGCGCGAGCTGCAGACTTGGCCGCCATAATGGCAGCACCAGGATATTGCGCAGATCCGGCGACAATAAGCACAGAGCCACGGGAATACTTATCGATATTCGTAGGTAGTGGAGCAAAGTAATCAACTAAGTCACCGGGCTCGACAATCTCGGCGGCGTGGTCGACATCATCGATGACCTCGTCAAGACGGTCGTAAAGATTGCCGCAGATCAAATCGCCAGCATACTCAGGGCCATCAGCGCTATACAGACCAATCTTGGGCGCAATCATCGTCACCGTATGCTCGGCACGAATGCAGTCGTCATCAACAACGCCAGTCTCGGCATTCAGGCCCGAGGGGACATCAATGGATACGACACAATCGGCGCATTCATTGACCGTAGGAATCCAGATGGAGAACGGCGCACGCAGATTCCCGTGGAAACCGGTACCAAAAATGGCATCAACAACAACATCGGCCTTATCGATCAAAACCTCGAGTTCGTCACGCGAGGGGCCGACACAAACGTGCACATCGCGGCCGGCAGTACGACGAGCAACATGACGTGCCAGAGCAGCAGGAATCTCATCCGGCTCAACCGGAGAAACGATATCGACGTCCACACCCTTATGGCTCAGAATATCGGCGGCAACCCAACCGTCGCCGCCATTATTACCAAAACCGACCAGAACGAGAACCCGATCGGGATTGAGCTTCAAGACCTCGTTGGCGGCAAACTCACCCGCTAGCTCCATAAGCTCGGCCTTCGAAGTCCCTTCGCGTTCGATGATGTCCTCGAGACGAACGACTTCTTCGGTACTCAAAACCGGTTTCATCTATGCTCCTAGCGTATCTTGCGAAGCATCGCCCAGGTGCTCCGTCAATGCTGAATTCTGCAGCTGCTCAAGCTCATCTAAAACAGAGCGAGCCTCTTTAAATGTCTGCGCTACGCGTTTCTTGGTACTCACCTTTTCCTCTTTTGGCTTAGGCCGAGCATCTTCGGTAATCGCGATTGCATTCGCAACGGCTAAGTCTCCTGTAAGCGTAATGGAAAGAGCGACCTCAACAACACCCAGCTCTTGAGCGATCTCGAGAGCACGGCCCGAAAGCAGCGCCTTCGGTTTGCCGAGTTTATCACGCGTAACCGAAACATCCTTGCGACCAACGCCTTGACTAAAACCCGTGCCGAGAGCTTTAAGTACCGCCTCGCGCGAAGCAAAGCGGCTGGCATAGTGAGCAGCGGGACGCGATGATGCATCACAATACGCACGCTCTTCTTCGGTAAACACACGCCGAGCAAACGACGGCGTCTTTTCAAGAATTGATTTCATACGGGAAATCTCGACGATATCAACGCCGATACCAGCTTCAGCCATGTTCACCTCCATATCGCACAGACTAAGTTATTGTAGCCCGTTCACAGAAGATGCGACAAACGAGGGTTATAAAACACAGCTACTATGTGAGACAAAAGCCCGTAAACGCAAAAAAGGGGGAGGCCGCGAGGCCTCCCCCTTCCAAGTTCAAGCGTACGGCTCGGT
>UQXB01000087.1:0-7048 GCA_900544935.1 uncultured Collinsella sp.
CAGGTATACCCGGCCGACTCGCAGCGCCGCGGCGCCCTCCATCTGGCGGGCGTCCTCGCCTGCAACTTCGTCAACGCGCTCTACACCGCGGGCGAGCGCGCGCAGTTTATGGGTTCGCTCTCCAACCCCGGCACGCGCTTTATCAACAACATCATCTATGCCGTGGTCGCTGTGATCGGCTGCGTGGGCGTGATCACGGGCGTGCCCGCGGCGCTTACGGTGGGCGGCGTGCAGATCTTCCTGTCCTATGCCAACCAGTACACCAAGCCGTTCAACGAGGTCACCAACGTCATTACGCAGATCCAGACCGCGTACGCCTCGGCGCGCCGCATGTTTGCGCTGCTCGATGCGCGCGAGCAGGAGCCCGACGCGTCGGACGCTGTAGAGCTTACCGCCCCGCAGGGTGAGGTGACTTTTGAACACGTGGACTTTAGCTACGTGCCCGACCGCAAACTGCTGCAGGATATCTGCATCGAGGCTAAGCCCGGCATGCGCTTTGCCCTGGTCGGCCCCACGGGCTGCGGCAAGACGACGCTCATCAACCTGCTGCTGCGCTTTTACGATATCGATGCCGGACGCATCATGGTCGATGGCAGGTCTTCGCGTGACTACACGCGCGCAAGCCTGCGCCGCGCCTTTGGCATGGTGCTGCAGGATACGTGGCTGTTCGAGGGCACGGTGGCGGAAAACATCGCTTACGGTTGCCCGGATGCCACGCGCGAACAGGTTATCGAAGCCGCCAAGCGTGCGCACGCGCACAAGTTTATCGTGCAGCTGCCAAGCGGCTACGATACGGTGATCGGCGAGGACGGCGGCACGTTTAGCCAGGGTCAAAAGCAGCTGCTGTGCATCGCGCGCGTCATGCTCACCGACCCGGCGATTCTGCTGCTGGACGAGGCGACCTCGAGTATCGATACCCGCACCGAGCTGCAGGTGCAGGCGGCATTCGACGAGCTTATGGCCGGCCGCACAAGCTTTGTGGTGGCGCACCGCCTGTCGACGATCCGCAACGCCGACTGCATTCTGGTCATGCGCGACGGCCAGATTATCGAGCGCGGCACGCACGACGAGCTGCTAGCGGCAGGCGGCTTCTACGCCGAACTCTACCGCAGCCAATTCGCCCAGTAAGCAAGCCCGTGGGGCAAATTAATCAATCGACAGACGGTGGTTTACATCTGTCACGTTAGTACTAAGATATTCATCTAATAAATTGCATTAGCGGCTTTAGTTTTGGGGGAAACGAGGCAACGTGACTATGACGTGCTCTTTGGTGGTTAACAGCAAGAGCGGTAATACCAGGATGGTTTCGGGCGCGATCAAGCGCGCTCTGCAGGCTGCGGGTGTTGATTTTGTCCATGCCGCGGCGTTGAGCGACGATGCGGATGCAGATCAGGTTGCGCTCGAGGCGCAGGGCGCCTGCGCGGCCGACACGGTGCTCGTCGGTTTTTGGTGCGACAAGGGCGCGTGCACGCCTTCGGTCGCGGCGTTGCTCTCCGCCTTGCACGGCAAGCGCGTCTTCCTGTTTGGCACCTGCGGTTTTGGCGCCGACCAGAGCTATTACCAGCAGATTATTGATCGCGTAACTTCCAATTTGGCTGGGGATGCCGAGCTTGCGGGCTGGGCGATGTGCCAGGGCAAGATGGGCCCCGCGGTCAAGCAGCGCTACGAGGCCATGCTCGAGCAAGATCCCGACGATGTCCGCTTTAAGATGCTGCTCGATAACTGGGTCGCCGCAAAGGATCACCCCACCAAGGAAGATCTGGACAACATGGCTGCAGCCGCCAAAAAGGCCGTGCTGGGGGAGTAGCTCCCATCGCTGACGGCGGTCGGTCCATCTTTCTAAATGAAACGTCCTCCCGGGCGTCGGGGCACGAAGTTCCCTGCTCTACAGTCCTGCGCAAGACGAAGGCCACATTAAGTGGCCTTCTTTGCGTGCGGAACTCGCGACCAACCTTATGCCTCGCCCCCAGCCCCGGACCTTCCGGGTCCAAGGCGTGACATACCGGACTGGGTTATCTGAATAAATATGGTGAAGGCCCCTTTCGGGGCCTTCTTTGTTAAAGGAATTCGCCTACTCGGTGGACTTCGGGTTCTAGGTCTACGTCGAACTGCTCTTTGACTTTGGCTTGGATGTCGCGGATGAGTTCGTCGACATCGGCGGCGGTGGCGTGGTCGGCGTTGACGATAAAGCCGCAGTGCTTTTCGCTCACCTGCGCGCCGCCAACGGCGTGTCCTCGCAGGCCGGCATCCATGATGAGCTTGCCGGCAAAGTAGCCCTCGGGGCGCTTGAAAGTGGAGCCGGCACTCGGCATGTCGAGCGGTTGCTTGTCTTCGCGACGCTGACGGTAGTCGTCCATGTCGGCCTTGATCATCGCGGCGTTGCCCGGAGCGAGGTTGAAGGTGGCAGAAAGAACGATAAAGCCGTCGTCGGCGATGCGGCTCTTGCGATAGCCCAGGTTGAGCTCGTCGACATCGAATTCGATGATGTTGCCGCTGCCGCGGGTGCCGTCGTCGAGCTGGCGAGCGGGTTTGTAGACGCGCACGGACTCCAGCACATCGGCCATGCAGGCACCGTAGGCACCGGCGTTCATGTAGCAGGCGCCGCCGACCGATCCGGGGATGCCCGAGATGGGCTCCATTCCGGTAAGGCCGGCCTCGGCTGCCGCGGCTGCGACATCGGAAAGCAGCGCACCGGCGGCAGCCGTGACATGCGTGCCGTCGACCGTAATGTCGGAGAGGCCCTTGCCCAGCGCCACGACAACGCCGCGGATGCCCTTGTCGCCGACGAGCAGGTCGGAGCCGTTGCCCACGATGGTGAGCGGCAGATCGCAGCGATAGCAGGTATCGAGCGTGGCGACGAGGCCCTGCTCGGTATCGGGCGTGACAAAGACGTCGGCCGGGCCGCCGATCTTAAACGTGGTGTGCTCGCGCATGGGCTCGCTCATCAGCACGTTGTCCTCGCCGGCAACGCCAGCAAGCGCGCACAGCAGGTCCTCGTTAAAAAAGTCGTTCTCGTGCATATGAATATCCGCCTTTTGGTGGTCGTCGTCATCAATCGATTGCAATATACCCCACCCGGACGGATTTGGTGCGCTGACGGCGATAAAACAGCCGTCTACCGGATTGGTAAAGTGTTTATCACCGAGGTAGAGGGGTAGTCGCTATACTTTCAAGAGATTGCGCGTAAACCCGGAAGGAGCGAGATGGCCAACAAAGTCACCCTCAAGCAGATCGCCCAGGAGGTGGGGCTTTCCCCCTCGTCGGTCTCGCTTGTTCTCAATAATCGGCCCTGTCGCATCTCGGAAGAAAACCGCAAGCTCATCAAGGAGGTCGCGGCGCGCAACCATTATGTTCCTAACCAGATTGCGCGTAGTCTGGTCATGCGCGAGTCGCGCACGCTGGGCCTTATCGTTCCCAATATCGAGAGCCGCTTTTTTGCCTCGCTCGCCGGCAGCTTGGAAAAGCGCTGCCGCGAGGACGGCTACGCGCTCTTTATTACCAGCTCGGGTGGAAGCGCCGAGGACGATCTGGAGCTCCTGCGCCAGCTGGTGACGCGCGGCGTCGATGGTGTGTTCTTGGTCGTGGGTGACGAGTTCTCCGACGACCGCGCCCTGCGCGAAGAAGTCAGCCATCTGCCCATCCCGGCGGTAATGGTCGACCGTGCCATTGAGGGGCTCGAGTGCGACAAGGTGATGTTCGACCACGAGATGGGTGGTTACATGGCCACCCGCTATCTGATCGAGCAGGGCCACCGTCGCATTGCCTGCTTGGTTAACGCGCGCCGTTCCAATACGGGGCGTAAGCGACTTGTCGGCTATGAGCGCGCGCTGCGCGAGGTTGGCCTGCCTATCGACGCACGTTTGGAGTTTGAGAGCGAGTACTACATTCCGAGTGCCTACGAGGCCTCGGAGGCGGTGCTCGCAACTGATGCCACCGCTGTGTTCGCAAGTTCGGACAACATTGCCCTTGGTCTGCTCAAGCGCTTACACGAGATGGGGAAGAGCATTCCGGGCGACATTTCGGTGGTGAGTTACGACAACTCGGCCGCCGACGTTCTCTTTGAGCCGGCGCTGACCGCGATTGAGCAGGATCCAGGTATCCTCGCGGAGCATGCTTTTGGCTGCATGTCCAAGCGTCTTGCCGGTAGGGGCGGTAGACGTGCCGAAGAAGTCGTTCTGGAGCCGGCGCTTATCGTTAAGGACAGCGTGCTCAAGGTTACAAAACACAACTAAACGCGTTTATCGATTTGTATATCAGGAATATGAAGAACTTGTGACAAATAATGTCGCAGGTCAATGTCTGGTTTTGTCAGGCTAATGGCAAACTGGAATGATAAAACGTTTTTTCATACTGATAAAACGTTTTAGCAAATATACTTGTCCCAACGAAAGGTCGCTATATCGGAGGGTGACCATGCAGCGAAGGGACAAAAACAATGGCTAAAACACTGGGGACGCCGTGGCAAAAACTGGGCCACGAGGTACCGGCTTCCGAGCTCGAGGGCGTCGACCTGTATTGGCGCGCATCGAACTATCTGTCCGTCGGTCAGATCTACCTTCGCTCCAACCCGCTGATGCGCACTGACTTTGTCGACGAGAAAACCGGTGAGGTGCGCGACTTTGGTCGCCCGGACGTTAAACACCGTCTGGTCGGTCACTGGGGCACCACGCCTGGCATCAACTTCCTGTTCGGTCATGTTAACCGCCTTATCGCCGATCACAACCAGAACGCCATTTTCTTGATGGGCCCGGGCCACGGTGGCCCTGCCGGCACCGCCCAGTCGCTGCTCGATGGCACCTACCGTGAGATTCGCCCCGACATCACCAATGACGAGGCCGGCCTGCAGAAGTTCTTCCGCCAGTTCTCCTACCCCGGCGGCATTCCGAGCCACTTTGCGCCCGAGACGCCCGGCTCCATCCACGAGGGCGGCGAGCTCGGCTACACGCTCAGCCACGCCTACGGTGCCGTCATGGACAACCCGAGCCTGCTGGCCGTGGCCGTGGTGGGCGACGGCGAGTCCGAGACCGGTCCGCTCGCGACTTCTTGGCAGTCCAACAAGCTCGTGAACCCGGCAACCGACGGTATCGTCCTGCCGATCCTGCACCTCAACGGCTACAAGATCGCCAACCCCACCATCCTTGCCCGCGTGTCCGACGAAGAACTCACCAAGTTCTTTGAGGGGATGGGCTATAAGCCGCACTTCTTTGTCGCCGGCTTTGACGACGAGAGTCACGCGAGCATCCATGAGCGCTTTGCCGCCCTGTTCGAGCAGGTCTTCGATGAGATCTGCGACATCAAGGCCACCGCACAGGCCCAGGCCGCCGCGGGTGAGACCGTGGTCCGTCCGGCCTACCCCATGATTGTGTTCCGTACGCCCAAGGGTTGGACCTGCCCCAAGCAGATCGATGGCAAGAAGACCGAGGGCTCCTGGCGCGCCCATCAGGTGCCGCTGGCGAGCGCCAAGGACACCCATGAGCACTTCCGCGTGCTGCGCGAGTGGCTGCGCTCCTACAAGCCCGAGGAACTCTTTACGCCCGAGGGCCAGGTGCGCCCCGAGGTAACGGCCTTTATGCCGACCGGCGAGCTGCGCATCGGCGCCAACCCCAATGCGAACGGCGGCAAGGTGCGCCGCGAGCTCGAACTCCCCGATATTCATGCCCACGAGATTCCCGTTGCAAGCAAGGGCCACGGCTGGGGCTCCACCGAGGCCGCCCGCGTCTTTGGTGAGTACACTGCCGACGTTCTGGCCAAGAACATGGACGATTTCCGTATCTTCGGTCCCGATGAGACCGCGTCCAACCGTCTGCAGGCTGCCTACAAGGTGACCAAAAAGCAGTGGGATGCCGGCTTCTACGAGGACGATGCCAACGACGAGCTGCTGGCCGGTTCCGGTAAGGTTGTCGAGCAGCTGTCCGAGCACCAGTGCGAGGGCTTCCTCGAGGCCTATGTGCTCACCGGCCGCTCGGGTGTGTGGAGTTCCTACGAGAGCTTTGTCCACGTGGTCGATTCCATGGTCAACCAGCACTGCAAGTGGCTCGAGGCCACCAAGCGCGAGATTCCGTGGCGTGCTCCCATTAGCGGCCTCAACATTTTGCTGTCGAGCCATGTCTGGCGTCAGGACCACAACGGCTTCTCGCATCAGGACCCCGGCTTTATCGACCTGCTGCTCAACAAGGCTAACGACACGCACATCGTAAACGCCTACTATCCGGCCGACGCCAACATGGCTCTCGCCGTCGCCGAGCGCGTCTACCAGTCCACCGACTGCGTCAACGCCATCTTCTGCGGCAAGCAGCCTGCTCCGACCTTCCAGACGGTCGACGAGGCCAAGGCGGAGCTCGCCGAGGGCGTTGCGACCTGGGAGTGGGCATCGACCGCCGATTCGCTCGCCGAGGCCGACGTCGTGGTCGCCACCTGCGGTGACGTGCCGACGCTTGAGGCTCTGGCTGCAACCGACATGCTGCGCGAGCTGGGCATCAAGGTATGGTTCGTCAACGTGGTCGACCTGCTCAAGATCCAGAACGTCTGCGAGAACGACCAGGCTCTCAGTGACGAGCGCTGGGCTGAGCTGTTCGGCTGCGGCGATAAGCCCGTCCTCTTCGCGTTCCACGCCTATGCCGGCACGATTCGCCGTCTGATTTGGAACCGCCCCGGCCACGATGCCTTCCGCGTCCACGGCTACGAGGAGAAAGGCTCCACGACAACGCCGTTCGACATGCTGCGCCTGAACAACATGGACCGTTGGGCCCTGGCTGCCGACGTGCTGCGTATGGTCGATGCCGACAAGTTTGCCGAGCAGATTGATGAGTGGGAGGCATTCCGCACCGAGGCCTTCGAGTTCGCCTGCGACGAGGGCTACGATCACCCGACCTTCACCGACTGGGTCTGGCCTGACGCCGCTGCCGCAACCGCAGCCGACGGCGCGCTCTCCGCAACCCAAATGACCGCGGGCGACAACGAGTAGCATCCGGGACGGTCTCGCGCTGGGGCCGCCTCCGGGCGGGTGCCTTCCTCTGAGAAGTGGGCTTCGCGAACTTCTCAGAGGAAG
>UQXB01000088.1:0-6709 GCA_900544935.1 uncultured Collinsella sp.
CGTCCAGGCTGTCTACGTCCCCGCCGACGACCTGACCGACCCGGCGCCTGCCACGACGTTTACGCACCTCGACGCCACCACGGTTCTTTCGCGTAGCATTTCGTCGCTCGGCCTGTTCCCGGCTATCGACCCGCTCGCATCTTCCTCCGACGCTCTCGATCCCTCGATCGTCGGCGAGGAGCACTACCGTGTCGCCGTCAAGGTCCAGGAGCTCCTGCAGGAGTACTCCGACCTTCAGGACATCATCGCCATCCTGGGTATGGACGAGCTGTCCGAGGAGCAGCGCCTTACGGTCAACCGTGCCCGTAAGATCCAGCAGTTCCTCTCGCAGTCCTTCCACGTCGCCGAGAAGTTCACCGGCAACCCCGGTGTCTACGTCCGCGTCGAGGATACCGTCCGCTCCTTCGCCGAGATTGTCGACGGCAAGGCCGATGACCTGCCCGAGCAGGCTTTCCGCTATGCTTCCACGATTGAGGACGTGCGCGAGCGCGCCCGCAAGATGGGGGAGAAGTAGGTTATGCGTATCCGCATCGTGTGCCCCGTGAGCTGCGCCTATGAGGGCGACGCTGCGTTTGTGTCGATTCCGTCCACGGATGGCGAGTTTGGCGTTCTGCCTGCTCACTCCAGCGAGATCTGCACGATCGACCGCGGTTACGTTCGCGTTTCCGATAAGGCCATGGGCACTGTCGACCACACGTTTGCCGTGGCCGGCGGCTATGCCCAGGTTGCGGACGATGTCGTGACCGTTCTCGCCGAGCGCGCTTGCGATTTGGCGACCGTCGATGCCGACAAGCTTAAAGCTGATATTCAAGGTTTTGAAGAGAAGCTGGGTAATTTGTCGGAGGATGATGCACGCCGCGCCTACCTCTATAATGAAATCGCATGGTGTAAGCTCAAGCTTGCCCAATAGTCAAACGATTTAGCGTTCGACCATTTGCGAACACATCATGCCCGGGATGGCCCAGCCATCCCGGGCATGCTTTTTGAAAGGGTAGACCTTGGATATTATCCGCGTTGAGGGTGGCCACGCCATCGGAGGCTCCGTGCCCGTTTCGGGCGCCAAGAACTCCGCGCTCAAACTCATGGCGGCAACGCTTCTGGCGCCGGGCAAGACGACGCTGCAGAACGTGCCCGATATTTCCGATGTCCACGTGATGGGCAAGGTGCTCAAGGGTATGGGCGCCACAATCGATGTCCTTGACGAGCACACGCTCGAGATTGATACCTCTCAGGTCGATTCTTGGGAGGCCCCCTACGAGCTCGTTGCCAAGATGCGTGCTTCCACAGCCGTGATGGGACCCCTGCTGGGTCGCTTCCATCGCGCCAAGATCGCCATGCCGGGCGGCTGCAACCTGGGTGCTCGCAAGATCGATATGCACATTCTTGGTCTTGAGGCCCTGGGCGTTGAGTTCGATACCGCCCACGGCTACATCAACGCTAATGCGCCCCAAGGTCTGCGCGGTACCACCGTCACGCTCGAGTTCGCCAGCGTCGGTGCGACCGAGAACCTCATCATGGCATCCGTGCGCGCGCAGGGCACCACGGTTATCGACAATGCCGCCCGCGAGCCCGAGATCGTCGATCTCGCCAACATGCTCAACGAGATGGGCGCCAAGATTGTCGGCGCGGGTACGCCCGTCGTGACCATCGAGGGCGTGGAAGAGCTGCATCCTGTTACCCATCGCGTAGTGGGCGACCGCATCGAGGCCGGTACCTTTATCGTTGCCGGTGCGTTGATGGCCGACGATCGCGGTGTCGATGTCATGGGCTTTTGCCCCATTCACTTGGGCATGGTGCTCAAGAAGATGGAGCTCATGGGTATCGACTGCGAGCGCGTCGAGGATGGCGTCCATGTAAACCGTGCCGAGCGTATCAAGCCGGTCGACATCCAGACGCTTCCGTTCCCCGGCTTCCCGACGGACATGCAGGCGCAGATTATGGTGCTCTCCGCCCTTGCCGACGGCAGTTCCGTTATTACCGAGAACATCTTCGAGAATCGCTTTATGTTTGCCTCTGAGCTGGTGCGCATGGGTGCCGACATTCGTATCGAGAGCCATCATGCCATGATTCATGGCGTTAAGGGCTTCTCGGGTGCACAGGTTACCTCGCCCGATCTGCGTGGCGGAGCGGCCCTCGTCGTAGCGGGCTTGATCGCCGACGGGACGACCGAGGTTTCGGCCATCCATCACATCAAGCGCGGCTACGAGCAGTTTGTCGAAAAGCTGCAGGCGCTCGGCGCGCATGTCGAGCATGCTTCCGTCCCCGATTCCGTCATCTACTAATACAGGTTGCCTATGTTTAATAAAAAGCCCCTCGCGGATACCACCGCCCGAAGACCCTCAACTGGTGCGCAGGCCAAGATCTACAGTCGCGATAACGTGGCTCGCTATTCCGAGCGCGCTCGTCAACGTCGTCGTAGCCACACGATTCGTCACGTCGCGCTCATTGTCGTGCTTGGTGTGCTGCTGAGTGCCACTACCGCTGCCGGCCTGTGGTTTGCCACCATTATGGGCAAGCTCGGCGATTCTAATGTCATTACCGATAATCTGCGTCGGGTTCTGGTTGACACCGATGAGGCAAAGGATCCGTTCTACGTGCTGCTTCTTGGCACCGACGGCCGTCCGGGCGAGGATACGTATCGTGCCGACTCGATTATCCTGGCACGCATCGACCCCACGCAAAAGCAGGCGACGCTCATTTCCGTTCCGCGCGACACCAAGGTCGAGTACAAGGGCGAGACCATGAAGATCAACGCCTGCCATACCGTTGGCGGCGCCGAGGCCATGGTCGAGGCGGTCAACGAGCTGTGCGGTGTTCAGATTTCCCACTATGCCGAGGTCAGCTTCGACGGTATGCAGGCGCTGATTGATTCGGTTGGCGGTATCGACATTAACGCAACCGATGATGTTGACGACCCCGAGCACCTGGATATTAAGATTACCGCTGGCCAGCAGCATATGGACGGTGCCACCGCCCTTACCTATGCCCGCTGCCGCTACACCTATGCCGACGGCGATTACACGCGCATGCGCCACCAGCGTCAGGTGCTTGGCGCCCTTGCCAACCAGATTCTCAATAACTTCGATGCCACGAAGATTTTTGGCCTGGTTAATTCGCTGTCCGATATGCTCGTAACCGATATGAGCGTTCAAGATATCGTGGCTACGGTCAACGCCATGCGCGGTATGGATGTCGACGGTATCTACTCGGCCAACCTGCCCTCGTACGCCGACGACAGCACCATGATCGACGGTGTGAGCTACGTCTTTGTCTACGAGGACGAGCTCAAGGAAATGATGGAGCGCGTCGATGCCGGCAAGGATCCCAAGGGTCCCAACACCATGGGTCTTTCCGACGGTTCCAGTTCTACGATCGGCGACCTGAACAACAACACGTCTGACGACTACGCAAACGGTACCGCAACTTCATCGGTCAGCTCTGACGATTCCGATGACTCAGGCGATTCGAGCGATTCGGACTACTACGAAGAGCCCACCGGCGACGGTAACGGCTACGAAGCCAACTACTAAGTTACGCGGTTTTACCAAACCGCGTAACCGCTTGACGCTGCAAACCCGCCAGAGCGGCAATCTGCCTTTCAACTTCGGCGGCATGATCAAAAGATCAATGCCGCCTCGTTTCAAGGCACCTTGCTCGCTCTGGCGGGTTTTCGCTGTCGGTGCCAAAACATCGGCGTAACACTTGGCACATGGGTAGTCATTGGGGACGTTCTTAAACGACTGGTCAAAGGGGACACTCTTGATGCACTTGGCACTTGGGGACGTTCCTTATGTGCCGGCAGTTTGGGACACTCCTTGCGTCAAGAGGCTGGCGCGCGTCAACCTGTTTTCATTGCAGCAAAAAATCGCTCCGTTCTCGGTTGAGGACGGGGCGATTCGTCTTTTGGGCTTATGCGGCCAGTCTTATGCGAAATGGGCGACGAGCTCCTGCAGGACGTCGGTCATCTTGACGAGCGAGCTGACCGGGACGAACTCGTTGACGCCGTGGTAGCAATAGCCGCCGGTGGAAAGGTTGGGGCAGGGCAGACCGCGGAACGACAGCTGGGCACCGTCGGTGCCGCCGCGAATCGGCAGCACTTGGGGTTCAACGCCGCAGGCAAGGTAGGCTTCCTTGGCAACATCAATAAGCTCGGGATAGTCACGAACGATTTCGGCCATATTTCGATACTGCTGCTTAATCTCGACCGTCACGCGCTCCTCACCCAGACGTTGGTTGAGCATCGAGGCGGCGGCATCAATAAGGTCGAGTTTCTGCTGGAACTTGGCGGCGTCATGGTCGCGGACGATATAGCGCGCTGTGGCGTGATCGACGGTCGCAGATACACCCTCAAGGTGATAAAAGCCCTCGTAGCCTTCCGTATACTCCGGGCGCTGCACGTAGGGGAGCAATGCGTTGAAGTCGCAGAACAGATTACCTGCGTTGACCATACGGCCCTTGGCGTCGCCCGGGTGGATGGACTGGCCCTCAAAGCGGACGGTCACCTCGGCGGCATTGAAGCACTCCCACTCCAGCTCGCCGATGGGGCCGCCGTCGACCGTGTAGGCGTACTTGCAGCCAAAGGTATCGATATCCAACAGCTCGGCTCCGTGGCCGATCTCCTCGTCAGGGCAGAAGCAAATGCCGAGTGCGGGATGGGGCAGGGAGGGATCCTGAGCGATACGCGCGACAAGCGACATGATCTCGGCGACGCCTGCCTTGTCGTCCGCGCCCAGCAGCGTGGTGCCATCGCTGCAGACCAGGTCCTCACCCGCGAGGTCGTTCAGGGCGGGAAGCTTGGCGGTGCTCATGGCAACGGGCTTACCGTCAACCGTGCCGCAGACCAGGTCGCCGCCTTCGTAGTGTACGATGTGCGGCTTCACGCCGGCACCCGGTGCAACTTCGGTGGTGTCGAGATGGGCGATCAGGCCCAGGGCGGGCTTGTCCTCAGCGCCCGCACTTGCGGGGATATGCGCGCAGACATAGGCGTGCTCGGTCACGTGGGCATCTTCCGCACCAAGCTCGCGCAGCTCTTCAGCCAGCACGTTGGCAAGGTCAAACTGAACGGCGCTCGAGGGTACCTGGTCACAGTTTGCATCCTCGGACTGCGTGTTGATCTGGACGTAGCGCAAAAAGCGCTCGAGGACATCGGGGCTCGTGGTGGTGTTTTCCATAAAGACCGCTCCAATCTTGGTCGTCGTGTGCAACAAGAACTCTAGCACGGTATGCCACGGCATACCACGACGCTTGGATGGGGTAGAATCAGCCATTGAATGCAGAAGGGACGGAAGATCATGGATACGACAAATAGCTCGCGCGAACTGCATCTGACGGTGGCGAACGAAGACTACTTGGAGTGCATGGTTCGCATTGAAAGCGAAGAGGGGGAAACCAACGGCGTGCGATCGGTCGACATCGCGCAGCGCCTTGGCGTCTCCAAGGCATCGGTCAATAAAGCGGTTTCGGCGCTCAAGGCATCCGAGCTTGTCGAGCAATCGCACTACGGCAAGGTGATCCTGACCGATCGCGGCCGCGAGGTTGGCACGGCTATCTGGTACCGTCATCGCCTCATCCGCACGTTTTTGGTTCAGGAGCTCGGTGTCGAATTTGAGCGAGCCGATTCCGAGGCCTGCATGATGGAGCATGCGCTATCCGAGGACACGATGAGCCGCTGGCTCGCCTATCTCGAAAAGCAGGGAATCAGCGTCGAGGAATAGCGGGATATATATGGATACGAGTTATTACAACCGCTTTGGTGCCGAGGAACTTACGCGCCGCTTGTCGAGCGAGACCTTGTTGGCGCAGGGCCCCATGGGCAGTGTTCTGTTGAGTGAGTACGATGCCGCCGACATTCCACCGGCGTTTTGGAATCTGGCAGAGCCGCAGACCGTTTCTCGTATCCATCGCTTGTATGTCGCCGCCGGCGCGCAGGTGCTCATTACCAACACCTTTCAGGCATCGAGCTATGCCCTCAAGCACGACCAGATTGCGCCGTCCGTGGCGGAGGTCAATCGCGGGGCCGTCGACGATGCCCGCCAGGCGCACCCTCAGCTACTGCTGGGCTCGATGGGCCCGATCGGTATTGAGTGGTTTGCCGAGGACTCTGTCGAGTATCGTGAAATCCGCGGCATTGCGCGCGAACAGGCGCACGCCTTGCTCAATGCTGGTGTTGACGGTCTGCTGATCGAGACGGTGACGTCTATCCGTAATCTGCAGCCCATGCTTGCCGGCGCCCGAGATGCCGCCGACGGCATGCCTGTTCTGGTGAGTTTTGTCGTTGACGATAAAGGCGACCTGCTGGGCGATGGCCTCAACATCGAGGCAGCCGTTTTGTACGCCGAAAAAAACGGCGCAAACTCGGTTGGTGTTAATTGCTGTTCGCTTGCGGCCGCAAATGCGGCGGTGCCCAGGATGGTTGCATCGGCGACTACTCCCGTTACGGTGCGTCCCAACGTAGGCGATCCGGTCCAGACTCAGGATGGCCCCGTATGGCACGAGAATCCCGAAGCTTTCGCGCGCGCATGCATCGAATGGAGACATGCCGGCGCCGCAATGGTGGGCAGTTGTTGTGGAACCACGGCAATCACTACGGCAGCGATGGCCGAGGCGCTCGATATATAAAGGGTAAAACCGCTCCATACGGGGCGGTTTTTTTTATTGTTTAGAGGCTTTAGCCTGTGCGGGGCGCGCAGCGCGCCGCATCAGAAACCAC
>UQXB01000089.1:0-5930 GCA_900544935.1 uncultured Collinsella sp.
CGATGGTCTCGTCGTCGTTGTCGAGGTTCAGCCAGCGGATCGTCAGGTCGGCCTCGTAGAGGAACATGAGCTTGTCGCCGTTGCGGGTCTTGGTCTGCATGGTGATCCAGTAGACCGGGTCGCCGTTCTCGGCGTGGCGCGTGGCCTGCTCGCTGATGACGTCGAAGTCGACGCCGAGCTCGTTCATTATGGGGGTGATCTTCTCCCACACGTCGTAGATCTTGGCGTACTTGTAGCTGACGCCGTCGCTGTGCTGCTTCTTGACGATCTCCGGGCAGGCTTTCCGCATTTCGACGAGCTTCTGCCGGAGCGTCAGGCAGGCGGCTTCAGGAGGGGCCGCAGCAGCGGCCGCCTCTGTTTTCTTGGTTTCTGCCATATCGGTGCCTCCTTACACGTCGACCGTGAAGATGCCCGGGGTCTCGTAGACGGTGACGCCCTCCACGATCTCGCCGGTCTCGGTCAGGGTTGCGATGTCGCCGGTGTAGCTGAGCAGCTTCTTCAGATCGGCCCAGCGGGTCGACTCCTCGACCTTTACGAGCTCGCCGTAGCCGTTGGCCTTGAGCCACGGCACCAGCTTGGTCTCGTCGAGCTTGGTCTTGGTGGTGCCCTTCTTGAAGGTCAGGGTGCCAGAGAGGAGACGGTACTTCTCCGTCGTTTTGGTCTCCTTGTGGGGGACGGTGGCGAAGAAGTCAGCCAGACAGCTCGTGAGGTACGAGGTGCCGTTCTCCATGCGCTTGCGGGCGGCGGCGACTTTCTCGTTGATGGCCGCGATCTGCTCGTCGGCCAGAGCCTTCAGACGGTCGTACTCGCTGCGCTCGTCGGCGATCTTGCGGATGGCCCAGTCGGCACAGCGGTCGTCAGTGATACGGAACGGGGCGCGCTCGCCCTCTGCGACGGTGCCGAGGTCGACCTGCTCCAGCTCGTCCAGCGTGGCAGCAGGCAGCAGCTCGGCCTCCTGCGTGGTGGTGGCCTCTGCGTCTGCCTGCTCGGCAGCGAGGGCCGCGGTGGTCTTATCGCTCATTGTTGTGCTCCTTTCTCTCGGTGACGTTGAAGGTGAGCATCACGCCGCAGGTGACAGGGGTGACGCTCTCGAGCTCGAGGTCGCGGCCGCTGCGGAGGTGCAGGGTCTCGCCCGGCTTCATTTCGGTGAGGTGTTTCATCTGGTACTCCTTTCTGCAAAGAAACGGTGCCCGCCTTCCTCGATGACGAAGATCTGGCTCTCGTGGAAGTCGCTGGTCACGAGGGCGGGGTTGTAGAAGTAGAGGATCGGCTCGTCCACGACGGTCTCGCCTCGGTCGAACACGGCCGCGACGGCGTCCTTGACGCGCTGCGTGGGATCCGGCCGGCTCTTGGTGTAGCTGTAAAGGACGACGGCCTCAGAGGGCTCGACACCGCGCTTCTCGGCTGCGTTGAGGATGCACTGAGCGACGAGCATCTGGCCCTCGAAGGACTCCCCGCCAGCCTCGGCCATGACCACGCGCTCGACGACGTCGCGCTCGGCGTCGGTCAGAGGGTAGCGCACGGCAGGCTCGGTCGGCTCCACGGTCTCAGCGGCCGGGGCGGGGGTGTCCGGGATGTATGCGCCGACGGTGGTGGTCGGCGGCAGGATGTTGGTCTCCTGCTTGCTGCCGGCCGGGGTGGTGAAGATTGCCACAGAGATGCCGCCCAGCAGAAGGACGGCAGCGGCCAGCGTGGCAGCTCTCAGGGCTTTCCTCTTGGCACGGCGGCGCCGGCGTGTTATACTTGCGGTGCGGGATCCGTATGCTGGCAGGCTGCTGGATCTTCTCGCATGGGTCGCCCGGTCGCAACGGGCGGCCCTTTCCTTTGTGGTTTCCATTGGTTTCTCCTTTCACTGAGCCCGTGCGACGATCAGATCACAGAGGGCGTGAGTGAGGTCGCTGAACTCGGTCTCTCGGACGGTGTCAGCGGTCAGCAGCACGAGGTAGTCGTTGTCGTAGTAGTCGATCTCGGGGTGCCGCTGCCGGTTTACTTCGTTTTTGTGGCGGGCGTAGGGCTCGGCACGGTTCCAGACGTCGTCAGGGATCCAGCGGTCGAGGCGATCCTCGACGCGCTCGCGCAGCTCCTCGCTCGTGATCGTGATCTCCGGGCTCATGCTGTCACCTCCGCGCCACGCGGGCCGGGAGCGTCTGCTCCGGGCGAGTCAGGCCCTTGCTGAAGCTCTGCGGCTCATATCTGACGCCCACGATCCGGCGGCCGCTGACTCCGTACTTGGGGTTGTAGCCGAACAGGTTGACGTAGCTGCCGAGATCCTCGCGCTCGTCGTCCATCGCCTTCAGCACCTCGAACAGGGCCAGCACGTCGTCGATGGCGCGATGGCTGTTCTGCACCTTGCCGGTGAGGTCGTAGGCGATGATCGCGTTGGCGAGCTTGTGCGGGTAGGCCCTGCGGTCTTTGTAGACCGTCAGGCTGTCCAGCCAGTCGATCCGGCCGACCTTCTGGCCGCGGAGCAGGCCACGGAGAAAACAGGCGTCAAACTGTGCATTGTGGGCGATCATCAGCGTCGGGCCGTTCTGCATGAGCTTGGCGATCTGGCCGGCTGCCTTGACCGGCTGCACGCCCTCGGTCTGGAGCCGCTCGTCGGTGATGCCGGTCAGGCTGACGATGTTCTCCGGGAGGGTCTCGCCCTCGGGCAGCTTGATGAAGGTGTCCATCTTGCCGGCGATCCGTAGACCGCCGGTGGCCGTGCGCTCCACGCGCAGGGCGGCGAGCTCGATGATCTGGTCGTTGTCGAAGTCGAGGCCGCTGGTCTCGGTATCAAACACGACGAGGGCCTTGTAGCGGTCGAACAGGGTGGAGAGGTTACTCATGCCGGGCCTCCTTCTCGCGGGTAGCTCTCAGGGTGCCGAGCATAAACGAGAGGGCCGTGGTCAGTTGATCCTCGGTGGCGAAGGTGCCGCCGAACTGCTCGGCCAGCGCCGCGATGATCTCGCCGGCGTGCTCCGGCGTGACGTCGTCGGTGGCTTCGTCGTCCTCGATGGAGATCAGGAGATCGGAGTCCAGATAACAAGCGGGGCGCAGGCCGTTGTCGCCGTCGTAGGCGTAGTACCAGTTCAGAGCGCCATCGGTGAGGACGCTGCGGGCGAGTGACTCGTAGCCGTTAGACTTCGTGCTGAAGGCGGTGGAGAGCCACCACCAGTCGTCTGCGTTGGGGATGACGTCGCGGTTGCGCCGGTACTGGTCGACCGTCAGCAGGAAGATGGTGACGGTGCAGGTGCCGTAGTCCTTCAGGCCGTCGTCGGTGGTCAGGTCGAGCTCCGTGGTCAGGAAGGCGTTGGGGCCGTTCACGTCCTCGAGCAGGTTGTCGAGGTAGGCGCCGTTGAGGTATTCCTTGCTGCTGGCGACGGCGAAGTTGTTGCAGTTGCCCTCGTCAAAGGCTCGGGTCTCGATGATGTCCTTGCTCAGGCAGAGGGCGCGGCCGTCATCATTCTCCAGCAGGATCCAGCTCTGGCCGGCATAGTCGAAGGCCGTGCCGCGGGCGGTGTTCTTGAGTGCGATCTTTTTCATGGGGTTGCTCCTTTCGTTCTCTGCGGCCGAGCCTTCTGGCTGGCCTGAATGTTTGGCAGGGTCTCGCCGGCGCGGAGCCGGCTCTCACAGTGCGGGCAGATGTAGCCGGTGCGGGGGATCTTCTGGTAGATGCTGACGTTCCAGTCGAGCCCGCAGCCGACGCACTTGGCTGTCATGGGCCTCCACCTCCTTCCGCAGCCAGAGCCTCGAAAACGTAGCGCCGGATGCGGTTGCGGTACTTCTTCCGGGTTCTGGCTTTCTTTGCGTGAGCTGCGAGGTGCAGCCACTTCGGCGGCACTCCGATGGCCTTGGCCGATACCTTCCAGAGCTTTTTGAGGGCAGAGAGCACGGCGTTGATGACCGGCTTCAGGGCTTCGGCCAGCTTGGCGGCGATTTCCCGCAGAGCGTCGGCCAGCTTCTCGAAGGCTTCGCGGGCCTGCTGCATCTTCTCACGATCGGCGAGCGTCATGCTGCCGTCGTAGACGTAGGGGCTCAGCTCGTCGTCGCCTCCGTCGGCCAGACGCTCACAGAACGGGAGGCCGGCAGCTTCGGCAGCCTTGCGGCCCTCCTCGAGGGCGTCCCGACCTTGCGTGACTTCGCAATAGTCCGCGAGGCGGTTGCGGCCGCCTTCGTAGTGCCAGCGGATCCCGGCGGCGATCTCGTCGATGGTCATGTCCTCACCGAAGTGGCCGCAGTAGTAGCCGTTGACGATGACGGCGTCCGGGTCTGCCTTCAGGATCCCGATGGCGTCGTTGAGGTCGTTGGTCTCCCACTCGCCGTTCCAGATGTCGCTCCAGATCGTCAGGGCGTTCCACGAGCGGCCGGTGCGGTACACGATTGTCCAGCCGATGCCGTCGCGGATCTCCGCGGCGAAGTCTCGGGCGATGTCTCTCAGTGCTGCCATGCTGGCGCCTCCTCTCTGGTGATGTGCACGACGGTGACGAGGTCGTCGATCTCGTGCTTGGTGGTGTAGGTGTCCCGCTCGTCGAGCCCGATGTGCCGCAGCAGCGTCTCGGGCCCGTCCAGCAGGAAGGCTGTGGCGGCCACGGCGTTCAGCCGGTAGACCGTGACCTCCACGGTGCAGCGGGCGCCGTCCTCGTCCAGCGTGGACGGGAACGAGGCCCGGCAGATGGGGCTCGCCTCGTATCTGAAGGCGGTCGCGCGGTTCTCGCCGGTGATGATGTCCTTCACAAACTCCTCGAAGGCTTTGCGAGGGATCGAGCTGCGGTACTTGTCCAGCGTGACGTCGGCGAGCTGCCGGATGGCTTTGGTGTTCATGTTCCGCACCTCCTCAGCAGGCGTCGCCGTGCGGGCCGACGACCGTGACGTGCTTGGTGTTACCGTCTTTGTCCTCGTAGATTTCCTCGACGCTGTTGTCGGCCCAGTTGATCGTCTCCTTGATCCGCCAGCACCGAGCGTCGTCCGCAGCTTTGGCGGCTTCGCGTGCTTCTTGCTGGAGCTCCTTCAGGCGTCCGAACTCGCTTAGCGTCAGGCTTGCAAAGGGTTCGCTCAGCGCGTAGTCGCTGAGGTAGAAGCTGATAAAGCTATGGCTCCAGCCGGCGTTATGCCAGCCGCTCGTTGCTTTTTCGGCGAAGGCTATGAGCTCGGCGTCGTCCTCAATAGGGCCGCGCTTGCGGTGTTCAAAGATGAACTCGTCGCGGGAAAAGACGGGTTTCCCGTTTACATAGCCGTACACATTGGGGTTGTGTGTCATGGTGGTCTCCTTTCGTCTTGGCCCGGCCTGAGCCGGGGATCTTGGTGGTGTCGAGTCCCTGAAAAGCAGAAACACGACCGCCGGATCGCTTCAGAGAGCAGCGCGGAGGGGGTGCGCAGCTCGTCCATTTTCAGCGTCGGGGTCGTGTGATCGTTTTCATGTTGGGCTCTCCTTTCTTCGGCCCGGCGCTGCCGGGTGTTCTTGGCTACTGTGCGGCCGGTGCTCGTTTACCTCTGCGTTTGAAGCTCTCACGCAGCCGCCTCTCGGCGAGCTCTGCGCTGTACCCTTCGCGCTGGTTGGCGTCCAGCGCGCCGGTCGCGCCTCGCTGGAGCTCCTTGTAGATCGTGGTGTGGTGGACGCTCAGGCGGGCCGCGATGTCGACCGGCCGATCTCCGAGCAGATGCCACGCCTCGATCTTCTTCCTGTCCTCGAAGGTCAGGTAGCGGTACTTTCCCGTCAGTCTCACCTCCGTCCTATGGGGTTGTAGTAAAGAAAAAACGCACAGCCGACTCAGTTGAGTCTCTGTGCGTTTAATGATAATGGACAGCTTTCTGCAAAAACGTGCAAAAAGTGCTTGACGGCTGGACATGACATGTGGTATCATCTTACTTACCTGTGAAAGAGGGCTTTCTTTTTGTGCGCTTTTGCTTCTCGGCACGCAAGGGAAAAGCACCCCTCAAATTTGAGAGCA
>UQXB01000090.1:0-5358 GCA_900544935.1 uncultured Collinsella sp.
GGCTGTGGGCGTGCTAAGCGCCTCGAAGGCGCTCGACGGTCGAGCGGCAAGCAGCCTTGAGTTTGTCGCGCAGGGTGACCCATCCATAAACGACGACGTGTATTCCTATACCTGCGAGGCACGCACGGACGGTAAGAACTTGGCAATGGTTCGCCTATCGTGCGACCTCGAGCTCAAGGTCGGGGCGCACGTGCGTGTTATCGGTCGCGTTTCACGTTTTGAGAACGATGCGTATGGACGATCGCGTGTGCTCCGAGGCGAGGTATGCAAGGTAAAAGCCGTTCGGATTTTATCGGTCGATGAGGGCTCTCCGGGGCCGCTGCTTCGGCTGCGAAATGGGCTGCTTGCGTCCATCGCGCCTGCGACCGACCCGGCGCGTGCGTTCATAGCCGGTGTCGTCTGCGGTCGTTCGGCCGAGCTGCACGCCCAACCGGCGGGCGACTGGTTTTCGGTGACGGGAACGGCGCATCTAATCGCCGTCTCGGGCAGCCATTTGGCTATCGTGGGGTTTGTAATCGAGGGTGTGTTGCAAAAGACTCGGTGCTCACGTGGTCTTCAGCGGGCGATATTGGCGATAACGCTTGTGGGCTACGCTGCTTTTACGGGCGCGTCTCCCTCGGCCGTGCGCGCGTGCTGCATGGTGTTCACGACGCTTGTCGTAAACGGCGCGGGGCGTCGCCGGCACGGCGCATCGGCACTCTTCGCAACCATGTCCATCTTTGTGCTACTGCGGCCGACGGTGCTGTTCGAGATAGGCTTTCAGCTTTCATGTGCCAGCGTCTTTGCCATCCTGTGCTTTTGCCCGTACGCCTCCTACGCTTTGGGTGAGCTGGGTGTGCCATCGGGCATTGCCAGTATGCTTTCCGTCACACTGTGCTCGCAGTTGGCGACGCTCCCCATTACCATTCCTGCCTTCGGTACGTTCTCGCTCATTGCTCCGCTGGCAAATGCAGTCATCGGTCCGGTGGTGAGCGTACTGCTTGCTCTGTCGATCGTGCTGGTTCCCTTTTCGCTCGTGGAACCGTTGCGGATTTGGGCGCTCGTTGTGCCCATGGTTGCCGCCCGTTGCGCACTGTTCTTCGAGCAGCTGTTTGCCGCCGTGCCTGGTGCATCTGTGAGTGTGCCGCCCGATAGCATGTGGATTTACCTAGTGCCGTGTTTGCTGGCGGTTCTGTTGGTCTGGTGGCCGCGTCCCCGTGCACGTCCTATGGCGGTGGGGCTTTCATGTCTGGTGCTCTTGGCTGCGATTCCGTACGTCTACTGGGATCGATTCGCTCCGCCTTCGGTGACGGTGCTCGATGTGGGCCAGGCGGATGCGATTCTTATCCGCCAGGGCGACGCATTAGCACTCGTCGACTGCGGGCTCGATGAGCGCGTGGTAGCGGCGTTGGTTCGCAATAACGTGCACCATATCGATGCCGTCTTTGTGACGCATTGGGATGAGGATCACTGGGGTGGTCTACCTGCCGTGCTCGAACAGTTTTCGGTCGGAACGATTGCCGTGGCGGCGGATGCGTTGGAGGATGCTCCTGCCGAGGTATTGAATCGACCTGGCGTTGAGTATCGGCAGGTGCGCCGTGGGGATACGGTCGACATCGGCTCATTTTGTGCCCGCGTGATGTGGCCGTTCGAGTCCGTAGATGGCGAGGGAAATGAGGACTCGCTTGTCCTGCTACTCTCTTATGTTCAGGAAGGCAAGAGCCTGCGTATGCTCCTCACTGGTGATGCCGAGCTCGACCAAGAACGGGAATTCGTGCAGGAGGTGGGGGATATCGATGTCCTTAAACTTGGGCATCACGGCTCCAAGGTTTCAGTCGATGGTGAGTTGCTGGATGTCCTGAGACCCGAGCTTTCCCTCGCGAGCGCCGGCAAGGGGAATCGATACGGTCATCCGTCGGATGCCTGCATCGATGCCGTTCAGGAAGCGGGCGGTGCGTTCGCATGCACCATCGAACACGGTGATATCACCATCAGCCCGACCGCAAAGGGCTTTGCGATGCGATGCCAGCGACCGTGACGACGTCGATGGCGTGTGGTGGGCCCCTGGGCTAGAATGGCACGGAACGAATACGAAGGCCTGCGGGAGGGGAGCGTAATGTCCGAAACCGGTCTGCTGCCGGCATATCTGATCGTCGGTACCGACGGCGTCAAGCGCGATCACGCCGTCTCGCGTATGAAGGCGCGTCTGGAAAAGTCGGGAATGGTCGAGTTCAACCTCGACGAGCGCGACATGACCAAGGACCCCGATATCGAGTCCATTATCGGATCGCTTAACACCTTTCCGATGGGCAGCGAGTTTCGCTTGGTAATCCTTGATGGCTGCTCAAAGCTCGCTAAGGCGGTCTCGGAGCCGCTTGTCGACTATCTGGCGAGTCCCAGCCCCACGACGGTCTGCCTCATCATCGCCGACTCGCTTGCCAAGAACACGCGCCTGTATAAGGCGATCGCCAAAATCGACAAGAAGGCCGTGATCGATTGCTCCGGCACCAAGCGCTGGGAGTTACCGCGCCGCGTGCAACAGATGGCGACGCAGCACGGCAAGTCGATCTCGACGGCGGCCGCCGAGGAGCTCGTCTCGCGTTCGGGTGAAAACACTCGCATGCTCGATAACGACTTGGCTAAGCTTGCCCAGATGGTCGAGGCGCCCCAGATTGAGCTTGCCGACGTTGAGCGCTGGATTGTACGTACGGCCGAGGTTCAACCCTGGGACTTTCTCAATGCGGTCTCGGCCCGTGACATGCGCCGTTCGCTCGAGCTCTTCAATCTAATGCCCGCCAAGAGCTACGTGTGGACGTACACATTGCTGTGCGGCCGCATTCGCGAGCTTATCGTTGCCAAGGCGCTCGATGCGCGCGGACAGGGTCGTGAGCTGGCCGCAACGCTCAAACTCCAGTCCTGGCAGGTCAAGAATCACCTGACCTGGGCACGTCGCTTTTCGATGGCAGAGCTCGTCGCAGCGCTCGAGGGTGCCGTTGATGTGGAGCTCGCGCTCAAGGGTTCGGCCGATTCTCAGACCGCGCTTTTGCTCTGGATTACGAACATCTTGAGAAAATCGTGATGATACCTGCCTATTTGACAAATTCGTTCTATCCCTTTGAGGGGGAGCGTGCTATAGTAGGCGCTTGCATGACCTCACCGTGTCTCAGAGGTGTCATACATTTTTTGCAAGGAACTCGAAAGGAACTCCAGAAGTGGCAAACATCAAGTCTCAGAAGAAGCGTATCCGCACCAATGAGGCAGCTCGCATGCGTAACAAGGCTGTCAAGTCCGAGCTCAAGACGCTGACCAAGCACGTCCAGTCCGCCGTCGCCGAGGGCGACGCCGAGAAAGCCCAGGCTGCCCTCAAGACCGTCACCAAGCGTCTCGACATGGCTGCCGCCAAGCATGTTATCCACAAGAACCAGGCTTCCAACCGCAAGTCCGGTCTTGCCAAGCTCGTGAACAGCATCAACGCTTAAGTTGTAAATTTCACACCACACAGATTACGCGCATAAATGGAGCCTGTTTTATGGAACAGGCTCCATTTTTTGTACCGCTCGGGTAAGATAGTCCGCATGAATACTTCAATTGACATTTCCCACATCCGCAACTTCTCAATCGTTGCGCACATCGACCATGGCAAGTCCACGATCAGCGATCGCATCCTCGAGCTCACCCATACCGTCGACGAACGCGACATGGAGTCGCAGCTGCTCGACACCATGGATATCGAGCGCGAGCGCGGCATCACGATCAAGTCCAATGCCGTTCGCGTGTCCTATGACGCCGACGATGGCGAGACGTATCAGTTCAATCTGATCGATACGCCGGGCCACGTGGACTTTACCTATGAGGTCTCGCGCTCGCTGGCAGCCTGTGAGGGCGCGGTGCTCGTTGTCGACGCCACACAGGGCGTCGAGGCACAGACCGTCTCCAACGCGACGCTTGCCATGAACGCCAATCTGGACATTGTGCCGGCCATCAACAAGATCGACCTGCCCTCGGCTCATCCCGACGAGGTTAAGACCGAGATCGAGGATGACCTGGCGATCCCTGCCGACGATGCCGTATGCGTATCGGGCAAGACCGGCGAGGGCATTCACGATCTGCTGGAGTCTATTGTCTTTTTGATCTCGCCGCCCAAGGGCGATGCAAACGCGCCGCTCAAAGCGCTCATCCTGGACTCGTATTTCGATGAGTACCGCGGCGTCGTTGCCACGGTCCGTGTCTTTGACGGCTCCATCAAGAAGGGCGATACCCTGCGCATGATGCAGGCAAAGGGCGACTTTTTGGTCGATGGCGTGGGAGTCAAGCGTCCCGCCGAGACCCCGGTCGATGCGCTGACGGTCGGCGAGGTGGGCTACGTGGTCACGGGTCTGAAGGACCCCGAGGCCGTTCGCGTGGGCGATACCCTTACGTGGGCGTCGAACCCCTGCCCCGAGCCGCTTCCCGGTTACCGCGAGGCCAAGCCCATGGTCTATACGGGCCTGTTCCCGATCGATAACAAGGACTACGAGAACCTGCGCGACGCACTCGATAAGCTCCACGTTAACGACCCCTCGTTGGTGTGGGAGCCCGAGACGTCCGTGGCGCTCGGCTTTGGCTTCCGCGTGGGCTTCCTGGGTCTGCTGCACATGGAAGTCGTCAAGGAACGCCTGGAGCGCGAGTTCAACCTGGACCTCATTGCCACGAGTCCCTCGGTCGACTATCACGTCTACAAGACCGACGGCGAAATGATCGATGTCCGCAGCCCGCAGGACCTTCCCGAGGCCACGCGCATCGAGCGTATCGAGGAACCCTACCTCAAGGCAAAGATCATCTGCCCACCTGAGTACACGGGCGCCGTCATGCAGCTCGCCATCGAGCACCGCGGCGTTACGACCGACATGATCCACCTGACGAGCAAATCGGTCGAGATGCGCTTCGATATGCCGCTTGCCGAGCTCATCTTGGACTTCTTTGACCAGCTCAAGAGCCGCACTAAGGGCTATGCCTCGCTCGACTACGAGTTCAACGAGTATCGTCCTTCCGAGCTCGTGAAGCTCGATATCTTGCTTTCTGGCGACGAGGTGGATGCGCTGTCGTTTATCGTGCACAAGGACAAGGCCTATGGCCTGGCCCGCGGTCTGTGCGACAAGCTCAAGGAGATTATTCCGCGCCAGCTGTTCGAGGTGCCCATCCAGGGTGCTATCGGCAACAAGATCATTGCCCGCTCCACCGTCAAGGCACGTCGCAAGGACGTGCTTGCCAAGTGCTACGGCGGCGACATCTCCCGCAAAAAGAAGCTGCTGGAAAAGCAGAAGGAAGGCAAAAAGAAGATGCGTCAGCTGGGCAGCGTTTCCCTGCCCAGCGAGGCCTTTACCGCCGTGCTCAAGCTGG
>UQXB01000091.1:0-5185 GCA_900544935.1 uncultured Collinsella sp.
CAAGCGCTCTCCCAGCTGAGCTACGCCCCCGTGCGAAAAAGTACTATACGGGAACTCCCCCGCCGATGCAAGGACAATTTTGGAAAAACTTTCCGCGGCTGCGCCCGGCGGCCGGCCCGGGGCGCTGGAAGCAGGCAAGAGGGCCAAAGGCAGCACCATGATCCTCCTGGCGGACAAGATCGTGCGTTGAACGACCAACGCGCGCATGGTAGTATCTTTCATCGTGGTGCGAAACTAATTCAAATGGATAGCCACCATTACTATCGTTGCCACTAACTTCAAGGGCTCTTGGCGCAACGGTTAGCGCAGGGGACTCATAATCCCTGGGTTCTGGGTTCGAATCCCGGAGGGCCCACCAGAATTTACAGAAGGCCAGACACTAAGTCTGGCCTTCTTCTTTTTATATAGCTTAAATATCGGTCGATAGGAGACCTTGTGTGCCAATATGAAAAAAGGCCCCAACTAGCGTTGGAGCCTCATTCAATACTCGGGTGGAGACGAGGGGGATCGAACCCCTGACCTCTTGACTGCCAGTCAAGCGCTCTCCCAGCTGAGCTACGCCCCCGTGCGAAAAAGTACTATACGGGAACACCGGCGGCGATGCAAGGACAATTTTGGAAAACTTTCCGCGGCGCCGCCCGGCGCCCGTCCAACGGCGTCTCGGACAACATGGATTCGATCATGGTGTCGGTTTTTAGTGTCACACTTGGTGTCAAAAAGAAAAAGGTCAGAGGCTTAATACCTCTGACCTTTGCTTTTGATGGTGGGCGATACAAGATTCGAACTTGTGACCCCATCCGTGTGAAGGATATGCTCTACCCCTGAGCCAATCGCCCGTCGCCTTTTGGCAAAAGAGATACTATCATAGCCGCGCGTGGTTTACCAAGAACTTTTTGCCCTCGATTTTAAATTCGTGGGCTTTGGCTGCTCTGGCGCAGTCCAAATAAACAGCAAACCCGCAGCTCAACGAGCCTTTACCGCTTGATCCACGAGGTCTCGGGGCGGCAGATGAGTCGTGCGTTGTTGTAGGCCATATCGAGCGTGAGACAGGTGCGCGCAGCGTAGAAGCCGTCCTCGCGCTGGATGGTCAGCGCCAGCTCGGGCTTGTCGCCGGTCAGGCACAGCGGCAGCAGCAGCTGGATTCGGCCTCCATAGAACTGCGGCACGGCGAGCGTGTAGTTGGCGGCGGCGCGACGGGCGGCCTCGACGACGGCGCCCTCAAAGGCACGGCGCAGCAGCAGCGAGTTGCCCTCCCCCATCAGGCTGGCGGGGATGCGCGTGAGGTTTTCCTCGTCGCCCAGAATGTGGTCGATGTTGGAGCGGATCGGCAAGCGGTAGTCAAAGACCAGCTCGGAGGGGTCCTCGGCAAAGCGCACGCGGCACGGCAGGTACTCAAACGAGACCAGCATGGGGTCGCTCTCCTTAAAGAAGCCCTTCAAAAACCAATGCTGGCGCGCGTCGGGCTTGGAATTGGGCTCAAACAAGCCGTAGATGGTCTCGTAGCGGCGCGTGTACAGGCCGGTGTTGAACAGGCAACGGTCGTCGTCGAACACCAGCGGCAGGTTGGACGGCGCGGTCTGGTCTACGTCGCGCTCGGTCAGAAACACCGCGCGGCTAAACGAGAACGACAGGTAGTTTTTGAGGATACGGTTGTTGGGACCCCAGTCCTAGGGATCGGCGAGGTCTACCAGGCGGTCGTAACAGGGCTCGGGGCAAAACGCAAAGTCGTAGATATTACTGCACAGGGTGCTGGGGATCTCCATGTGGTGTCCAATCCAATTGATAACCTTCGTGCGGATGCTTTGATTCTATACGTATGACACGTCGCCGATACGCGCAACGCGATTGCATCGAGGTTTTTTGGCGAGTCAGGCCATCGCCGGCGCGATGAGGCCGGCCGCGCCGGCAAAGCACCCGCCCAGCAAAACGCATAGGCAGACCAAAGCAGTAAACAGGATGTAGTGTCGGCTGGTGTGGAACGCGGCAGCAAGCATGACCGCTCCGACCTTCGCAAGAGCCAATGGAAACTGCGCCAATAAATTGCCTGGCAGCAGTAGTTATTGGTGTAGCGAGATCAAAATATGCGAGCTTCGCAATCAAAAAGAATGACCTCGATGAGTTCCTCATCCCATTTACGCCGCTTCATAGAGACGCACCTCATCCTTTTCAATGCTCTTGCGGAATGCAGGACGCATATGCTCGGGAGGGTTGGTGACAATCTCAACATCTCGCACAAGCTCTTCTTCGAGCTCAAGGGAGAGTTCGAATAGCGTGCCGAACGTCATTGTTTCACCGCAGACTAGACGCAAATCAATATCGCTATCTGGCGTTTGCTCGCCACGGGCGAAGGAGCCAGATAGGTATGCCTCGCGGACGTCGTAACGAGACAGCGCACGAGAAACAGCAGCGGATATGTCGACAAGAGTAATCAAGTCTTAATTTTACTTACCGATTGAATGGAAGGCAATCGCCATCCGCCCGTTCCGCAGGCCGGTGATTAGAGAGGGGCTGTATCCGGCAGCATGCGGCAAAATCTGAAGATGCCATACGTAAGGGAGATTGGCAAAGTCTCTAACCGCGGTTTTATTGACAAAAATCGGGTTGTGCTCAGGGATTGCTTATTTTTCCTCGCGCTTCCGAAATATAGGCATTTTGGCAGCGATCTGAGGTGCCTTTGAGCGCCATGCTGATGTCGCCGAGCCAAGAGCAATTGGTTAACGGACAAGCTGGGGCACGCGTTCTAGTATTTCAATAGCCAATGCCGAGGGGACACGTTAAGATGTTGTCAGTAAACCCGCCTGGCCTCTGCTTAGCATGCACACTGGCGGGTCTTTTTTAAGTCCTTGGAGCCGAGACGAAGTACGAGAAGCCATTCCTCACCTACGACGAACAGGCGGACCTGCTGATCTCGCGCGGCCTCATGGCAGACCGAGAAGAACCCGTCGGCAAACTCGAGCACGTGGGATAATAGCGGGCACGCTCGGAGTCAGCGCCAAGGTGGCCGAGTTCTGCCTCGTGGCGCTCAACACCGTGAGGAACTACTGCTGCGCCCACCATGGCCGCCTCTGGAACAAGACGCTTGGCACCAAACCCATGATCCCAAGGGATGACACCGCCTGGCACGAGCCCCACGAGGAATGGCGAGCCGTGGGCTTCGGAGAGGGGTTGATTTCCGATCTCAGCCGAACACATTGATCGGATAGGCCGTTTCCGCAGCCAGCCGAACGCCCCCGAGTCCCCTCCCGGGACTCGGGGGCGGCATTTTCCCAGTTGAAGGAACGGTGGAGATGTTTTTCGATGGGTCCGGTGGCCATGCCCCGCCCTCCGCCTGGCACCTCTTCCCAGACTCAGCCGGACGGTCGGCCCGCCTATTACATTTTCCCCTTCAGGCCAGGACAGCGGGGCATCGCCCCTCTATGCGTGCGCCCGCCCTATCAGCCCCGGCGTCAGGTCGAGCTCGCTGAGCGGCACGTCCTCCACGCCGTAGGCCCCCGGCAGCTCCCGGCCGTCCCGTGGACACTCCAGCCCTTGATGTATTCGTTGATGTACTACAGAATTCGTCCGATGTCTTCAGACATCGGCTGCTCCCTCCTAGTAGCCAGAGTCGTAGCGCTGCGCAGCGATGACCTTCTCGATCTCGGCGAGGCCGAGGAAGCGGTCGCCGAGCATATGCTTGCGCCAGAGGGGCTTGAAGCAGTGAAGCATGCGGCGGTACATCTCGAGGCGGGGACCATGCGAGTTCCCGCCATCCGAGTACTTCCTCAGAGGCTCCGCGAGCTCCTCATAGCGCTTGTCCGCAAAGAGGTGCTTCACGTAGCCGGCGAGACGCCCCTCCTCCATGTCGTTGTAGTCGAAGCCTTGAGGCGAGATGTCGCGCTCGTCCACCTCGGCCTTCTCATCTTCAGGCAGGTCCTCGTATGAGGCCCTGAGGACGCGGAACATGTCGAGGATGTCGTACAGCTCCTCGCAGCGTGAGTTGGGAATCTCCGGTCGAAGCACGGCGAATGCCTCCGGGTACTCGCGCACGTAGCCCTTCTCGAATATCTGTGCATTGCGCTTGTGGTAAGCGGCATCCTCCTCGTCCTCCGAGAGGGCGGCAAGGATGAGCTCCTGGTCGCGGAGGATGAGGCGGTTGACCGGCGCTATGGTCAGCGGGGCCATCTCCTCGGGGTAATCAGTGCGGGGGCTACCCACCATTGATCCGAGGGCTTCGGTGACCACTCCTGAGATGGTGCCACCCGATTCGTGGGCCAATCCCTCGAGTTTGGCCTTGAGGTCATCACTGACTCGGATAGAGATGGTTGCCATTGTCTACCTCCTTAATGGTGTCCTACTGTCATGTATTATTGTATTACACTTACACGGTGACGTCAAATAGTCGGAGCCTGCCGGTTTGTGACCGGCCTGGAGAATGCTCGCAGCGGCAATCGTTGCGGGCATTTATCTTGCCCGCACGGGATGCGGGAGGTTCAGACGTGGAGTCCTCCAATCTCCCGGGACCGGCTGATCCGGCCCTCAGGGCATCGGATTCCCACATTCATCGGTACACTCACAGATGAATGTGGGAGGTGTTCGGATGAAGTTGATATTCAAGGGGCTTCGGAGACAGTTGGGAGAAGTGCCCTGTCTGGTTAAAGTGGCTAATCAACGAAAAGGCCGATGAATGCTTCAACGAAGAGATCCAGCAGAACGAAGGGCAGCAGGACTAGACAAAGGGGCGCGGCCAGCAGCGTGGTCATGCCCAATGGCAGCGCTTGTTGCGGCTGCTCGCGCGTTATGCCAGGATTTCGTGCACGCGCTTCTGCACCGTCGAGTAAAGGCTACGAACGAGCTGGGGCACGCTATGGCTGCCATATCTTGAGCAATTAAAACTGTCCGTTCAACAGTAGGGGTGCGCCGGCGTCAGCCGGTGTGCCCCTACTTTGGGAAACGTAAAACTCGCTTTTTGTCGGTTGCCTCTCCCCTCTTCCAGCCCAAACGGGTGCCTCAGCAGCGGCGTGCGGCACCTAAAAGCGCTGTCCCCAGCAGGAATAGCGCCAAGGAGACGGCGATCCAGTTGCTGTCGGCGGTCTTGGGGAGAGTGGCGGTGGCAGCGCTGGCGGTCTTGGCCTTGAATGGTGTGGACGCCGCGGTCTTGGTCACTGTCGTTTTGGTCGTCTTGGTTGTCGTGGCTGTCTTTGGCGTC
>UQXB01000092.1:0-4903 GCA_900544935.1 uncultured Collinsella sp.
GGAAGCCACCTGCTGGCACCCAGCACCGTCAGCTCCATCGACCTCGAAGGCAAAATGGAACTGATCATCAGCCACCTATAGGTCACCGGTCCCCAAGCGCTCGTCAGGACGGGGCGCGGGGTTTGGTCGCCTGCTCGGACAGTCCTGCTCGCACGGAGAGCACATTAAGTGCTCTCCGGCTCGTGCGGAACTCGCGATAAACCTTGTATACGCCCGCCCGCTCCCGAGGGGCATCTCTCATGCAAAAACTGTCGTGGGGTAAAGTCCGAGGTCAGTGGCGTTTTATACCGAGAAATTCAAAAAAGTCGAAAATTCATTACAAATTTGCGTTGACTTTAGGTAACTAAAGTTTCATACTCCTTTTCAACCACTGGGGGATGTGAACACGCACGGATCGTTCGCATCATGATTGAAGAGGATTTCTTAGACATGTTCACGCATCAGCTAAACATTATCAGCGTAGTAATTATCTGATGCGGGTTAGCACATACAGCTAGCCCGTACGATAACGGGCGGCTGATAAAGATGAGGGCCGTCGAGCGCAACCGACGGCCCTCATTTTTTATGTCTAGGAAGTTCTTTTTAGAGGAGGAAATGTAATGAACGGAGTTTTGCTCATGGTTGTGGCCGCGGCGGTGCTCGCCTGCGGCTATCTGGGCTACGGCCGTTGGCTGGCCAACAAGTGGGGCGTTGACAAAGAGGCCCTCACGCCGGCCAAGCGCATGAAGGACGGCAAGAGCTTCTCGCCCGTCTCCGCCTTCACCGCGTTCTCGCACCAGTTCAGCTCGATCTGCGGTGCTGGCCCTGTTACGGGTACGATCGTCGCCATGGCCTTCGGCTGGCTTCCCGTCGTGCTCTGGGTCCTCGTCGGCGGCATCTTCTTTGGCGCCGTCCATGACTTTGGCGCTCTGTACGCCTCGATGAAGAACAACGGCAAGTCCCTGGCTCAGCTCATCGAGAAGTACATCGGCAAGACCGGCCGTCGCCTGTTCCTGCTGTTCTGCTGGCTGTTCTGCATCATCGTCATCGCCGCTTTCACCGACATGGTCTGCAAGACGTTCATGTTCACCCCGGCCGTTGACGCTTCTGGTGCTGCTACCGGTGCCATCGACTTCACCAAGTCCTATGCCGCCGGCTGCGCTGGTACCATCTCCATCCTGTTCACCTTCGTCGCTATCGCCTTTGGTTGGGCCCAGAAGAAGTTCAACCTCACCGGCGCTGCCGAGTTCGTCACCGGCGTGGTCCTCATGGTTCTCATGTTCGCCGTCGGTATGCAGTTCCCGCTCTACCTGGATAAGTTCCAGTGGTTCGCCGTCGTCATGGTCTACCTGGTCTTTGCTGGCGCTATGCCCATCCAGATGCTCAAGACCCCGCGTGACTACCTCACTTCCATCATGATGATTGTCATGATCGTCTGCGCTGTCCTCGGCATCGTCGTCCTGGGCGTCAACGGTCAGGCCACTATCACCGCTCCGGTCTTCACCGGCTTCTCCACTGCCTCCGGCATGATGTTCCCGGTCCTGTTCGTCTCCGTCGCTTGCGGTGCTCTCTCCGGTTTCCACAGCCTCGTTTCTTCCGGCACCTCTTCTAAGCAGGTCGAGAAGGAGCAGGACGCCGTCAAGGTCGGTTACGGCGCCATGATCGTCGAGTCCTTCGTCGGCATCCTTGCCATCATCGTCGCCGGCATCATGTTCTCCGACATGAACACCGCCGGTACCGGCGCCCTCAACGCCGGTGTCGCTTCCACCCCGTTCCAGATCTTCGCCGCTGGCATCTCCCGCGGTATGCAGGCCTTCGGTGTTGACGGCACGCTTGCTACCGTCTTTATGACCATGAACGTCTCCGCTCTGGCCCTGACCTCGCTCGACGCCGTCGCCCGCATCGCCCGCACTTCGTTCTCCGAGTTCTTTGCCCAGACCAACGATGCCCTGGCCATCGAGTCCAAGGCCGGCTACATGAAGGTCCTCGGCAACCCCTGGTTCGCCACGGTCGTTACCCTGCTTCCCGGTCTCGCTCTCGCTTTTGGTGGCTATGCCAACATCTGGCCGCTCTTTGGTGCTTCCAACCAGCTGCTCGGCGGCATGACCATGATCACCCTCGCCGTGTTCTGCAAGTGCACCGGCCGCAAGGGCTGGATGCTCTACGTGCCCGTCGTCTTCCTGCTCTGCTGCACCTTCACCTCGCTGGTCCAGAGCGCCATGGGCTGCATGACCGCCGTCCAGGCCTACGGTTTCTTCGGTACCATCCCGGCTACCGCCACCACGGCCGCCGTCTCCGTCGCCGCCACCAAGGGCCTGCAGCTCGTCTTTGCCGTCCTGCTGATGGTCCTGGGCCTCATCGTTGCCGTCAACTGCCTCAAGGAGTTCTTCGGCAAGGAGGCTGGCTCCATGCCTGATGAGGAGCCCGAGTGGTCCGATATGGGCAAGGCCGAGTACGGTCGCGCCGCTGCCGCTGAGGCTCCTGCCGACGCCGAGGTCGCCAAGGCCTAGTCGGTCGGACGGGTTGAATCTCCCATCCATTTGACTCGGAAAGACCGGGTCCGCGACTTCGCGGGCTCGGTCTTTTTTCATGCAAAAGCGGGTGACGCTCGAGTGTTCTCGCAGATGTTTTGCGTGGATAAGGGCGCGCGTTGTACCATATAGACGTATATGTGTACATATGAAAGGGGCCCCGTGGCCAAGACGGTATATTCCGATAACCAAAATAATGTCGATGCCCTGGCTGAGCGTCTGAGCAGCCAGACATCGCTTTCTGCTGAGCGTGCCAAGCTGGTTGCCTACGACCTGCTTTGCCGCAAGGCGCTCAAGATCAAGTCGAGCGCGCTGGCGCAAATTTTCCGTTCCGTCGATAAGGAATGTGACACCAAGGCGATGCGCGATGAGCTTATCGCGGCAAATATCGTGACCAAGATCGAGGGTAGCGGCATTAACGGGCGCCCGGCGTTCTATACCATCAATGCCGAGATCCGCGATGCCCAGGAGCAGCCTGCCGAGTCCGTCGAGGATTTTGTCGTCGAGGATCCCGCTGACGTGCCTGCTGTGGAAGAAGTTGCCCCGCGTGAGCATGTCGATACCGATGAGTTGCTCGATGAGAACGTCGTGCGTGCCTTTACGGCCAAGGCAGGACGCGGCGGTTTTGGCGGGGGTGGCAAGCGCGATGCGCAGCGCCGCGCCCAGCAGGAGCGCTTCCGTCGCGCCGTTGCTCGAAAGGGTGAGACGGATGCTGAGGCTGTTGAGACCGAGGTTGCTGCCGAGTCGCAGAAGCCCGCGAGGGAGCAAAAGCCCGTGGAGGCCCAAGAGCCCAAGCGTCGTCGCGGTGCTCACTTTAAGACTGCACAGCAGGATGCCGCGCGTGAGGTTGAAGAGTCTTCTGAGGTTGCAGACGATGTTGAGGGGTCTGCCAAGAAGGCTCCGGGTTCGTGTCGTCCCGGCCGCGGTTTTGCGGGACGCGCGTATCCCGTAAAGCATCAGGAGAAGGGCGAGTCGGTTTCGACCACCCAGGACGAGAAGGCCGTTGAGCCGGAGGCTCGCGAGCAGAAGCCTGTTGAGCCGCAGCTTGAGGTTGATGCCGAGGCCAAGGGCCAGCAGCCTACTGATGAGCAGACGGAGCAGGGCGCGTCGAGCAAGCCTCGCCGCCGTCGCCATCGTGGGGGCCGCAGTTCCCATGCCGAGACTGCAACCGAGAAGACCACGCCGCAGAACGAGGATGCGAAGGCCGAGGTTTCTTCGGGGCAGCCTAAGCGCCAGCCGGCGAAGGAGAGCAAGTCCGTTCGTCCGCAGAAGCAGGCATCTATGCCGAAGCGCGAGCGCAATTCCCAAGGCGATTCTAAGCGCAAGTCTCAGAAGAAGCCGGAGTCTGCCGCAGCAGATACTGCTGCCCAGCAGCCCAGGCCGGACGTTCACGGCGAGGTCTCGGCGTTTGCCCTTGCCCGCGTTTTAGGCAGGCAGCTGCTCAAGGTTGTCCCTACGCCCACGGCGCTCTCTAAGATCAAGGAGCAGCAGACACAGATCGTAAAGGTTGAGGGCAAGGACGGCAAAAAGGCTCCGCAGCGCACTCAGCACAACGAGATGTCCAACCGCAAGATTGCCGAGGAAATCGCAATCATCCAGGCTTGGATCGAGCAGAACCGAGGTGCCGATACGCCGGTTGCCTCGCGCCGCCAGCGTGCCTACCAGATCTTTAACGACGAGAAGGCTTTTGACGGCAAGCACGGTGAGCGCCTGATCAGGCGTATGACCGAAAAAGGCATCAGCATGCAGGCGATCAAGGTCGCTCCCAATCGCCCCGTGCACTTTACGGGTTTCTTTACGCTGGGTGCCGACAAGCCGTTCATTATGGTCGAGAACCTGGACACCTACGACGAGATCGTCAAGCTGCTGCGTGGCCGCAAGCACGCCAAGCTCTTTGGCATCAAGGTGGGCGGCGTGATTTTTGGCGGCGGATGCAAGGCAAGCGTCTCGCATGCCCTGGACGATTATCTGGCCGAGATTGGCTATCGCTTTAACTACGTCTACTATGTGGGCGATATCGACCGCGAGGGCGCGCGCATCGTCGAGCAGGCTCGCAATGCCAATGTGGTTGAGATTCGCCTGCATGCCGGCATGTACCGCACCATGCTCGCCGAGCATAGGCGTCGCGTGAAGGCCGGCGGCGCGTGCGAGCCCGCTGCTGCCAACCAGGGCGTGCCGCAGAACCTGGCGGCGACGATTAAGGATCTGCCCATGGTTACGCGCGTGCAGTTCCGCAACGTGCTGCGCGAGGGCGGGCGTATTCCGCAGGAGATCCTGATGACCGCAGACTATCGGGATGGCGACTCGGGAAGCTTCGACCGCATGCTCAACAACTAGGGCGTTCGGCCCCGGGAGAGCGGGGACACCGGCTTAGGTTTCCTGCTCTACAGTCC
>UQXB01000093.1:0-4829 GCA_900544935.1 uncultured Collinsella sp.
ACCTATGACGTTCTGATTCGTAGTCAGACCCTCTATCCAGCTGAGGTAACGCCGCAGCGCAAGACATATAAAACCACTTTAGCTTATTGGAGTCAAGCACAATCTCAAACTTTTTTGTGGAACGCAATTTTGTCATGCTGCTCCGCATATACCGCCGTTCCCCGTACGATCGATTGGCTTTTCGATCACGTCGAACTTGGCATCAAGTTCCCTCAGGAGCGATCTCACCCGCTGGGCACAATCATAATCGGCAAACGAGATGCTCAGCATGCGCGCGACCTGGTTGGAAGTCCCAACTCCATAGAAGTGCTCAAGGACAACAAGCGCCTCATGCGCCACAAACGTCTCGACCACATGCGGCGACTCCTCATAGCACCATTGCGTCAACGGTCCCTCACTCGTCTGCCGAACCACCAAGCCACCCATACCCGACGGCTCGCACGTTACCAACAGGTGCTCCCCGCCCTCATCGCTCTGGAACAAAATAACCCGCTCATCAAACAGCTCCATCACATCCCCTTTCTCTTGCTCTTAGTTAGCAAAAGCATAGCAGGTAGATGGCTGTATACAGAACAGTTGTTCGTGTGTTTTCTATTGAGCTGTCCGCACGGCATGGTATGGACCTGCGCACGAAATAGGGCGCCCCCGAAGGAGCGCCCTTGCATATCCCCTATGCAGCCAAGTTACGCGACCGGCTCAATCTTCTCGAGGCCGCCCATGTAGGGACGCAGGACCTCGGGAATCGTGATGGTACCGTCGGCGTTCTGGTAGTTCTCCAGAATAGCGGCCATGGTGCGGCCGGCCGGCAGGCCGGAACCGTTGAGAGTGTGCAGGTAGCGCGAACCCTTGAAATTCTCGGGGTCGCGATACTTGATGTTGGCGCGACGGGCCTGGAAGTCGCCGCAGTTGGAACAGGAGCTGATCTCCTTGTAGGCGTTGTAGCTCGGCAGCCAGACCTCGACGTCGTAGGTCTGACGAGCAGAGAAGCCCAAGTCGCCGGTGCACAGGCTAATCACGCGATACGGAAGGCCCAGCTGCTGCAGCAGGTACTCGGCCTCGGCGGTCATGCTCTCGAGCTCCTCGTCGGACTCCTCCGGCTTAGCGAACTTGACCATCTCGACCTTGTCGAACTCGTGCTGACGGATGATGCCGCGGGTGTCGCGACCGGCGGAACCGGCCTCCTCGCGGAAGCAGGGGGTGAAGGCGGTGTAGCGGCGCGGCAGGGTGTCGGCATCGAGGACCTCGCCGGCGTGCAGGTTGGTGAGCACGACCTCGGCGGTGGGGATCAGGAAGTTGTCACCCGAGACGTGATAGGCGTCGTCCTCGAACTTGGGCAGCTGACCCGTGCCAAACATGGTCTGACGCTTGACGACGATGGGCGGCCACCACTCCTTAAAACCACGGCTGGTGTGCGTATCGAGGAAGAAGTTGATGAGGGCGCGCTCCAGGCGGGCGCAGGCGCCACCGAGAACGGTGAAGCGGCTGCCGGAGAGCTTGTTGCCACGCTCGAAGTCAAGAATGTCGAGGTCGGTGCCCAGATCCCAGTGCGGCTTAAAGTCGAAGTCGAACTCGCGCGGGGTGCCCCAGCGGCGACGCTCGATGTTCTCGTCCTCGTCCTTACCGTACGGCGTGGCCTCGCAAGGAATGTTGGGCAGGTGAGCCATGAAGTCGTACTGCTCCTGCTCGAGAGCAGTACGGCGCTCGGCCAGACCGTCAATCTTCTCGTTGACGGCGCGCACGGCCTCCTTGGCGGCCTCGGCCTCGTCCTTCTTGCCCTCCTTCATCAGGGCGCCGATCTTCTTGGACTCGGCATTGCGCGTAGCCTGGAGCTCCTCGACCTCGGTGATGACGGCACGGCGCTCGTCGTCGAGCTCAAAGAACTTCTCGCGATCCCAAGACGTCTGGCGGTTAGCCATGGCGACATCGATGGCATCGGGGTTCTCGCGAACAAACTTGATATCAAGCATTAGATCCTCCGGCGATATACATTCCATTTAGGTTGCAACCTTGTACATGTATGGGCAAGTATATACTTATGAGCGTTTACGACCCAACTCAACTACGCAAGAAGGCACCCAATGGACGCAGTTTTTTCCTTTTTGTTTGGCACCCGCACCGGTTTTGCCATCCTTTTCGCCGGCGGCATCCTGTTATTTGCGATTCTTGCCTTTGTAATGGAGAAGCGTACCCATAAGATGTACGTCGACCGCGGACCCAAGTCCGAGGATGAGGAAGACAGCTTCTGGGACTAACCTGCCAAAAAGGGCCAGGTTTATTTTGGTCGGTTTTATCTGGGCAAACGCAAGCGCCCCGCAACCGGTAACGATCCGGTTGCGGGGCGCTTTTCGCACATACGACAAAACCGCAGGAAAAACCTGCCAAAATAAACCTGTCCCTAAATGGCAGGTTTTACTGGAGAGTTGCGTCGATTGCCTTGACCAGGGCACTGCGCATGCCGGCGTCCTCGAGCGCAACGACGCCCTTGATGGTGGCGCCACCGGGCGAGCATACGGCATCCTTCATCGCCGCAGGATGCTGGCCAGTTGCAAGCTGCAGCTTTGCCGTACCCAACACCATCTGGCTCACGATGCGATACGCATCGGCGCGCGGGATACCGTGCTTGACCGCCGCATCGCCCAGGGCCTCGATTGCCATAGCGACAAATGCCGGAGCGCAACCACCCACCGTGCCGCCCACAAACAGCAGGCTCGTATCGAGCTCGACCACCGCACCGAGCTTGCCAAGCAGATCAAGCACCACTGCGCTCTGCTCATCACTAAGCGTGGAAGCCTTCTCGCAAGCGATGACGCCCTCGCCCACCGAAACCGGTGTGTTGGGCACCGTCGAGATATGCGCGACGCCCGGCAGGACCTGCTCCCACTTGGCACTGTCCCAGGTCCAGGCAACCGACAGAACGACCTTTTTGGCAAGAGCATCCTTGAGCGGAGCGAAGACCTTCTCAATCATGTACGGCTTGACCGCGGCGACCACGATATCGGATGCGGCGACAACCTCGGCGGCATCGTGGCAGGCGACCATGCCGCGCGCCTCGCAGCGCTCAACCAGTGCGTCGTAGCGACCCGCGCAGGCGCACATGTCGCTCGCAGCTACACCGGCAGCGATCCAGCCATCGGCCATAGCGCTCGCCATATTGCCAAAACCGACAAACCCAATCTTCATATCTCATAGTCCTCTCAGACACATTCCGCAAAACGAAAGGTATTGTCCCACGCCATTGTTTCGTATTGCCGACCTATTTGTGATACGGCTCGCCACGGCTGATCTTGCAGGCACGGTAAATCTGCTCTAGCAGCACCACACGCGCCAGGTTATGCGGCAAGGTAATGCGTCCAAAGCTGAGCATCTCGTCGGCGCGGGCGCGCACGTCATCGCTCACGCCGTCCGAACCGCCGATTACAAAGGCAATGTCGCTGCTGCCTCGCAGCATAAGATCGTCGAGCCGCGCCGAGAGCTCCTCACTCGAACGCTCCTTGCCCTCAATAGCCAGCAGGATCACATGCGCCCGAGACGGCAGGGCAGCAAGAATCGCCGCCCCCTCCTTGTCGCGCGCGGCATCCACACCGCCCGCCTTAGCCGGGTCGATATCGGCCACCTCGCGGATATCAACCTTGGCATAGGCACCTAGGCGCTTGGTGTACTCAGCGCACGCGTCCTTCCAAAAGCGCTCCTTGAGCTTACCGACGCAAACGACGGTGTATTTCACGCGCGTCTACTCCTTCGAATCGTTTTGAACTTTGCTGGCGGTCAGCATCTGCTCGAACATCGAGGCCGACTGCGAAAAGTCGCTCGGCAGCACGACCGTCGAGGTTTTACCCGTGCGAGCGAACTCCGTCATCATCTCGGACCACTGCGTAAACATGAACAGTTGGTTGGCCTCGTCATTGCCGACACCCGTCTCTTGGATGATCTCGAGCGAATCTTTGATACCCAGCGCGATGGCCTTGCGCTGGTTGGCGATGCCCTCGCCCGCCTTTTCCATTGCCTCGGCCTCGGCGGTCGCCTCGGTGACGCGCTTGATGCGGTCGGCCTCAGCGAGCTCCTGTGCCGCAGCGCGCTTGCGCTGGGCAGCGTTGATGTCGTTCATGGAGTTCTCAACCTCGGTCGGCAGTGCGATTTTGGTGATGAGCGTCGACACGAGGGTGAAGCCGTAGGCGGCCATCTGCTCGGAAACGGTAGCGTTGACATCCTTGGCGATGTCATCCTTCTTGGCAAAGACCTCATCGAGTGTGTAGACGGGGATCGAAGAGCGCAGGGCGTCGGTGATGAAGTCACGCATCTGGTCGACGGGCTCCTGCAGCATATAGTAGCTCTTGTAGATGCCCGAATCCGCCGGGCCAGCACCCATGTCATAGCTCACGTGATATTGAGCCGAGACCTCGAGGCCGATGGTCACATTGTCCTGAGTCTTAACGTCGATACCAAAACCGTTTTTCATGGTGCGCAGACTCACCGTGGCAGCCTTGCGGTCGATCACGGGCACTTTCATGTGGAAGCCCGCGTTGACGATGCGGTTGAACTTGCCCAGACGCTCGATGATCACGGCATGCTGCTGTTCAACGACATAGCAGGCGCTGGGAAGCAGCAGCAACAGGATGATGATGGGAATCAAAAGGCTGGTAAGGGCGGCAATGATACCGGAAAACAGCATGGTCTCTCCTCTGATAGGCACACGTTGGCATTAGGATACCCGTCCAAGGAGATCGTGCATATCAAAAAAGCCCCCATTGCTGGGAGCTCTTTCATGTAATGGTGCGGGCGAAAGGACGTCCGCGTATCCGCTTCGCGGATCCGCACCGGCTTCGCCCGCC
>UQXB01000094.1:0-4649 GCA_900544935.1 uncultured Collinsella sp.
CACCATGTTCGCGGTCTCGCGGACGGTCTCGCCGTGGGCGATCTGAGACTTCTTCTCGTCCAGGTCCTGGACCTCCAGACCCAGCAGGTTGCAGGCGGAGGCGAAGGAGAAGCGGGTACGGGTGGAGTTGTCGCGGAAGATGGAGATGCCCAGGCCGGAATCGAACACACGGGTGCTCTTGTTGCGCTCGCGCAGGTCGCGCAGGGCGTCGGCCACGGTGAAGATGGCGTCGATCTCATCGTCGGTCTTGTCCCAAGTCCAATAGAAATCGGTCTTGTACATATTGTTGATGTTCAGGGTAGACAGATGGCGTGCCAGTTCAACAGTCTTGCTCATTTTGATCGTTCTCCTTGTATTTTTAATATGGCGTATATGGCGTATGATTACTTGATGTCGTTGCCGGTCAGCTCCTGCCGGAAGCTGGTGGCGGAGCCGTCCTTGTTCTCGGGCTTGTACAGGCCGGGAACGGCGGCATACAGGGCAGCGCAGGTCACCAGATCCTGCTTGAAGGTCACCTCGTTGGGAGCGTGTGCCTGAGACTCGGCACCGGGGCCGAAGCCCACGCAGGGGATGCCGTAGCGGCCCTGGATGGACACGCCGTTGGTGGAGAACGTCCACTTGTCGGTCAGGGGACGGCCCTCGCGCTTGGAGGCAGCCAGCTCGGTGGGCATCAGGCGCTTGTCGCCCCACAGGTTGTGGTGGGCGTCCACCAGGGCCTGGACGTGAGGAGCAGTCTCCTTGTTGATCCAGGTGGGGAAGAAGCACTCAGTCTCATATACATGGCCGGTCCATGCGGGACGGTCATACATATACATGGAAACCTTCACGTCCTTGGCATACTTCTTGCAGGCGGGCAGGTCCTCGATCTCCTTCAGGCAGGACTGATAGGTCTCGCCGGCGGTCATGCGGCGGTCGATGGAGATGGCGCAGCTGTCGGCCACAGCGCAGCGGGAGGGGGAGGTGTAGAAGATCTGGCTGGTGGTGCAGGTGCCGCGGCCCAGGAAGCGGGCGTCCTCGAAGTGCTCGGGGTTGTACTTGGGGTCGAGCATCTTGACGAGGCCCTTGATGTCGGTCGACTCGTCGCAGCCGTTGTTGTTGAGGGCGCGGACGTCGGCGATGATGTCGGCCATCTTGTAAATGGCGTTGTCGCCGCGGTCGGGAGCGGAGCCGTGGCAGGAGGTGCCATGAACGTCGACGCGGATCTCCATGCGGCCGCGGTGACCGCGATAGATGCCACCGTCGGTGGGCTCGGTGGAAATGACGAACTCGGGCTTAATGCCGTCCTTGTTGTAGATGTACTGCCAGCACATGCCGTCGCAGTCCTCTTCCTGGACGGTGCCGACGACCATGATCTTGTAGCCTTCGGGGATGAGGCCCATGTCCTTCATCATCTTGGCAGCGTAGGTAGCAGAAGCCATGCCACCCTCCTGGTCGGAGCCGCCGCGGCCGTAGATGATCTCGTCGGTCTCGTAGCCCTCATAGGGATCGGCGTCCCAGTTCTCGATGTTGCCGATGCCGACGGTGTCGATGTGAGAGTCGATGGCGATGATCTTGTCGCCCTCGCCCATAAAGCCCATAACGTTGCCCAGGCCGTCGACCTTGACCTCGTCATAGCCAAGGCTCTCCATCTCGGCCTTGATGCAGGCGACAACCTCACCCTCCTCGCAAGACTCAGAGGGATGGCTGATCATAGCGCGCAGGAAGCGAGTCATATCAGCACGATGGGACTCAGCAGCAGCCTTGATAGCGTCGAAATCGAGTTCTTTAGCCATTATTCATAACCTTTCAAACGAAGGAATCTACCTGTGAGGTGGCGGAGCGATACCTATTTACTCCACCCAGTATTAGCAAGTGGGGTATTCGCCCTCCCAGACGATGCGACGGTACTGATCCGGATCCGTGTCACCTTCCGTGGAGAAGCAGAGCACGGAGCTCGTCTTGTCCAGGCCGATGAGCTCTTTGAGCTCGGCGTACTCGGGATCGAGCATGAGGGTCTCGACCAGGCCGGTGGTCACCGCGCCGGACTCGCCGGAGATGACGCGCGGGTCACCCTTCTCGGGAGCACCCAGGGTGCGCATGCCGCGAGCAGTAACCCAGTCGGGGCAGGACACGAAGGCGGTGGTGTGGTTGCGCAGGATATCCCAGCCCAGGATGTTGGGCTCGCCGCAGCACAGGCCGGCCATGATGGAGGGCATGTCGCCGTCCACGATGCGCGGGTCGCCGTCGCCGGCGGCAGCGCCCTTGTACAGGCAGGCGGCAGGAGCGCACTCGACCACGACAAAGGTGGGCGGGTTATCGGGATACAGGTTGGTGAAGTAGCCCACCACGGCGCCAGCGAGCGAGCCTACGCCAGCCTGGACAAAGACGTGCGTCGGGCGGTTGATGGCCATCTCGCGCAGCTGCTCGGCAGCCTCGGAAGCCATGGTGCCGTAGCCCTCCATGATCCAGGACGGAATCTTCTCGTAGCCCTCCCAGGCGGTGTCCTGAACGATGACGCCGCGCTCGCAGGCATCGGCCTCGGCGGCGGCCATGCGCACGCACTCGTCGTAGTTGACCTCTTCGATGGTCACCGTGGCGCCCTCGGCAGCGATGTTATCGAAGCGGGGCTTGGTGGAACCCTTGGGCATGTGCACGACGGCCTTCTGGCCCAGCTTGTTGGCAGCCCATGCCACACCGCGGCCATGGTTGCCGTCGGTGGCGGTAAAGAAGGTAGCCTGGCCAAAGTCCTTGGCAAGCTGATCGGAGGTCAGGTAATCGAAGGTGCACTCGGCAACGTCCTTGCCAGTCTCGTCGGCAATGTAGTTGGCCATGGCAAACGAACCGCCCAGAACCTTAAAGGCGTTGAGGCCAAAGCGATAGCTCTCGTCCTTAACGCACAGGTTGGACAGGCCCAGGCGCGCGGCCTGGCCATCCAGGCGGGCAAGCGGAGTGACGGTGTACTGGGGGAACGACTGGTGGAAGGCACGGGCCTTCTTCACGTGGTCGAGGCTCATGATTCCCAAGTGCTTGTCATCGCTCTTGGGCATCGTGTTGCCCGCCCACTGGATCTTATCGGCCATACGGTGAACTCCTTAAGTTCTCTCTTGCCGGCCCCCGCATACGCGTTTCAGCCCATTCCCATTCATGCGACTGAACTTTTATGTGGATGCCAAACAAAAAGTTTGTTAGCACTGTTCTATCACACTTTTTGATTGGAAAACCTAACAAATTGTTTGTTGCCGTAATCGGTACCTTTTCGCCGACGAACGGTTACATAACGCAGCGACGCTTTCGTTATTTGCGAACAAGTGGGGTTTATGGCAAAGTGAGCCCAAACTAATTTTTAGGAAGGCACCTATGACCCCCGCACAGATTGAGTTTTATAAGCGCCTTGCACACGGCCTGGCGCTCCAATTTGGCCCCAACTGCGAAGTCGTCGTCCACGACTTGGAGACCGAGGACGTGGACCACTCCATCGTAGTGATCGAAAACGGCCACGTCAGCGGGCGCAAACTGGGTGACGGCCCCAGCCATATTGTGCTTGAGTCCATGCACGAGGGCACCGCCGACGTGCACGACCGCGAGCCATACCTCACCAAAACCGCCGATGGCAAGCTGCTCAAGTCCTCGACGATCTTTATCCGCAACGACGAGGGCAAGCCCGTCGGCATTTTGGGCATTAACTTTGACATTACGCTCATGAAGGCTTTTGAGCGCTCGCTCGACGCGCTCACCGGCACGGGCGACAAGGGATACACCGAGCCCGAGCCCATTACCAAAAACATCGGCGACCTGCTCGAAGACCTGCTGCGCGAGTGCGAACAGTTTGTGGGCAAGCCCGCGGCGCTCATGACCAAAGACGAGCGCATCCGCGCCATTGGCTACCTCGACCGTCGCGGCGCCTTCCTCATTTCCAAGTCGAGCGAGCGTGCCTGCGAGTTCTTCGGCATCTCAAAGTACAGCTTCTATAGCTACCTCAACGAGGCAAAGGCTGCCGCCGGCGACAAGTAGGCAACTCGGCCGGATCGCCCCTCCCCTTTTGGGCGCGAGTTCTGGAATGCACGAATCCAAGAGTCGGCCGCTAGGCAAGTTCCATATAATCGATGAATGTGAGCATTTCGAAAGGATGGAACAAGATGGGGTCGAGCAACGCATCACGCAACTGCCGCGGAGGCACCGTTTCTGGCGCCAGGCATGCGAAACGCGCGTTTGACGAGGGCGAAGACGATCTGTTTGCGTTGAGCCTCGACGACGTGATGAGCGACCGCCCCTGGACTGCCGAGGAACTCATGGGCGGCGGAGCTCGCCCGACAAGTGCAAAGCCCGCACCTTCCGCCACGCCCGCGCCGGCATCCGTGCCCGCAGACGACTTTGGCACCCGTCCCATCGTGCAGACGACGCGTAAAGCCGCCCCTGCGCCCCGTCCTGCTAGCGATCCATCCGAGACGGCGGCGTTTCTCGCTGCAGCGGCACAGCGTCCCACGGCAGACAGCACGATTCGCTACGCTGCCCCGCAGCAGCCGGCATACACGGCTCCCGAGCCCGAGCTCGAGCCGCCTGTCATGGATCTGGATGATCTTTCCAACCGCCAGTTTGCCTTTGATTCCTGGGCGGCGGCAGATCTGGACGAGACCTCGAGCGGCATGCCGGCGCTCGACATTCCGGTAAAC
>UQXB01000095.1:0-4580 GCA_900544935.1 uncultured Collinsella sp.
AGGCGAACTTTCCGAAGCCGATGTCGAGGCCATCAAGCATTACGTGATCAATCCGGTGGAAGCCCGTGAAGCCTCTCTGGATGTCAAGACCACGCTGAAGACCCAGGTGCCGGTGCCGGGCAAGGTGGAGGTCATCGACGGCTTCCGTTCTATGAGCGACGCCGAGCTTGAGCAGTTCATCGAGGACCGTGGTCTCGCCATGGATCTGGCCGACCTGCAGTTCTGCCGTGAGCATTTCACCGAGGAACAGCGCGACCCGACGATCACCGAGATCAAGGTGATCGACACGTATTGGTCCGACCATTGCCGTCACACCACGTTCGGCACGCAGCTTGACGAGGTTTCGATCGACGATGCCACCGTCAAGGCCGCGTTCGACAAGTATCTTGAGATGCGCCACGAGCTGGGCCGCGACGCCAAGCCGGTATGCCTGATGGATATGGGCACGATCGGCGCGAAGTGGCTCAAGAAGAACGGCATCCTCACCGGTCTCGACGAGTCCGAGGAGATCAACGCCTGCACCGTCAAGGTGAAGGTCGATGTCGACGGCGAGGACCAGGACTGGCTGTTCCTGTTTAAGAACGAGACCCACAACCACCCGACCGAGATCGAGCCCTTCGGCGGTGCCGCCACCTGCGTGGGCGGCGCTATCCGCGACCCGCTCTCGGGCCGCAGCTATGTGTACCAGGCCATGCGCGTCACCGGCGCCGGCGACCCCACCGTCCCGGTTTCCGAGACGCTCGAGGGCAAGCTGCCGCAGCGCAAGCTCGTGACCACCGCTGCCGCCGGCTACTCCAGCTACGGCAACCAGATCGGCCTTGCCACCGGTCAGGTTAATGAACTCTATCACCCCGGTTACGTGGCCAAGCGCATGGAAGTTGGCGCCGTCGTGGGCGCCACCCCGGCAAACCACGTTCGTCGCGAGTGCCCCGCCCCCACCGACAAGATCATCCTGCTGGGCGGCCGCACCGGCCGTGACGGCATCGGTGGCGCTACCGGCTCCTCAAAGACCCAGAACACCGAGTCCATCGAGACCTCGGGTGCCGAGGTCCAGAAGGGCAACGCCCCGGTCGAGCGCAAGCTGCAGCGTCTGTTCCGCCGCGGCGACGCCTGCCGTCTGATCAAGCGCTGCAACGACTTTGGCGCCGGCGGCGTCTCGGTCGCCGTGGGTGAGCTTGCCGACGGCCTGTATGTCGACCTTGACACCGTGACCAAGAAGTACGACGGCCTGGATGGCACCGAGCTCGCCATTTCCGAGTCCCAGGAGCGCATGGCTTGCGCCGTCGCCGACGGTGACGTCGAGGAGTTCATGGGCTACGCCGCCGAGGAGAACCTGGAGGCAACCGTTATCGCCGAGGTTACCGCCGAGCCGCGCATGCGCATGGCCTGGAACGGCGTCGCCATCGTCGATCTGTCCCGCGAGTTCCTCAACTCCAACGGTGCACCCAAGCACCAGGTCGCCCACGTCTGCGCCCGCAGCGTGTGGCAGCCCAGCTGGGCCGGCACCACACTTGCCGAGCGCATGACCTCGCTCGTCACCGATCTTAACGTCGCCTCCAACAAGGGCCTTTCCGAGCGCTTCGACTCCACCATCGGTGCCGCAACCGTGCTTATGCCTTTTGGCGGCAAGACGCAGCTCACCCCGAGCTCGGCCATGGTCGCCAAGTTCCCCGTAGACGGCGAGACCACCACGGCAAGCGCCATGGCGTGGGGCTTCAACCCCTACCTGATGGAGGCCGACCAGTTTGCAGGCGCCTACCTGTCCGTGGTCGAGTCCATCGCCAAGCTCGTTGCCGCCGGCTTTGAGCACAAGCGCGCCTATCTCTCCTTCCAGGAATACTTTGAGCGCCTGCGCACCGAGGCCGAGCGTTGGGGCAAGCCCATGGCAGCCGTCTTGGGTGCCCTTATGGCCCAGGTCGACCTGGGTACCGGTGCCATCGGCGGCAAGGACTCTATGAGCGGTTCGTTTGAGGACGAGGCCGGCGAGCTCAACGTTCCGCCGACCCTGATCAGCTTCGCTGTCGCCGTGGGCAAGGCGGCCCGCGCCGTCTCCCCCGAGTTCAAGGGCCTCACGCACCGCGTCGTCCGCATCGCCCCCGCCACCTATGGCCAGGACTACCGTCCCGATGCCCAGCAGCTGCTCGCCGCATTTGACGCCGTCGAGGCGCTCACCGCCGCCGGCGACGCCCTGGCCGTCTCCACGCCCGGCTACGGCTGCGGCGCTGAGAGCCTCTTTAAGATGTGTGTCGGCAACCAGATCGGTATCGAGCTTGCCGAGGACGTGGACGTGGAGAGCCTCTTCACCCCGCTCTACGGCAGCTTTATCGTCGAGCTCGCCGAGGATGCCGAGCTGCCCGAGGTCGCCAACGGCGTTGTCGTCGAGCCCCTGGGCACCACCGTCGAGGGCTATGTCATCGACACCGGCTCCGAAGTCATCGAGCTCTCCGAGCTCCAGGAAGCCTGGGAGAGCGGCATCGAGGGCGTCTTTGCCTACCGCAGCGCCGGCGAGTCCGCCGAGGTCGAGACCATCGACTTCCGTGCCAAGGATATCCACGTGTACGGCGGCGCCAAGATCGCCCGCCCGCGCGTGGTAATCCCCGTGTTCCCCGGCAACAACTGCGAGTACGATAGCGCCCGCGCTTTCCGCGCCGCCGGCGCCGAGGCCGACACCTTCGTGATCAACAACCTCACGCCCGAGGCCGTCGCCGAGAGCACCCACGAGCTTGCCCGCCGCATCCGTGCAAGCCAGATCGTCATGATCCCCGGCGGCTTCTCGGGCGGCGACGAGCCCGATGGCTCCGCCAAGTTCATCACGGCGTTCTTCCGCGCTCCCGAGGTCACCGAGGCAGTCCGCGACCTGCTCAAGGCCCGCGACGGCCTGATGCTGGGCATCTGCAACGGCTTCCAGGCCCTGATCAAGCTCGGTCTGGTGCCCTACGGCGACATCGTCGACGCCACGCCTGATGCGCCCACGCTTACGTTCAACACCATCGGTCGCCATCAGAGCCGTCTGGTGCGCACCCGTATCTCGTCCAACCTGTCCCCGTGGCTGTCGCAGTGCAGCCTGGACGACCCCTACACCGTCGCCATCAGCCACGGCGAGGGCCGCTTTGTCGCCAACGACGAAGTGCTCGCCCAGCTGATCGCCAACGGCCAGGTCGCCACGCAGTACGTGGGCGAGGACGGCAAGCCCAGCATGGACCTTTCCGTCAACCCCAACGGCTCCGCACTCGCCATCGAGGGCATCACGAGCCCCGACGGCCGCGTCCTGGGCAAGATGGGCCATGCCGAGCGTCGCGGCGACAGCCTGTACCGCAACGTGCCCGAGCATGTCCCCGGCGATAAGTTCATGCCGATCTTTGAGAGCGGCGTGGCCTACTTCGCTTAAACCTTTCCCATCGGGTACAATCCCCTCGGGTAACAACACCCGCCACCGGCACCCCCGGTGGCGGGTTCTTTTTTGCTTTGCGCGTATAGGAGAAGGACATCATGGAAAGCCGCAAGCCGTATCTCGCCACCCTGCCCGGACTCATCCTGGACTGTCTTGTTTGCTGTGCACTCTGGGGATCGGCCTTTCCCTGCATCAAGATCGGCTACGCGCTCTTTGGCATCCCAGCGCACGATAGCGCTTCGCAGCTGCTCTTTGCAGGTTTACGCTTTACGCTTGCCGGCGCCCTGGTTATCGTTGGGATGAGCGCGGCCCAACGCCGCCCCCTCATACCGCAAGCGCGCGACATCAAGCCCATCTTTGTCTTGTCGCTCTTCCAGACTATCGGGCAGTACTTCTTTTTCTATCTGGGCCTCTCGCGCGCCAGCGCCATGTCGAGCTCCATCATCGAGGCCAGCGCCAACTTCCTCGCAATCCTCTTTGCCGCCCTGGCATTTCACACCGAGAAGCTCAATACGGCCAAGGTGCTTGGCTGTGCGCTGGGCTTTGCCGGCGTCGCGCTCGTCAACCTTTCGGGCGCGGACGGCACCTTTGGCTTTACGCTCGACGGCGAGGGCTTTATCTTGGCTTCCACTGTTGCAGGCGCCCTATCGACCTGCCTGATCGGCATCTTCTCGCGCGAGCACGACGGCGTCTTGCTTGCCGGGTGGCAGTTTTTAGTCGGTGGCGTGGTCCTTACCGCCATCGGATTTTTGATGGGCGGCACGTTGTCCCCCACCGAAATCGCCCCCGCCATCGCGCTCATCATTTATATGGCACTCATTTCCGCCGTCGCGTACTCGCTGTGGTCGCGCCTGCTTGCCGTCAACCCCGTCAGCCGCGTCTCGGTCTTTGGGTTTATGAACCCCGTCTTTGGTGTGGTGCTGAGTGCGCTGCTGCTCGGCGAGGGCGCTGGCACGAGCCCCGTTACCGTCATCGTTGCCCTGCTGTTGGTCTGCGGCGGCATCATCATCGTCAACAAACCCAAAAAAGCCTAGCGAGCTCACCTTTTTAGGGAGGGCGTTTGCACACTTTAGCTTAATGGAATACATCGATGAGCTGAGGGCCGCCACGCACGCAAGCGTGCGCCCCTTTTCCTAGCGTATCTGAACGCCGGCTTTCTTTTTCTCGGCCGATGCGGAGCTCTACCGCG
>UQXB01000096.1:0-4433 GCA_900544935.1 uncultured Collinsella sp.
AGTTCCGCACGCAAAGAAGGCCACTTAATGTGGCCTTCGTCTTGCGCAGGACTGTTCGAAATATTGAGGAAGCACCCGCCCTGCCGGGGCTCCCGGGTTCCCGCTTACGAGAGCGACGTTCTCAGCAATTCGTTGAAGAGCTTCGGGTTGCCCTTGCCGCGGCTCGCCTTCATGCACTGGCCCACCAAAAAGCCGATGACCTTCTGGTTGCCGTCACGATACTGCTGTGCCTGATCGGCACAGTTTGCCAGCACCTCGTCCACAATCGGCTGCAGCGCGCCGGCATCGCTCACCTGACGCATACCGCGCTCGTCGACGATCTTGTTGGGGTCGTCGCCGGTCTGGGCCATGGCCTCAAAGACCTCGTGCGCCTGGTTGGAGCTGATGGCATCGGTCGCCAGCAGCTTGGCCAGCGCTGCCACCTGAGCCGGCGCGATGCCGGACTCGGCCAGCGAGACGCCCGCGCCCTTAAGGTAGGCGATCATCTCGTTGACCAGCAGGTTTGCGACCGTCTGGGCCTCCTTGCCAGCCATACCGGCAGCGGCAGCCTCAAAGAACTCGGCAAACTCCGGGTCGCCGGCGATCTGCTCGGCATCGGCCGCCTTAATGCCAAAGTCGGCCTCAAATCGGGCGCGCTTGGCATCGGGCAGCTCGGGGATCTCACCTCGGCAGCGGTCGATGAACTCGTCATCCAGATCGAACGGCGCCAGATCGGGGTCGGGGAACAGACGATAGTCGTCGGCCGTCTCTTTCACACGCATGACCACGGTGCGTTTGCGGCTGGGCTCCCAGTGGCGGGTCTCCTGATAGATGATGCCGCCCTCCTCGAGCACCTCGGCCTGGCGGCAAATCTCGTAGGCAAGGCCGTCATGCAGGCTCTTAAACGAGTTGAGGTTCTTGAGCTCGGTCTTGGTGCCCAGCTTGGTCTCGCCGCGGCGGCGCAGCGACACGTTGCCGTCACAGCGCATGGAACCCTTCTCCATGGAGCAGTCCGAAATGCCCAGAGTCACAAAGATGCGACGGAGCTTTTCCATAAACAGGCGCGCTTCCTCGGGCGTGCGCAGATCGGGCTCAGTCACGAGCTCAATCAAAGGCGTGCCGCAGCGGTTGTAGTCGACGAGCGACTCGGCCGCGGCGGTAATGCGGCCCTCGGCACCGCCCACGTGGACCATCTTGGCGGCGTCCTCCTCCATGTGGATGCGCAGGATGCGAATAGGCACCGTGTAGGAACCGTCCTCGCGGCGCTCGGGCATCTGCAGGCTGGACGCGTCATAGCTGGCCAGGTGGCCGGCGCGCTGGTTGCCCTCGCGCATGGTCGACGTCATGGACGTGGACAGGCCCTCGGCGTTGGCCGAGGCGCTCGCCAGGCTCTGGGCCTCGGCCTCGCCAAACGCGCAGTCGGGGCGCTCGGCGGCGCCGCGACCGGTCACGTCCAGATCCAGGTGACCGTACATGGCAAAGGCGACCGGACCCTGCGTGGTCTGGAAGTTCTTGGCCATATCGGGATAGAAGTAGTGCTTGCGGTAGAACATCGAGTGGCGCTGGATCTCGCAGTTGGTGGCGAGACCGGCCTTGACGATGCTCTCGATGGCGCGCTTGTTGGGCACCGGCAGGGCGCCGGGCAGGCCCAGGCACACCGGGCACACGTTGGCGTTGGGCTCGTCATCGTGGCTGAGCTTGCAGTTGCAGAACATCTTGGTATCGAGTGCGGTGAGCTCGGTATGGATCTCCAGGCCGATCACGGCCTCCCAATCCTGCAGGACCTCGGAAAGCTCCTTCATTACAGCTCGCCTCCCTTCCCGGCAAAATCGGGCGCGACGGAAAGCACGGGCGCACCCGTGGCGGCATCGGCAAAGCCGCGCTCCAGGGCGCGGGCAAACGTGAGCAGCTGACGGTCCTTAAAGGCCGGACCCACCAGCTGGGCAGAAACGGGCAGCTTGCTGTCCTCGCCCAGGCCCAGCGGCACCGAGATACCACCGTTGCCGCAAATGTTGAGCGAGATGGTGTACAGGTCGGAGAGGTACATCTGCGTGGGGTCGCTGATCTCGCCAAACTTAAAGGCCGTGCGCGGCGAGGCGGGCATGAGGATGGTGTCCACCTTGGCATACGCGGCATCGTAGTCCTGCGTGATGAGCGTGCGGGCCTTTTGCGCAGCGTAGTAGTACTTGTCGTACACGCCCGAGCTCAGCAGGTAGGCGCCGAGCATCTGACGGCGCTTGGCCTCGGCGCCAAAGCCGTGAGCGCGCGAAAGCGAGCTCTGGTCGGACAGATTGGCGCAGCCCTCCTCCTGGTATCCGTAGCGAATGCCGTCGAAGCGAGCCAGGTTGGAGAACGCCTCGGCCGGGCCGATGACGTAGTAGGCGGCGATAGCGGCGTCCAGGTGCGGCAGATCGACCTCGACCAGCTCGGCACCCTGATTCTGCAGCTCCTGGGCGGCGCGCTGAACAGCGGCCTTGACCTCGGGCGTCAGGCCCTCGGCCTCCATAAACGCAGGGATAATGCCCACGCGCTTGCCCTCGATACTGTCGTTGAGATGCTCGGTAAAGCCGACGGCGCAATCCTGGCTGGTGCAGTCGTACGGATCGTGGCCCGCGCCGGTAAGCGCATTCATGGCCAGCGCGGCATCCTCGACCGTGCGGCCAAAGGGTCCCACCTGGTCGAGCGACGAGCCAAAGGCAACCACGCCGTAACGGCTCACGGCGCCATACGTAGGCTTAAAGCCCACCACGCCGCACAGCGACGCCGGCTGGCGAATGGAGCCGCCGGTATCCGAGCCCAGCGAGAGCGCGACCTCGCCCGCGGCGACGGCGGCAGCGGAGCCGCCCGAAGAGCCGCCGGGCACGCGCTCGGTATCCCAGGGGTTGTTGGTGCGGTGGAACGCCGAGCTCTCGGTAGAGCTGCCAAAGGCAAACTCGTCCATGTTGGCCTTGCCCATGGGCAGGCAGCCGGCGTCGAGCATGCGCTGAACGCAGGTGGCGGTGTAGACGCTCTGGTAGTTCTCGAGCATACGGGAAGCGCAGGTGGTGCGCGTACCCACGAGGTTCATGTTGTCCTTAATGGCCAGCGGCACGCCCGCGAGCGGGGGCAGCGGCTTGCCTGCGGCACGGTCGGCATCCACGCGCGCAGCGGCCTCGAGCGCGAGCTCGGGCGCCACCTGTAGGAATGCCTGGACCCCACCCTCGCGTGCCTCGATGGCGGCAAGGGAGGCCTGGGCCACCTCGGTAGCGGTAAAGTCGCCGGCGGCAACGCCCGCGGCGATCTGGGCGGCGGTAAGGGAATCGAAGCTTAGCGCCATTACTCGCTCTCCCCCTCTCCCAAAATGGACGGCACGCGGAAGTAGCGGTCGCGCGCGCTGCCGGCGTTTTCGAGCGCAACGTCGAGCGGCAGGTCGCGCTCGGGCTCGCGCAGGTCATCGCCCATCACGTTGGACAGGCTTCCGATGGGATGGAACGTGGGCTCCACGTCGGGCAAGTCATATTGCAAGACGGGCTCGAGCATCTGGACGGCGTCGTTCAGGTAGGACGTCATCTGGGTGAGCTCGTCATCGGTCAGTGCGATCTTTGCGTACTCGGCAATGCCGCGCACGTCTTTCTCGCTGAGTGCCATAGGCGCTCCCTTCCGCATAACAGATAAACCGCTCTAGTATACAGGGCAACGCCGCTTGGAGCAGGTGCTTTACCCAAATGCAGCGAAAACGTAACGGGGGCGGCGGGCTGGCGGGCGGCGGGCTGGCGGTTCTGCAGCGAAACCGCACCGTCCGTAGCGAAAACCATCTCGCCCACAACGAAAAGCATCACGCCCACAACGAAAACCATCACAACATTCGACGTTTATCGTCAAAATCGCGATTTTCATCGAATGTTGTGATGGTTTGGAAGCCCCGACCACCACAAAGGTGCCTGTCCCCATTGCGGTGGTTCTGGAGAATGTCTTATGCCGAGGCCTTTGCCTTGCGGCGCTTGCGGACCGCGTGGATCACGATGTCCAGCAGCAACAGCACAATGGCCACGACCACGATGAGCACGGCAAACTCGCGCTTGCCCCAGTGGCGGCCGGCCAGCGACTTTTGCTTGTCGACATCCTTCTTGTTGTACTTGGTGCGCACGCAGTGTACCAGCAGGCGATGGTCGTTTACGCCGTAAGGCGTGCAGGTGACGAGCGTCACTTTGTCGGCGCCGGGCTCGATAGTCAGCGACTCCATCTCCTCGGGCAGCACGACCTCGGAGTCCACCATCTTGTAGGCGAGCGTCTTATTCATGGTGTGCAGCAGCACCAGGTCGCCGGGCTCCAGCGAGTGGATGTCGTCGAACATGCTCAGGTTGCGCATGCCCGAGTGCGCGGTGAGCACGCAATGCGTCGAGGTGCCGCCCACCGGCAGGCTCGTGCCCGCCAGGTGGCCAACGCCCGCCATAAGGACTTCCTCGCTCGTGCCG
>UQXB01000097.1:0-4289 GCA_900544935.1 uncultured Collinsella sp.
CGCCGCTACTTTTCTGCGGTCGAGGCCGTGCGCCGCACCGGCGTGGGCGATGAGCAGGTTGATCGTCTCGAGCTCATTATGAAAAAGGCCGGTATCGACAAGAATTACTCGCCGGCACGCTCGGCCGCCCTTACCAGGGAGCAGCTGACGGGTGGCCCCGTAGGCGCCATGGTCATGCCCGACGGCTCCGTGGTGACCGGCAAGACTTCCACGCGCCTGGGCGCCGCGAGCTCGCTCATCATGAATGCACTTAAGCATGTCTCGGGCGTCGACCTTGAGCTCGAGGTCATTAGCGATGAAGCGATCGAGCCCATCAGCAAGCTCAAGACGCATTTCCTGGGCAGCAAAAACCCGCGCCTCCACACCGACGAGACGCTTATGGCGCTGTCGATCACCTCGGCCACGAGTGAGACGGCCGCTCGCGTCCTTTCGGGCCTGGAGCAGCTGCGCGGTTGCGATGCCTTCTTTAGCGTGATTATCTCGCCGACGGACGAGACGGTACTGCGCAAACTGGGTATCAACGTGTGCTGCGAGCCCAAGTTTGAGCGCCGCGGTTTCTTCCATCGCTAAGTTTGAAGCACCGCGGTAATTGCATTGCATTTTGGCCGTATCGGGTTAGCGCCCGGTACGGCTTTTTGATCAATAAAGCGCCTATTTCGGCGAAAAATAGCTGTTTACCTGCCTAGAAACAATTTGAGCGGTATACAATAACCGTAACTGTTTCATCCTTAGCGGGATGCCGCATGATGGATATTACCTGCCATCGTGAGGTGTGTCGGTCGCGCACGGCGCGTTAGATGCTCGTGCTCGGTTTGAGGAGGCTGCTATGGCGGGCAAGGGTCGTGCGAGTGTCAACGATATGAAGCGTGTCGAGGTGCTGGTGTTGATGGAGATCGACCAGCAAACCGAAGACAATGGCGGGCCGTATGGTTTCTCGCGCAAAACGCTTGCCGAGCGCGTGGGGGTTTCGCCGTATCGTGTCCGCGCCGCAATCGATCGCTTGGATTCCGAAGGCATGATTGATGTCGTCTCGCGTTATAGCGACGACGGCGGTCAGCTTGCAAATGGCATTTGCCTCACCGAACGTGGCGAGTGGTATCTTGAGGGCGTCCGTACCGGCATGCTCGTTCAAGAAATGCTTGAGGACGAGGTTGCTGATCGATAGCAGCATGTAACCCTTGCCACAGCGACGCCGCCTGGGAAACCGGGCGGCGTTTTGTTTCAAGATTGAGAAATGCAATCGCACGCGAGAAAAATTGCGAACGGTCCGCGGCGCGAGTATTACAATGAAGACCCGTAAGATGTGGATAAACAACTTCTACGGGAAGCGCAGGTAACTCAATATGACCAAGCATGTGTTCGTAACCGGTGGCGTGGTTTCGTCCCTGGGCAAGGGTATCACCGCGGCCTCGCTGGGCCGTCTGCTCAAGTCGCGTGGCTACAAAGTAACGATGCAGAAGGCCGACCCGTATCTGAACGTCGACCCCGGTACCATGAGCCCCTTCCAGCATGGTGAGGTCTTCGTTACCGAGGATGGTTACGAGTCCGACCTGGACCTGGGTCATTACGAGCGCTTTATTGATGAGAACCTGACCCGCGATTCCAACTTTACGACCGGCGCCATCTATAAGAGCTTGATCGCCCGCGAGCGTCGCGGCGACTTTTTGGGCGGTACCGTGCAGGTGATTCCTCACGTCACCAATGCCATTAAGGACAAGTTCCGCCGCATCGAGGAGCAGACCGGCTCCGATGTAGTCATCACCGAGCTGGGCGGCACGATCGGCGACATCGAGTCGCAGCCGTTTGTCGAGGCCATCCGCCAGTACCGCAAGGAGGCCGGCCCCGAGAACGTCTGCTACATCCACGTGTCGCTCGTTCCCTATATCGCCGCCGCCCACGAGGTCAAGACCAAGCCCACGCAGCATTCCGTCAAGGAGCTCCGCAGCTTTGGCATCCAGCCCGATATCATCGTGCTGCGCTCCGACCACCATATCGATGACGCTATCCGCGGAAAGATCGCAAGCTTCTGCGACGTCGACACCGATTGCGTCTTTACCAACGAGGACTGCGCGAGCATTTACGATGTTCCGCAGCTGCTTGCCGAGCAGGACTTTGACCTGCGCATTTGCGAACGCCTGGGTCTGGATCCGCGTGAGCGCGACATGAGCGAGTGGAACGAGTTCCTGCGCAAACAGAATCACGCCAACCATCACGCCGACAAGGTGAAGATCGCCGTCGTGGGTAAGTACACGCAGCTGCCCGATGCGTACCTGTCGGTTATCGAGGCCCTGCACCATGCGGGCGTCTTCTACGATCGCCATGTGGACGTCCAGCTGGTCGACGGCGAGAGCCTCGACGAGCAGAATGTCTCCGAGGTTTTGGGCGACGCCTCGGGCATCCTGGTCCCCGGCGGCTTTGGCAAGCGCGCCCTGGAGGGCAAGATCCTCGCGGCCGAGTTTGCCCGTGAGCACAAGATTCCGTATCTGGGCATTTGCCTGGGTATGCAGGTGGCCGTGTGCGAGTTCGCCCGCAACGTCGTCGGCCTTGCCGGCGCCAGCTCCTCCGAGTTCGATCCGGACGGCCCGTTTAGCGTCATCGATCTGATGAGCTCGCAGGAGGACGTGACCGAGAAGGGCGGCACCATGCGCCTGGGCGCCTATCCGTGCAAGCTCGCCGCCGATACCCTTGCTCGCGAGGCATATGGCGAGGAGCTCGTCTACGAGCGTCACCGTCACCGCTTTGAGTTCAACAACGCCTTCCGTGACCAGCTCGAGGACGCCGGTTTGGTTATCTCGGGTCTGTCGCCCGACGAGCGCCTGGTCGAGATGGTCGAGCTGCCGCGCGACGTGCATCCGTGGTATGTGGCAACCCAGGCTCATCCCGAGTTCAAGAGCCGCCCGACCAACCCGCAGCCGCTGTTCCGCGAGTTCGTGCGCGCTTCGATCGGCCAGCACGAGGGTGTCGACCGTCTGCAGGTGACGCCCAAGAACCTCGCTACGGACTAAGGGTGCCGGCGAATAAGGAACATACCGAAGCTACTCCCTCGTCGCTCGCCGTGGCGGCGGGGGAGTATCTCGATTACCTCGCGGTCGAGCGGGGTTTGGCGCGCAACACGATTGCGGCCTATCGTCGTGACCTGACGACGTACTGCGCCTATCTGGAGCGGGCGGGTATTGTGTCTTTTGAAGAGGTGACCCGTCAGGTCGTGGAGGGCTTTGTTGCCGACCGTCGCGATGGGGGCTATTCCGATGCCTCGGTGGAGCGTGCGCTTGCGGCCGTGAAGGGCCTGCATGCCTTTTTGGTGCGCGATGGGGCTGTAGCCCAAAATCCAACGGCGGCGTTGCGCCTGCCTAAAAAGGCTGAGCGTTTGCCGGAGTATCTATCGGTGGAGGATGTCTCGGCTCTGCTCGATCAAGACTTCCCCGAGGGCGAGATGGGCTTGCGCGACCATGCCATCTTGGAAGTGCTCTACGGATGCGGTTTGCGTGTGAGCGAGTTGGTGGGGCTCGATGTGGGCGATATCCATATTGACGATGGCTTTGTACTCGTTCGCGGTAAGGGCTCAAAGGAACGCCTGTCCCCGCTGGTGGGAAGCGCGGCGCGAGCTCTGATGCTCTATGTAACTGAGGGACGTTCTCGCTTGGCGGCCCATGCCCGCGGAACCGAGACCTCGGCGGTCTTTTTAAATAAGAACGGACGTCGCCTGTCGCGCCAGGCCGTGCATGCGATATGCGAGCGGTATGGGCGTCAGGTGGGGCTGGTGGGGCTCCATCCCCATACCTTGCGCCACTCCTTTGCCACCCACATGCTCGCGGGCGGTGCCGACCTGCGTGTGCTGCAGGAGATTTTGGGCCATGCCGATATTTCGACCACGCAGGTCTACACGCATGTCGACCGCACGCAACTGACCGAGGTCTATCTGGCGGCGCATCCGCTGGCGCATCGTTAACACATCGCTGGCCTGCATATTTATAGGTATTTGGGGACGGGCCCCAGATTGCTGCGGCGTGCTTTTGCGCGCGCATGGGCAATCTGGGGCCCGTCCCATTTTTCGCCACTTGTCGTCGCGGTGGTGGGCCGCACGTGCCTTGGGTGGGGGAGTTTGGGGGCGATGTGAACGCCATGTAAAAGGACGCAAAAATCGCCTCAAGGTCAACTTGAAGGTTGAGGTTGAAAGGCGGGGTGCCACAGGTGGCATCCCGCCTTTGCTGTAAACACAACATATTGTGTTTTCGAACATATGCTCGGGGGTGTTTTACAACATATTGGGGGTGGAATGGTGGGGCGGG
>UQXB01000098.1:0-3742 GCA_900544935.1 uncultured Collinsella sp.
GCACCGAGCCGTCATCGAACTGAGAAGGGGGAGGCCTCGCGGCCTCCCCCTTTTTACGTTATATACACGTTGTACTTTGAGACCTAGTTCCCCCGTATGCGCTCTTACTGTTTGGCTGTATTTTGAGTCCTTCTAGTGTATTTGAGCGATAATTACTCGCATTGGCGTTAGGGAGGGCTTGATGTTTACCGTATTTGTCTTGGGCAATATTGCTTCGGGTAAGTCGACTGCCTGCCGCTATTTCGAATCTCGTGGCGCTATGCTAATCGATCTGGATGAGCTTGCAAAATCGCTGTATGTTCCGGGCTCTGATATCGTCAATGCTCTCGCGGATGAATTCGGTTGGGACATTTTGGATGAGGATGGCGGCATTCGCCGCAACATCCTCGCTTCTCGAGCTTTTGCTTCTCCTGATTCGGTCGCACGGCTCAATGGCATTGTGCATCCCGTTCTGATTGAACAGCTTTCGCTTAGGATTCTCGATCCGGTTTGTTGTACGGTTTCATCTCCTCGTTATCGCTTTGCAGTGGTCGAGGTTTCTGCTCCGACTGGTTTTGAGGATGCATTTGGCTTGGCTGATGAAATTTTGGTCATCAGCGCCCCTTTGTCAGTTCGTCGCGAGCGCGCTATTCAACGTGGCATGGAGCCATCTGATTTCGATGCCCGTTCTGCTTGCCAGCCCGAAGAGTCTGCGCTGTGCAATCTCGCTACAACTGTGATTGACAATGCGGCAGACGATAACTCGCTCTTTGAACAACTGGACGCATGGCTTTCGCGCCATGGGTTCGGGGATGTAGTGGATAAGGAGGAGGCCGATGCCTAAGACACGTTTCCTTACGTGGTATCGCCTTATACCGCTGGCTGCCGTTTTTGCCTTCGGCCTCATCTCATTCGTTTACTCGTATGCTCCTGCCGCTTTCTTTAAGCCGCTGTATCCGATTGACTACGAGGCGTATGTAAAGCAATCCAGTATTTCGCATAATCTGGATCCGTATCTGGTGTGCGCTGTCATTAAGTCTGAATCGAATTGGGATCCCGAGGCCGAGTCGAATCAGGGTGCTCAGGGATTGATGCAGCTGATGCCCGAGACTGCCCAGGATATGATCGCCAAGGGCCTTGTCGACGGTGGCGAGTATTCGGCCGACAACCTTAACGATCCGGCTACGAATATCGAGTTTGGCTGTGCGTATCTCTCGTATCTTCTAGCGTATTTTAACGGGTCGACTGACAGTGCCATTGCCGCCTATAACGCCGGCATGGGCAATGTCGACGGATGGGCGCAGCAGAGTACGTCGCTTCATAATGCAATCACCTTTCCCGAGACGCAGGCGTATCTGATTCGTGTCAATAATGCCTGGGTTCGCTACAAGACCCTCTATCCCGATCGGTTCGTATAGGACTATGCCTGCCGCCTGCGTATACTGCAGATATATGAGTTAGGAGTATCCATGGCGGAATTTGAAGTAGAACGCGTTGGTGGTGAACTTAAGCGCTTTGGCGTTGAAGGCTCTGACGTGCCGTTTAAGGTCGTGTCTCCCTATGAGCCTGCCGGTTCCCAGCCTAAGGCCATTGAGTCGCTTGTACGGGGCGTGAGGGACGGAGACCGCTATCAGGTTTTGCTGGGTGTGACTGGTTCGGGTAAGACTTTTACGATGGCCAAAACCATTGAGGCCTTGGGTAAGCCGACCCTTGTCATGGCTCCGAATAAAACGCTCGCCGCTCAGCTTGCGAGCGAGCTCAAAGAGTTCTTTCCCAATAACGCTGTGGTCTACTTCGTCTCGTACTACGACTACTATCAGCCCGAGGCGTATGTGCCACAAAGCGATACATATATCGAGAAAGACTCCTCGATTAACGAAGAGGTCGAGATGCTGCGCCATCAGGCGACCGCGTCACTGCTCTCTCGACGCGATGTGATCGTCGTTGCATCGGTCTCGTGTATCTATGGCATTGGCTCTCCAGAGGACTATGCGGGCCTAGCTCCAAACGTCGACAAGAAGGTGCCGCTCGAGCGCGATGACTTTATCCATGCACTTATCGACATTCAATATGATCGTAATGACTATGACCTGGCACGCGGCACGTTCCGCGTGCGCGGCGATGTTGTCGACGTGTATCCGCCTTATGCCGAGCATCCATTGCGGTTTGAGTTTTTTGGCGACGAGGTCGAGTTGATTGCCGAGATCGATGAGGTCACCGGTGAGATGCTTCGTGAGTACGAGGCCATCCCCGTATGGCCGGCATCGCACTACGTGACCGAGAAGCCGAAGGTCAAGGCGGCTCTGAAATCGATCAGCGAAGAGTGCGAGAAGCGCGTGGCGGAGCTCAAGGCGACCGACAAGTTGCTCGAGGCGCAGCGTCTGCAGCAGCGCACCGATTATGATCTAGAGATGCTCGAGACGATGGGCTTTTGCAACGGCATCGAGAACTACTCGCGTCATCTGGACGGTCGCAAACCGGGTGAGCCGCCGTTTACCCTAATCGATTACTTTCCCAAGGATATGCTCTGCATCATCGATGAGAGCCATGTGACGGTGCCGCAGATTCGCGGCATGCACGAAGGTGACCGCTCGCGTAAGGTGACGCTGGTGGAACACGGTTTTCGCCTGCCCTCGGCGCTCGATAACCGCCCGCTTCGTTTCGATGAGTTTGAGGCAAGGATACCCCAGTTTATCTATGTTTCGGCCACGCCGGGCGATTACGAGCTGCGGGTTAGCCAGAACGACGTTGAGCAGATTATTCGTCCGACCGGTCTGCTCGATCCCAAGATCGATGTGCGTCCGGTTCGCGGTCAGATTGACGATCTTGAGGACGAGATTCGCGAGCGCGTTGCCCGCAAGGAGCGCGTGCTGGTGACCACGTTGACCAAGCGCATGGCCGAGGACCTGACCGACCATCTGCTTGATGCGGGCATTAAGGTCAATTACATGCATTCTGATACGGCGACAATGGACCGTGTCGAGATCCTGCGAACGCTGCGCGAGGGCAAGATCGATGTCCTCGTTGGCATCAACCTGCTTCGCGAGGGCTTGGATCTCCCCGAGGTCTCACTGGTGGCAATTCTCGATGCCGATAAGGAAGGCTTCTTGCGCAACCGCCGTTCGCTGATTCAGACGATTGGCCGCGCGGCCCGTAACGCCGATGGCGAAGTCATCATGTATGCGGACGTTGTGACCGATTCGATGAAAGAGGCCATCGAAGAGACGCAGCGCCGTCGCGAGATTCAGATGGCATATAACGAAGAGCATGGCATCGTGCCCAAGACGGTGCGCAAGGCCATCAACGACATCTCAAGTTTTATTGCCGAGGCCGAAAAAACCGTGGGTTCCAAGGGACGCTCGAAGGGCGACTCTCTTGGCCATGGTGCATTCTATACGCCCGATGAGTCGGGCGAGGGCGGCGTGCCGGAAACGGTGGCGCCCGAGCAGACACTTGCGGAGCAGTTGGAAGAACTGCCGCATGACGAGCTTGTGCGGATCGTCGAAACCATGGAAGAGGACATGCGTAACGCTTCTGCCGCCATGGACTTTGAGGAGGCGGCGCGCCTGCGCGATGCCGTCGTTCAGATTCGGGCGATGCTCGAGGGTGCGTCTGAGGACGAGACGATCGAGCGCTTACGTTCGCAGGCCCGCAAGGGTTCCACGTTTGCATCGGGCAGAAAACGCCAGGGTGCACGGTTTAAGAAATAGACACTATGACCCAATCCGAGGGCACTAAAAAGATAGGAGCCCCCGCTCGTGAC
>UQXB01000099.1:0-3522 GCA_900544935.1 uncultured Collinsella sp.
CATCGAAATTTATCGATGGCCTATTTCAGACTGTAATGGGACACAGCATCTTTGCTGCTAGCGGGGGACGTAGCGGCCGGGTTGGGCTCCGGTGGGCTCGCCGTCGCGTGCCACCAGCACGCCGTTCACAAACACGACCTTGGCGCGGCCATGTGCCCCAAAACCCTCGAGCGGCGTGTAGTCCACAGCTTGATGCTGTGTCGCGGCACTGATTGTCCAGCGCGCTTTGGGATCCCACACGCACACATCGGCATCGGCGCCCTCGGCAAGACAGCCCTTGCGCGGGTACATGCCAAACACGCGCGCCGGGTTCTCGCTCATCAAGCGGCACAGATCCTCGGGTCCCAGCTGTCCCTCAAAGCTCGTGGCAATCGCGACGGGACGATGCTCCACGCCGGGCCCGCCGTTGGGAATCGCGCGGAAATCGTCGCGCCCGCGGTCCTTTTGCCCGTGCAGGTTAAAGCTGCAATGATCGGTCGCAATCGTATCGATCTCGCCGGCCACAAGCGCCTCGCGCAGCGCGGCACGGTCGCCGGCATGGCGCAGCGGCGGGCTCATCACGTACTTGGCGCCCGCAAAGCCGTCCTCGCCCTGCTCCAGATAGCAGGTGTCGTCAAGCATCAGATATTGGGGGCAGGTCTCGACATAGATATTCTTCTGCCCGCGCGCTTTGGCAGCACGAATGGCCCCGAGCCCCAACTTGGTCGAAAGGTGCACCACGTTGACTGGGGCGTCGCCGGCCAGGTGCGCCAGATACAGCAGGCGGCTCACGGCTTCGGCCTCACACACGTCCGGGCGGCTGAGCGCATGCCCCTCGGGCCCATGAATCCCCTGCTCGTACACGCGCTTCTGCAGCTCATTCACCAGCGTACCGTTCTCGCAATGCACGCACAGTATGCCGCCAATACGCTTGAGCTCCTCGAGCACCTCGAGCGTCTCGGCATCGTCCAGGCGCAAATGATCGTAGGCAAAGTAGGTCTTAAACGACGATACGCCCGCCTCGCGCATAGCCGAAAGATCGGCGCGGTTGCGCTCATTCCACTCGGCGAGTGCCATATGAAAGGCGTAGTTGGCCGTGCAGGTTCCGTCGGCACGGCGATGCCACTCGGCCAAGGCATCGGGCATGGTCACGCCGCGATCGGCCGTCGCGTAGTCCACGATGGTCGTCGTACCGCCGCAGGCAGCCGCACGCGTGCCGGTTTCAAAGCTATCGGCTGTCCAATCCATGCCAGTCCAGCACTGCATGTGCGTGTGGCCGTCGATAAAGCCCGGGAACACCCAACAGTCTGTGGCGTCCTGGACGGTATCGTCCTCGCCCGGCTCAATCGCCGCGGCAATCCGCACGATCTTGTCGCCCTCCATGGCAAGGTCGGCGCGGCGAAGCCCCTGGGGTGTCACAAGCGCGCCGTTTTTGATGATGATCATGTTGCTCCTTATTGATTAATACAGTTGGCCACGCGATCAAAATACGAGCAGGCCGCGATATGCTCCGTTATGCGTCGCTGTCCCTCTGCGGTATCGACATCCCACAGCTCGTAGGCACGCGCCTCGACCAGCACCACGTCGGTACGGTCCTTGAGAATCGAGCCCCCGCCGTCCTTGCCCTCAAGACGTATGAGTGCATCGAACAGTTCCGCCGGAAAGAGCACCGGGCTCGAAGGCTCACCGTTGCACGCAAGACGCACCGGATGCTTGCGGCCGCGCTCGTCAAATGCACGAACCATGGCCTCATAAGAATCCGAACTCACGAGCGGCTGGTCGCCCGGCAAAAAGAGGCAACCTTTCCAGTTGCGTTCGACTCCCCACGAAAGGCCCGCACGGACGCTTCCGCTGCGTAGCTCGCCATCGTGCAGCACGCACGGGCAATGCTTGTCCTCGCAAACCTGGGCGACCTCGGGCCAACGCGTCGAAACCACGACGTCAAAGCCCCGGGGAACCGAATCGATGGTCCGGGCAATCAGCGGCTCGCCATAGATATCGGCAAGCATCTTGTTAGAGCCAAACCGCTTGCCCTCGCCCGAGGCCATAATGACGCATCCAAGTTTCATGGTGATACCTCCCCTGAAACCATCGTACCCATAACTCGCGCCGCGGGCATCCACATCGAAAGCGCTTATCCCGCACGCCCGCGATACAAAAAAGGGGCACCCCGCCGGTTGGCAGAGCGCCCCCTTTACATGGCTTACCTCAGCCCAGCTTTAGGCCTGGAACCAACGGGCGGTGTTGCGCTCGTCGAGGGCCTTGAGGGTAGCGGCGGGATCGGCAACCTTCTGCAGGAACATCATGGCTGCGATGGCGTACGGCTTGTAGCTGGCCTCCTTGTACATGCCCACGCGGTGCATGTCGAAGACGTCGGCGTTGACCTCGCCGTGCTCGCAGGAGACACCGGAGATGTCGGCGGGCAGCGGGTGCATAAAGATGGTGTCCTGGCCGTTGGCGGTCTTCTCCATGAGCTCTGTCGTGGAGCACCAATCCTGATGCGTAGCGTTCTGAGCGAGCAGCTCCTTCTCGAGCGCAGCGATACCTGCGTCGTCGCCCTCGGCGTACAGGTTGGTACGCTTCTCCATGGCGGCAAACGGAGCCCAGCTCTTGGGGATCACGATGTCGGCGCCCTCGAAGGCCTCGGCCATGGTGTTGACCTGCTTAAAGGTGGTGCCGGACTCGGCGGCATAGCCCTTGGCGCGCTCGACGACCTCGGGCATGAGGTCGTAGCCCTCGGGGTGAGCCAGGGTGACGTCCATGCCAAAGCGGGGCAGCAGGCTGATCAGCGACTGCGGGCAGGACAGCGGCTTGCCGTAAGAGGGCGAATAGGCCCAGGTGACGGCAACCTTCTTGCCCTTGAGGTTCTCGAGGCCGCCAAACTCGTTGATAAGGTAGAGCATGTCGGCAGAGGACTGCGTGGGGTGATCGGAGTCGGACTGCAGGGAGATGAGCGTGGGACGGTGATCCAGAACGCCATCCTCGTAAGCCTGCTGGACAGACTCGGAGACCTCAGCCATGTAGGCGTCGCCCTTGCCGATGTACATGTCGTCGCGGATGCCGATGACGTCGGCCATGAACGAGACCATGTTCGCCGTCTCGCGCACAGTCTCGCCGTGTGCGATCTGGGACTTCTTTTCATCGAGCACCTGCTCCTCAAGACCCAGCAGGTTGCACGCGGAGGCAAACGAGAAGCGCGTGCGCGTGGAGTTGTCGCGGAAGATCGAAATGCCGAGGCCGGAATTGAAGATCTTCGTGTTCTTGTTGCGCTCGCGCAGGTCGCGCAGCGCGTCGGCCACGGTGAAGACCGCGTCGATCTCCTCGTCGCTCTTGTCCCACGTCCAGTAGAAGTCGCTCTTGTACATGTTATTGATGTGCAGAGTCTCAAGGTGGCGTGCCAGTTCAACAGTCTTGCTCATAGATAATTTTCTCCTTTATTTTATAGTATATTAAAAATCGTTTGAAATATTTGCGCCGCGCACGGCGCGAATGATCTTGATCCGTTTTTTTGCCGCGACATGCGCGTGGCAAAAAACACTTCTT
>UQXB01000100.1:0-2562 GCA_900544935.1 uncultured Collinsella sp.
CGAGCTTGACGGTGCCGAGATTATGTGCGGCAAGGCGATCTGCGCCATCGACGATAACGGTCCGGTGTTCGAGACGGCTATCTTTGACGAGGACAACAACGTGGTGGGCTACGAGGAAGAGCTCGACCATGCGTCCGCCGACACGGTTGTGATTGCGGCGTCTCAGGTGCCCAAGGACAAGCTCGTGCTTACAACGGGCGGTCTGGAGACCGACCATCGCGGCCTGCTTTCGGTCGACGAGCATGGCATGACCACCGTGCCTGGCGTCTTTGCCGCCGGCGACGTGGTCAACGGCCCGCTCACCGTGGTCCATGCCGTAGCTGGTGCCAAGCTCGCCGTCGAAGGCATGACCACCTACCTGGGCCTTTAACTCCATCCCGCCCATCAGTTGCGGTGAAATACGGACTGTTTTGGCTGTCAAAGGCCTTATCTACTCCGTATTCCACCGCAACTTTTTTGTGAGAGTCGGGATTGAAGGTGGGGAGTGCGAGCGAGTGCGAATGCGGCGGATACTGATACGATAGGTACGTTAGCAACTGCCGCCGAGCGGCTCAAACGAAAGGAACCCTGTATGGAGTCATCCGCGTACCCGATGCTCTTTAGCCCGATCAAGGTCGGTACGACCGAGGTCAAGAACCGCGTCTTTATGCCGCCGGTATCTACCAACCTGGCCGATCACGGCTATGTGACCGACGACTTGGTCGATCATTACCGTGCTCGCGCCAAGGGCGGCGTGGGCCTCATCATCACCGAGGTCGTGACGGTCGAGCCCACCTATACCTATCTGCCGGGTGACATGTGCTGCTACGACGATACGTTTATCCCCGGCTGGGAAAAGCTCGCCGCGGCCGTCCACGAGTATGGCTGCAAGATCATGCCGCAGCTCTTCCACCCCGCCTACATGGCCTTTAACATTCCGGGCACGCCTCGCCTGATCGCTCCGTCCTTTGTGGGCCCGTCTTACGCCCGCGAGGCACCGCGCCCCATCACGGTCGACGAGATTCACGAGCTCACGCATCAGTTTGGCGACGCTGCCGTGCGTATGCAGAAGGCCGGTGTCGATGGCGTCGAGGTCCACGCAGCGCACGCCCACGGCATGCTCGGCGGCTTTTTGACCCCGCTCTATAACAAGCGTACTGATGAGTACGGCGGCTCGCTCGACGCCCGTATGCGCTTCTTGCTCGAGGTCATCGCCGAGATTCGCGAGCGCTGCGGCAAGGACTTTATCATCGACGTCCGTATTTCGGGTGACGAGTACACCGATGGCGGTCTGACCCTCAACGATATGATTTATGTCTCGCGTCGTCTGGAGAAGGCCGGCGTCGACATGATTCATGTGTCGGGCGGCACCACCATCAAGCGTGGCTCCGCGATTCCCGCCGCCGGTACCCAGCAGGCGTCGCACGCCGCCTGCTCGCGTGAGATTAAAAAACACGTCAACATTCCCGTCGCCACCGTCGGACGTATCAACGAGGCCTGGATCGCCGAGGAGCTGATCGAGGACGGCGCTGCCGACATCTGCATGATGGGCCGCGCCAATCTGTGCGATGCCGAGTTCTGCAATAAGGCCGCTGCCGGCAACGCCGACGACATCCGCCCCTGCATCGGCTGCCTGCGCTGCCTGAACGGCATTATGTTCGGCAAGCGCATCTCCTGTACCGTCAACCCGGACGTGGAGCGCGACGAGGCCGGCTACGAGCCTGCCGCCGAGGCCAAGAACGTGCTCGTTGTGGGCGCTGGTCCTGCGGGCATGGAGGCAGCCTACATTGCCGCCAAGCGCGGCCACAACGTGGTGCTCGTTGACAAGCAGGATGAGCCGGGCGGCGAGATGCGCATCGCGGCCGTTCCGCCGGCAAAGCAGGAGCTCACCCGCGTGATCAAGTATCAGTACCGTCGTCTGGCCGAGGCGGGCGTGAAGTGCATATTTGGCACCGAGCTTACTGCCGAGGACATTCAGCGTGACTACGCGGGCTACGAGGTTGTCCTGGCTTATGGCGCCGAGCCCATCGCTCCGGCTTTCATGCAGGGCTTTAAGCAGGTTATGACGGCTGACGACCTGCTGGGTGGCAAGGCTTTCCCGGGCAAGAAGATCGTCATCGTGGGTGGCGGCACCGTTGGCTGCGAGACGGCCGATTACCTGGCCCCGCTGGTCAACGACCTGTCGCCGGCCAATCGCGATGTCACCGTCATCGAGATGACCAAGACGCTCGCCGCCAACGAGGGCGGTGCCGGTCGCGCGGTGCTCATCACGCGCATGCTCTCCAAGGGCGTTCACGTGCTGACCGAGGCCAAGGTGACCGAGATTACCGAGGACACTATCAGCTACGAAAAGGACGGCGAGGTCCACACCATCACCGGTGCCGATACGCTGGTGCTTGCCATGGGCTATCGTCCCAATACCAAGCTGGCCGACGACCTGGCTGCAGCCGGTGTTGCCACCCACGTGCTGGGCGATGCCCAGAAGTGCGGCAACATCCGCGATGCCATCGGCGATGGCTACAAGGTTGCCTGCGAGCTCTAGTCAACCCCTTTGCACCAATCGATTGCAAAAAGCGGCGGCTG
>UQXB01000101.1:0-2488 GCA_900544935.1 uncultured Collinsella sp.
GACCCCGGCTTCGAGGCCGAGGAGGTCAAGGTCTTCGGCGAGATGTACAAGAAGGGCTACATCTACAAGGGCCTCAAGCCCGTGTACTGGTGCGCCCACGACGAGACCGCCCTCGCCGAGGCGGAGATCGAGTATCAGGACGATCCGTGCACGACCGTGTTCGTGAAGTTCCCGATGCACGACGATCTCGGCAAGCTGCCGAACGTTGACCACAGCAAGCTCTTCTTCGTCATCTGGACGACGACGATCTGGACGCTGCCCGGCAACCTCGCCATCGCGCTCAACCCGCGCGAGCTGTATAACCTCGTGCAGGCCCCGAACGGCGAGGTGTATATCATGGCCGACGCCCTGACCGAGAAGGTCATGCACATCGGCGGCTTCGACAGCTATGAGGTGCTCGAGCAGCATCCGGGCGACTTCTTCGAGAACATGCTCGCCGACCATCCGTTCCTGCCCAAGACCTCGCGCCTGGTGCTGGCGGATTACGTCACCATGGATTCCGGCACGGGCTGCGTGCACACCGCGCCCGGCTTCGGCGCGGACGACTACCTGACCTGCAAGCGCTACGGCATGGACATGGTCGTGCCCGTGGACGATCAGGGCCGCCACACCGACTACGCCGGCAAGTACGCCGGCATGACCACGGAGGAATCCAACCCCGTCATCCTCGCGGACATGAAGGAAGCCGGCTCTCTGTTCGCATCCGAGGACATCGTGCACAGCTATCCGCACTGCTGGCGCTGCAAGCACCCGGTGCTCTTCCGTGCTACCGACCAGTGGTTTGTCTCGATGGACAAGACCGGTTTGCGTGAGCAGGCTGGCAAGGAGGTCCGCGAGAACGTCAAGTGGTATCCGGCCCATGCCGCCAACCGCATTGGCGCCATGGTCGAGCAGCGTCCCGACTGGTGCATCAGCCGCCAGCGCAACTGGGGCGTGCCTATCCCCAGCTACACCTGCGCCGACTGCGGCGAGAAGGTCATGAACGACGCCACGCTCGACGCCGTCATCAAGCTCTTCCACGAGAAGGGCTCCGACGCCTGGTTTACTGACGCTCCCGAGAGCTACCTGGGCGAGGCTTGCGTCTGCCCCAAGTGCGGCGGCCATCACCTCAAGGCCGATAAGGACATCCTCGATGTGTGGTGGGACTCCGGCGTTTCCTGGAAGGCCGTCTGCGAGTATCGCCCCGAGCTTGAGTACCCGGCGGACGTGTATCTCGAGGGATCCGACCAGCACCGCGGTTGGTTCCAGAGCTCGCTGCTCACCTCGGTGGGTGCCAACGGCCATGCTCCGTACAAGGCGGTCGTCTCTCAGGGCTTCACACTCGATGGCCAGGGCCGCAAGATGTCCAAGTCGCTCGGCAACGTCATCGACCCCAACAAGGTCTGCGACGAGATGGGCGCCGATATCATCCGTCTGTGGGTTGCATCCGTCGATACCAGCTCCGACGTTTCCATCGACCACGAGATCCTTGCTCGTACGTCCGATGCCTACCGTCGCTTCCGCAACACGCTGCGCTTCCTGCTTTCCGAGCTCGAGGGCCAGTTTGAGCCTGAGACCGACGGTGTCGCCTTTGCCGACCTGCTGCCGCTCGACAAGCTCATGGTTGCCCGTCTGACCCAGGTTCAGGCCGAGGTCGACGACGCTTACTCTTGCTACGAGTTCCCGCGCGCTTACCGTGCGCTTTATGACTTCGTGGTTACCGAGCTTTCCAACGTGTACCTCGACGCCCTGAAGGACCGTCTGTACTGCGATAAGCCCGGCTCGCTCGAGCGCCGCAGCGCCCAGACCGTGCTGGCCGAGCTCTTCTCGATGCTCATGCGCGACCTGCAGCCGATCCTGTCCTACACCGTCGACGAGGCCATGGCATATGCGCCCGCCGGCTGCGTCGATCACCAGAAGTACGCCGCGCTGCTCGATTGGTACAAGTCGCCCATCACGGTCGATGAGGCCAACGAGTTTGAGGGCGTGCTCGAGGCTTCTCTTGAGCTCCGTAGCGCCGTGACCAAGGCCCTTGAGGATGCCCGTTCTGCCGGCACCTTCACCAAGAGCCAGCAGGTCCGCGTCAAGGCGGTCGTTCCCGCCGAGATGTACGCGCTGCTGACCGGTGATAAGGCCGTCGATCTGGCCGAGTTCTACATCGTCTCCGATGTTGAGCTGACCCAGGGCGAGGAGCTCTCCGTTGCTATCGAGGCAGCCGAGGGCGAGTGCTGCGACCGTTGCTGGAACTACCGCACCACCGTCGGCGAGTACAACGGCCACGCTCACATCTGCAAGCGCTGCGCTGACGCTTTGTAGTTACGCGGTTTTACCAAACCGCGTAACCGGTTGACGCTGCAAACCCGCCAGAGCGGCAATCTGCCTTTCAGCTTCGGCGGCATGATCAAAAGATCTATGCCGCCTTGTTTCAAGGCACCTTGCTCGCTCTGGCGGGTTTTCGCTCATATGACCCAATCCGCTGTCAAGAGCCACAATGGCCCCGCCGACCGCT
>UQXB01000102.1:0-2243 GCA_900544935.1 uncultured Collinsella sp.
CCTTGCCTTAGCAAATCTAAGGCAAAACGGGCTCCAGACCGCTGAATCATGCCGCATAGGGCACGTCAGCAGTCCGGAACCCGGTCCAAATTGAGTTATTGCACCGCGTTAGCCCAAGACACCCGACAGGATCTCAATCAGACTATCCACGTCGGCTTCCTCGCAGACGAGCGGCGGCAGGAAACGCAGCGTATGGGCACCCGTAGCGTTAATCACGGCACCGGCGGCCAGCGCGCGGGCAACAATATCATGCGCATCGCCCGCAGCATCATCCAAATCACAGCCGAGCATCAAGCCGCGGCCACGCACCTCGGTCACGTGCGGCAGCTTAGCGAGCTTTGCCTCCATATAGGCGCCTACCTTGGCAGCATGGTCGGCATAATCGCCGCGCACGAGCGCGGAGAGCGTCGCGGCGCACGCCGCGATGGCCAAGCAGCTACCGCCAAAGGTCGAGCCGTGGTCGCCCGGCTTAAACACGTCGGCAATCTCCTTCTTTGCCACGACGGCACCCATGGGCACGCCGTCGGCAATGCCCTTGGCAAGGCTCATGATGTCGGGCTCCACGCCATAGGTTTGGAATGCAAATGGCTTGCCGGAGCGGAAGATGCCGCACTGGACCTCGTCGGCGATAAGCACGGCGCCCACTTCGTGTGCCAGGTCGCGCGCTGCCGCCATAAACTCCTCGGTCATGGGGTGCACGCCGCTCTCACCCTGGATCGGCTCGAGCATCACGGCACAAATCTCGCTCCCCAGCTGCTTAAAGATCGCACGCAGCTCGTCCACATCGTTGGGCGTGCAGGCCACAAAGCCACCCGGCAGCGGGCGGAAGCTGTCCTGCAGCCAATCCTGCATGGTGGCGGCAATGGTCTCGAGCGTACGACCGTGGAAGCCACCGCGCATGCACACGATGGTGTTGCCGCCATTACCGGCACGCTTGGCGTACAGGCGCGCGAGCTTCATCGAACCCTCGTTGGCCTCGGCGCCGGAGTTGGCAAAGAACGTCTCCCACACCCGCTCGCCCGCAGCCGGGGCACCAAGAGCAGCTGCCGTGGTCTCATCGCCGGCGACAATGGCATCGGCAAGCACGCGCGCACCATCTACGTCGTCGTTAGCAAGCTTGGACAGCAGCGCCGCGACCTGTCCGCGCTGCTCGATGTAGAAATAGTTGGAGACATGCATGAGCTTTTTGGTCTGTGCCTCGAGCGCCGAGAGCACAGCCGGGTCGCCATGACCTAGGCTGCACACGCCGATGCCGGCAAGAAAGTCGAGGTACTCACGGCCATCGTCGCCGGTGAGCTTCATGCCGTGACCCTCGACAAACTCGACCGGAGAGCGGCCAAAGGTATGCATAACGTAATGGGATTCAAGCGATTGCTGAGCTGCAAGTGACATGGGATGCCTTTCGTTGGGCGCCAGACGGCGCGGGGCTATGGGTGCAGGAATGGGGCGGCTGCGGGTCAGCTAGACCGTCTGAAGCTTCTCGACCTCGTCAAGGTTCTCGGTCAGACGCGCAGCAAACGTCGAAAGCGGATGCGGATGCGCATCGAACTCGTAAGCCGTCTCGGTGGAATGAATCACGGTGCCGACGCCGGCATCGGTCAGCAGCTCCAGGAGCAGCGAATGCGGCGTAGTACCGTTAATGATGTGGGCACGAAATACGCCGCCAGTAAGCGCATCGACAGCCGCACGCAGCTTGGGAATCATGCCCTTATCGACCTCGCCGCCGTAGAGCATTTCGTTGACCTCGTCGAGCGTTAGGTTGGAGATAAGCGAGTCCTTGTCGCTAAAGTCCTTGTACAGGCCATCGACGTCGGTCAAAAAGATTGCCTTATGCGCGTGGAGCGCCGCGGCAACGGCACCGGCGGCGGTATCGGCGTTGATGTTCGCGTTTTCGCGCTTTAAGTCATCCTCTTCGGACGGGCGGAACGTGAGGTTTTCAAAAATCTTCACGAGCTCGTCGTCCATTTCGCGCAGGTGCTCGTGCTCCGTGCGATAATTGATGTAAGCGTTCGCCGTTTTGGCGTAATCGGCGGCAAGAAGCTTTTCCTCCACCACGTTTTGAATTTCCTGCGCCGTGGGCGTACCCGGCAGCTTTTCGAGCGCCGTGAGCACCTCTTCGGTCAATTCGTTCAGATCGGCGTCGCTCATACGCTCTGCGGCGATCCTGGTATTGGCCTTAAAAATGGCGCTTTTGATTTTCCGCGCATCGAACGACACCTTGTCCCCGCTGCGCTTGACAATAT
>UQXB01000103.1:0-2188 GCA_900544935.1 uncultured Collinsella sp.
AACACGCACCTTCTCCCCGACAAATTGGGGTTTGTTAGTCATTCTGACCACCTGCCAGCATCCTGCGGAGCTCCGCGAGGCTCTCGGCCATCTGCCTGTTCAAATCGTCGAGATCAGAAAGGATCTCCTCGGTTGGCGGGTACTCCACGCGTTCGTAGACGGTCTCCGTGTACTTGTTGAAGCTGAAGTCGTAGCCGTTCTCCACGATCTCGCTCTTGGGCACGAGGAAGCTCTTCTCGGTGCGACCGCGGCCACGCTCGGCGTCGAGGTTGCCCCAGCGCGCGAGGATGTCGGGAATATCGTCGTGCTTCTCGTCGGGGTCGCGCTTGTCGTCGAGCGTGTAGCCGTCGCCCTCCATGTTGTAGAGCCACACGTCGTCGGTGCCGCCCGCGTCGGTTCTGGTGAACACGAGGATGGCGGTGCTCACCCCAGAATAGGGCTTGAAAACGCCAGAGGGCATGTATATCACGGCCTCGAGCTTCTGGTTCTCCACCAGCTCGCGGCGAAGCTGCTCGTATGCCTTCGAGTTGCTACGAAAGAGCACGCCGTTCGGCACGATGCAGGCGCAGCGGCCACCCATCTTGAGCATGCGCAGGAATAGCGCCACAAAAAGAAGCTCGGTCTGCTTGGAGTCCACGATACCACGCAGGCTCTTGTCGATGTCCTCCACGTCGACCGACCCGGTGAACGGTGGGTTGGCGAGCACCACGTCGTACTTGCCCGAGACGGTGTTGTTCTTCGAGATGCTGTCCAGATAGCGCACGTCCGGTGCGTCCACTCCATGCAGCATCAAGTTCATGGTGGATATGCGAAGCATGGTCTGGTCGATCTCGAAGCCCGAGAACTGCGGGGCGGCGCCGTTCTTGCCAGCATAGGAGTTCCAGTCGTCGCCGGTCATCTGGCTTTCGTAGGCGTTGCGGATGTGCTCTGCGGCAGAGATGAGGAAGCCCGCGGTTCCGCAGGCCGGGTCGCAGATGAACTCGCCCGGCTTGGGGTCGACCATGGCCACCATCATGTTGCGGATGTGCTGCGGCGTTCGGAACTGGCCGTTAGTACCCGCGGTCGAGAGCTTTGAGAGCATGTACTCGTAAAGGTCGCCCAAATCGCCCACGTGATCATCAAACTCGGAGAGGAGGCCCTCCACGCCATCGACCGCCCTCTCGAGTAGGGAGGGTTTGCCTGCCGGGAAACCGAACGTCGCGCTCTCCATGGCCTTGGCGAAGGCGGACTCGTCGCCAAGTTGCTTGATGAACGGAAAGGCGAACTCGTTTACTACGCGGTACATCTCCTGCGCGGGGAGGTCCTTGAAACGGCTCCAGCGCAGCTGGTCGCCGGGAATCTCGGCGCCGTAGGAGTTGCGGTATGCCTCGGGGAAGATGCGGTCGAGCTCGGTTCCGAGCATTTGCTCCATCTTCTCGGTCTCAAGCTCCTTCTCGTCGAGCGAGCGCATGAACATGAGGTAAGTGAGCTGGCTTATGACCTCGATGGGGTTGGTTATGCCGCCCTCCCACATCTTCTGCCAGATTGCATCCACCTTGCTCTTGGTTGCTCCTGTGATCATGGCTACCGGCCTTTCTTTGAAAGCTCTTCAATCATGCAGGTGCGGACGAAGGCGCTGAAGCTCATCCCGCGAAGGGACGCCTCCGCTTTCGCCGCGTCGCGCAGCGTGTCGGGTATTCTGAGCGTCACCGAAACCTGGTTTCCGTCAACAAGGTAGCTGCGAATCTCGGTCTCGCTTGGCGAGCCGTCAATGAAGTCCGTATACGACCGCATCCGCACCTCCAAATCGCTCGAAATGCAATACAAACGCGTTGCGGCAATTATATTCCATCAAACATTAAAAAGGCTGTATAGAACGAGCTAAATGGGTCGGAATTGAAAGAGAGGCTGTAAGTGGAGCAATTGTTATTGACCACGCGCTAATGGCTGTCCGTGATCAGCATCTATCAATTTAACAGGGCTAAAAGTTAGCATCCACATCATGCCGCTCGTCTATCTCCTTGTCGCACAATCACCTCTTTCAGTAGGCCATATCCCAACGGATGGGTACCATTTATCCGGGTGCACCTGGGGCAACGGGCCGGCAGGCCCGCGCAAGGTCGCTCGCAGAACACGCAACAGCAAATACGACAGAAGAGGCGAACGACAGATGCCGGACCCCGGACGACAGCACCGCGGAAGACGAGCA
>UQXB01000104.1:0-2128 GCA_900544935.1 uncultured Collinsella sp.
ACGTCGAACAGCTGGGCATCGACAAACGCCAGCGCATCGCGTAGCTCTTCGGAATCCGGCTCAAGCCCTAGCTGCTGGGCCTGCTCGGCCGCGGCGAGCGCCACATCGGGCTCACGACGAAGCAGCTGAGTCAAATCACAACCGGGCGCATGGGCACCAATGGGATAGCCGGGCCGCGTGTCCATCTTGAGACGGTAGGGGCTCGCGATGTCGCGCGTCTTTTTGCGCGAACCCGAGGTGCCCGAAGTGCTCGGCGCGGCTTCGTATGGCGCGACGCCGGCAATGAGCTCGTAAACCGTGCTTGCCGCGGCATAGACGTCAATCGCCGGCGACATACGCAAAGCGCGCAGATCGGGAATATCGTCGGTGAGCATCTCGGGCGGGGCATAGGCAACCGTCGCGCGACGCAGCGTGGCATAACGCTCCGTAAACGACGCCTTGCCGCCGGTACCGGCCACGGCCGACGCAGGCTCGAGCGCCAGCGACGAGCCAAAGTCGATCAGGCACAGGTCAAAGGCGCCCTCGGCAAGCTGCCGGTCAAGCGGCAGGCGCGCCGTACGCACCATAATATTAGCGGGCGAGATATCGCGATGGACAAAGCCCTCGCCCACCAGGCTCATACGGCAGAGCAGATCGAACAGGTCGCGACCCAGACGCGCCGCCACAAGCGGCGACAGGCGTCCGGCATCGTCCACGGCGAGTCGCGAACGCAAGCGGGCAAGCGTCTCGCCCTCGACCCATTCCATGACAATTGCAGGCACACCGTCGACCTCGCCCCAGCCATAGAGGCGGGGAAAGCCCTTAAGGCCCGAAAGGGCGCGATGGCATTCATATTCCTCGCGAAACGCCGCCTTGAACTTGGCGACCAGCGCCTCGTGAGCGGCATCGTCGTCAAACTCATCGCGCGTCGGCAAGATGAGCTGCTTGAGTGCCACGGCCTCGCCTTGGGCGTTGACGGCACGCGTCACGCGGCCGATACCGCCACGGCGCATGGTGGCATCGTCGGCAAACAGCATCGTAAAACGACGCAGATAGGCAGGCAGTTCGTCCTGACCGAGCGCAATGGCCGGCTCAAACCCGTCGACACGCGCCAGGCGCAGGCCGACCATGGGATCGCGACCGAGCGATTGTGGTGTGGTGGATGCAAGATCGGTCATCATAGGGCAAGCGCCGCCACGTTATTGTTGAAGTTACCGAGCGCGACGTCATCATCGCCGTAATGGCCGACCCATTGACATAGGTTGGTGTAACAGCCCCACAGATTGGCATACTGCTGATACCACTTTGACCGGGGCGAGAATGTCTGACGACCGAACTCAGCTCGAATAACAAACATCTCCCCGACCAGGCTGTCGCACGGTCTGGGATCTCCCGTAGAGTTATAGGTCGAGACCACGTCATTGGCACGAGAAACATAGCCGTCGAGCATGTTGTACTTGGTCACAAGCCAACTGTGAATGCTCTCTTCCTCAGCAGCGGAAAGGCCGCCGGAGTTTGCATCGTTGTCAGTGTTGCCGCCCGTCGAGCCGCCGTTTCCAGGCCCTCCGGTAGAGGAACCCGACCCAGAGCCGCCGCCCGAACTCGATGAATCCGAGCCGGAGCCAGAAGTATCCGAGCTACCGGGCTTTCCGGACTGCTGGGCGTCCTGCTCCTTTTGCTGCTCGACCTTATTCACCGTTGCCGCCACGCTATTGTTGGACAATCGATCGATGATCTTGGTGTTGGTGAGCACGATGGTTTTGCCATTGGCAAGCGTGACTTCGTTGTCCGGGGCCTCGGCGCCGTCCGCATCGTCGGTGCCAAACACAATATGCCCGACCACACTTGCCCAAGCATATCCAGTCGTGGTGCCCAGATCGCTTTTGGCCTCATGCCCCACGCGCGGTTCGCGTGCGGCATGCGCCTGCATCATGGACGGCACGGTCATGCCATAGGCAGAAACGCCAGCTATGACCAGCACCAGCGAGCACGATAGCAGTGCGTACGCCCGCGGCGCCAAGCCCAGTCGGCGTCGTATGCGCACCGCGGCGCCGCGCTTTGTCTGAGTGCCACCGGGCCGCATGCGTTCTCCTCCAATCAAAACCACCCCTAAAAGGGGTGGTTTGCTCTTAGGGTATAACCCTTGGAT